>JAKVBZ010000011.1 GCA_022448645.1 Pirellulaceae bacterium
AGCCCCAAGAGGTACCTGATGCTGGAGAGATTGACGAGTTTCGACAACCGATCGTCAAAGTGGCTCTGGTGATGCCAACAGAACAAATCGGTGCGGTGATGAAGCTATGTCAGGATCGTCGTGGTGTGTTGATGAATACAGAATACCTGTCTCCAACGCGGGCCATGTTGACTTATGAAATGCCTCTGGCCGAGGTGATTTATGATCTACACGACAAGTTGAAAAGTGCCACACGAGGATACGGCACGATGGATTATGAATTTGTGGATTATCGCGCGGGCGATATGACACGCGTAGATGTCTTGGTAAACGGTAACAAGGTAGATGCGTTGGCGATCATTTGTGATCGGCGCGATGCGGAACGTCGAGGAAGAGTTGTCGTAAAAAAACTCAAGGAAGAAATTGAACGCCATATGTTCGAGGTCGCACTCCAGGCGGCGATTGGGTCACGAGTCATCGCACGCGAAACAAAACCTGCTATGCGAAAAAACGTGACCGCCAAGTGTTATGGTGGTGACATTACCCGCAAACGGAAATTGTGGGCCAAGCAGAGGGAAGGTAAAAAGCGGATGAAGTCTGTGGGGCAAGTCGACATTCCTCAGAAAGCATTTATGGCTGTGCTGGACAAGGGAGGCGATGGCTAGTCCGGAAAATCTCATGGGTTTGCGTGTTAAAATCACTTCCAGGATATTACCGTTGTGGAAGTCTGAATCCATTTAACGCAAAGGTACAAACGTGGCACCGATGAATTGATTGTAATACCTTTGGCGAAGCGATACCCTGTCATGAAAATCCGGATCGGGTTGGCTGATAAGTTTTTGCGTTACCCGGATTCGGATCCACCTAACAAGAATCCTGTGAAGTGTTTGGCCATACGTGAAATATCTATGATCATCGCAGGTTCTATGTACTCCGTCCCATAGACGTATTCTCTGCCGAAATGTGTGTGTCCCAATTGTTATCGAGACGCCTGCTGGCCGGCTGGACGTTGGCTTTGCTGATCACGATTGCGGCCACTGTTGGGGTGATGTGGGTGCTGCAGCGCCCTGTGCATCGGATTGTCAGCAGCTCGATGGCTCCTCATTGGCTTGGGCCTCACATCGAGTTTCCTTGTGACGACTGTGGATATCATTTACATCTAGATACCAGTCTACTCACTGTTGCGACACCATTGAGATGTCCAAACTGTGCACATGAACTTGGTGACTTGCCAAGACGGCTATCGCGTGGTGATGCGATTGATGTGCGAGCGTGGAGGCCGGAGGAACGTCCGACCCGTTGGCAGACCGTCGTGTTTCGATCGAACAACGGTCTTGAATCGTTGGAGATGAAGCGTATCGTGGGACTTCCTGGAGAAGTTGTGTCGATTGTCGCGGGAGATGTGCTGGTGGACGGTCTTCGTCCGACACGCAGTTTGCAGCAGTTTCGAGACATGGCCGTTCCAGTCTACGACGACCGATTCCGAGCTCAACGTACCAAATCACCCGATCGTTGGGTGCCCGTTGAAATGAACACGCGTTGGCAAGTTGTCCCGGATGGCTTGCGCTGTGAAGGCGGAAAGGATGCTATCAATGAAAGCAAACGTACCGTTGCTACAAAAGTTCAACAGGCTGACTGGATTGCCTATCGTCATATCGATGTATCAAACATCTCTAGTTCGCAAGAGCTCGAGTCGCCGATCGATGATGGCCTGGCCTTTGATCTGCTGTCATCAGCTCGTAGGCATTATGTGAACGACTTGTTGATCCAATGGCAGTTATTCCTGACGGCTGATGCTTGGACCGCTTGTCAGGTGGAAACTGCGAAAGGGAGAATCACGGTTTGCATCGTGTCGAGTGCTGGAAAGATCACGCTTCTGCAGTCGGCGTCGGAAGTTTCGACGGATCTTGAGACAGTTGGGACCGCCGATTATCCTGGGTCCCTCAGCGATATCCTCGTGGAATTCGCGATATTTGATGGTCGAATCGTATTGGCAATCGATGGCAGGGTCATCATGTCGGAGCAGCAAAAGACAGCATCTTTTGCAGGAGTCAGTAGCTCCCGGCCTATCCGCTTTGCTGGTGCCGGGGCTGCCGTAAGGATCGAAAACATACGAATCTGGAGAGACATTTATTTTCTCGATCCTCAAGATGCGAACCATCCATGGTCGATGGCACGTAGTTTAGGTCCGGATGAGTATTTTGCCCTCGGCGACAATCCGTCCGTGTCGGTCGATAGCAGGCAGCGGCACGAGGTTTGTCCCTTGAGTCGCAAGTTGTTACTAGGAAAGGCTTTGAGGTTTTCACGTCGGCCTGGTTGATGTTCTCAGATGGTCTGATCTTGCATTCCTTGCGGTCGCAATTTTCGCTATATTCCCTGATGCCATGAACACCAAACGAAACAAACCGAAGTCCGCGAAGCTGTCCTCGTTCTCAACCAAATCCGGCCGGTCAAGCACACCTGCTAATCCGGGTTTTTGGGCCAGTAAAAGCACACGTGAAACGGTCGAATCCATTGTGGTGGCCTTTATTCTTGCTTTTCTGTTCCGAACCTTCGAAGCAGAGGCTTTTGTGATCCCCACTGGCTCAATGGCGCCAACCTTGATGGGGCGGCACAAGGACGTTTTTTGCTGGCAATGCGGAAACAACTACCGGGCTAGCGCCAGCGACGAGAATGCTGATAACAGGTATGGTCCGAAAGCCATCGTACAGTGCCGCTGTCCGATGTGTGGGTATGTGATGGACTGCCACGCCAAAAGTGAGAGAAATCGTCATCGACGTAAGGAACGAACCTACAATGGCGATCGTATTCTTGTCAGTAAATTTTCCTACCAAATTGGCGACCCAGAACGATGGGACGTGATTGTGTTTAAGTATCCCGGAAACGCCAAGATGAATTACATCAAGCGTTTGGTGGGTTTGCCGAATGAAGTGATTCATATCGAGCATGGTGATGTGTTTTTCGCCGACAATCAGAATGGAGAAGCGGTGTCAGAGTTTCGTATTGCGCGCAAATCACCTCATAAACTTCTAGCGATGCTGCAGTTGGTCCACGACAACCAATACTGTCCCGGTTCGTTGTTGGCAGCTGGTTGGCCGACACGTTGGCAGAAGAGTGATGGGGGCGAGTCGTCAGGGACAGGGTGGACCGAAGAACAATTACCAGACAAACGCCAATCCACTCGATCTCGTCAAAAGTGGAATTTTCAAGGGGGGAAGGCGGGAACGCCGGCATGGATTCGTTATGGAGCGTATTCGCCTCGAGACCCTGATTACGATCTGTGGAGCCGTATTGAACGAGGGACTTTGCAAGGCCGGATTCCGACGGAGCGAGTCCGCCCTCAATACGTGTTTGATCACTATGAGTACAACGAGTCGAACACGCAATTCGGAGACCGAGCCGCTCGTCCGATTCATTGGGTAGGCGATTTGGCGCTGGAAGCCGAACTGGAAGTAGAGCAAGCAGCCGGAAACGTATCGTTAGAATTGATAGAAGGCGGACACCGTTTTCGTTGCCAGTTTGATCTATCGACAGGTCAAGCCCGACTCTCTATCAATGATGGTGAGATATCATTTGTGAATGAGGCGGGGGAAGTCGATGGGACGGAACGGATAGCTTCCACTTCGGTTCAAGGGCGTGGAAGCTATCGTGTGATGCTTTCCAATTGTGATGACCAACTGTTGTTATGGGTGAATGGGAAAGTGGTTTCGTTTGACGATGAGACGGCTTATGCACCGCTCGACAATCACGATCCTCAAGAAGGGGACCGATGGCCAGCCGGTATCGGAGCGCAAAACACATCCCTCACGGTAAAGGCTTTGCGTGTTTACCGTGATGTTTACTATGTTTCGGTGAACATGACGAATCGCGTTAGCCCACTTCGTGATACTCCGGGTGGAGTCACGTTTGCGATGGCAGATGACGAGTTTTTCGTTTTGGGCGACAACAGCCCGGCGAGCCAGGATAGCCGCTTGTGGCGCAAGAGCGAGTCGGATCCTCATTGGGTAGACCGTGATCTGTTGATTGGCAAGGCGTTGTTCATCTACTGGCCGCACTCACGAGCGGATATTTTCCCGTTCTGCCCGAACATCCCGCGCATGGGGTTTGTGCGATGAGCTCCGGGTGGGCTTGTGGTTCACGACATTTGCCCATTCATACACGTTCATCATGTGTTTGATTCAAGGAGGAAAACGATGGCCATTTTTGAGGTTTGTGGGCTTGTTAAGTCATACGGACGTCGCCGCGTCGTCGATGGTGTCGATTTCCGAGTAGAACGTGGTGAGATCGTGGGGCTGTTGGGTCCCAATGGTGCCGGAAAAACCACCTGCTTCCGAATGGCGTGTGGTTTGATCCCACCAGAGGAAGGGCGCGTAATCCTAAACGATATGGATGTTACGGATTGGCCTATGTACCGACGAGCGCGCGATGGTGGTATGGGGTATCTGGCTCAGGAGTCGAGCGTTTTTCGTGCCTTAACTGTTCAGCAAAACTTGCTGGCGATGATGGAGATGCTGGGGATCGACCGGAAAACTCGCAAGGCGCGTTGCGATGAATTGTTACACGATTTCAATATCGAAAAAGTTCGAAAATCGAAGGCCCAATCGTTATCTGGAGGTGAACGGCGCCGCTTGGAAATCGCTCGTTTGTTGGTCACGGATCCGGAGATTATTTTATTGGATGAGCCGTTTACAGGAATTGATCCCGTCACCATCGATAACATCCAGCAGATTATTCGCAATTTATGTGATCAGGGTATTTCGATTTTGATCACGGACCATCAAGTCCGTGAGACATTAGCCATTACCGACCGAAGCTACGTGGTTCGAGATGGCAAAATGCTCTGTCACGGAACTCCCGATCAGGTGATCCAACATCCGGAGGCTCGCCAACATTACTTTGGAGAAGCCATCGAGTTGAATTCTGGCGGCCCACCACAGCCGCATGTTTGGAACCGGGCAGCTGAGTCAGCTTCAAGACACACTGGTTGATACACCGCGTAGGGTAATCCTGATCGGTTTTTGTTGGTTCTCTTCGTTTTGTGTCTTCCGTTTGTCGGCGTACGATTTACAATCAATCGAAGGCTCAGTGCCGAGTTTGCAGCATGTCCGACTACACTCGTCCAACTTGGCCCGATTCCATTGATACATCGACGATTTTCTTTTTTCTACTTGTCGTTGTTGGCCTGCCCGTATTGGGTTATATCTTCGCCGTAATCGATTTTCGAACATATCTGCGCAGCTTAAGGCGAGCCTTGATTGTCGTAACAGATTATCTTCCCGAAATGCCTCGCTGGGCCCGGAACGAGACACCTCGATGCTTGAAAGCATTGGGTTTGCGGGCGCCTTGTACGGAGGAAGAAGTCAAACAGGCTTATCGTCAGTTGGCTCAAGAACTTCACCCAGACCGTGGAGGTGACGTGCGTCGTTTTCGCTCACTTGCACAACAGTGTGAGCGAGCTTTAAAGTACGTCCGTGAAGAACAGCCCGAATTCTAGCGACGCTTCAATCAGCCGTGAGATGAGGCTCCAGGCTCAGCTTACCATCTACAGCAGATGTCTGGCTTTGATGTCCAGGTAGCGATTGACAAGTGGTGTGGCGAGTTGTTCTGGGAATACATCCATCGCCAGCACGCCTCGGTGTTGTAGGTCGGTGAGGACCTGGTGACGCCAATTGATGATTTCGGACGCAGCGCCAGCGCGAAAGATTGTTCCAGCATCAGTCAACGGTTGATCTGCTGCGTCGAATAGCTGACGGTCTCGGAGTAATACCCCCAACGGCAGGTGATGCCCTACGAGTGTCGATAGGTAGTCGACAACCTGCGCTGCATTCACTTCATCAATCAAATTGCTGATCATGATCACGAGCGATCGTCGCCGGCAGTGGCGAGCCAAATACAAAAATGCCTCATCGTAACGAGATTCTACAAGTCGCGGAAATCGGTTAAAGGACGCGTGCAGCAAACGATTCATTTGCATCCTTCCGCTATGGGGAGGGACATAAGAATGTATCGAATCTGAGAAAGACAAGAGACCTACCGAGTCGCCACGGCTCAGCGCCACATAACTCAGCATGAGGACAGCATTCAATGCATGGTCCAATAGGCACAATCCACCGTCCGAATTCACCATCATGCGGCCACAATCCAAAACACAGATGAGGCGTTGTGATTGATTAGATTGAAAATCTTTGACCGTTAATTTGTTGCGACGCGCGGTGGCACGCCAGTCGATATGTTTGTAGTTGTCATCCAATGAATAGTCGCGCAACCGTTCGAATTCATTGTCCTGTCCAACTTTTCGCGTGCGCCGGACACCGATTAAACTGAGTCGGTTTGTTCGTGCCAGCAATTCATATTCGGACAATTGTTTCAGATCGGGATACACATCGATTACAGACTCCAAGGGCAGGTTCACGTATCGTTGCCACAGGCCAAGGGTACTGCGCACACGTAAATGTAAACACGATAGTTTCAATTGCCCTCGAATGGGAGGCTTGATGGAGTACTCGACCGTTTGGCGAGTCTGTGCAGCCAGCATTAGAGGAAACTCTGCTGGTTCCGGATGAGATTCTGGGGGGGCATCATCACGCACCCAGATCGTCAGGAGGCGCTGAGTGTGATTCGAAATCTCCAAGACGACTTGGTGACGAGACCCAAGCGATGCGATTCGTCCGGATTGCCGTTGTGCGGAAATTGCCGAAGGGCGAGCCATGGTCGATAGGTCCAACAAAGCCGTACCTACCAATGCCAGGTCGAGAGAGATTAAGATCCAAAGCACTTCGTGGCTGGCGAAGAGGCCAAACGACAATAACGGTGGAACTCCGGCCAGCAGGACCAAAGGTTTGTGTGGAAAGATCTGCCAAATGGCGGCAATCAGGAAGAGTGGCAGAGGAAAAAAAGCCAACCATAACGGATGGTTCTGTACGAACGTGATTGACCAATCTAACCAACCTAAGTCCATGATCCTACATCCGAGGGACTTCGACCGAAGCAATGAGCTGTTGCAATAATTCGTCGACGCCATGGCCTTCGACTTCAGCTTCGGCACTTAGTATGACGCGATGGCGCAATGCCGGAAGTGCGATTTGCACCACATCGTCAGGTACGGCGTAATCACGTCCATAAAAAGCTGCTAATGTGCGGGCACCTTGCATCAGTGCCAATCCTGCTCGAGGGGACGCTCCCATGTGTAGCTGTGGCCATTCGCGAGTGAGCCTTACCAGCTGATTGACATAGTTTACCAGGCGGTCATCAATCCGAACCTTGGAGTTGGACGTAATCATCTCCATAATCTCCTGTGGACAGGTGATGACGTTTAATTCTTCCAACCTTTCGTCCATGTCTCGCTGCAGACTATGGAGTTTCAAAATCGATGCTTCTTCTTGTTCGGTAGGGTAATGGGCAACCAGCTTGAACATGAACCGGTCGAGTTGAGCTTCGGGTAGATTGTAAGTGCCTTCTGATTCAATCGGATTTTGAGTTGCCATGACCAGAAAGGGACGATTCAAAGAATGGCTGGTTCCATCAATGGTGACGTGGTTTTCTTGCATGATTTCCAGCAGAGCTGCATGAGTCTTGGCTGGAGAACGATTGATTTCGTCGGCCAGGAGGAATTGTGTGAAGACAGGTCCAGGTCGAAAACGAAAATCTTGCGTTTTCATATCGAAGATTGGTGCACCAGTAATGTCGGATGGCATCAAGTCTGCGGTAAACTGAATCCTCCCGAATTCACAGCCTAAGGCTCGACCGAGAGTACGGACAAACAGCGTTTTACCCAGGCCAGGTACGCTCTCGATGAGTACGTGACCTCCAGAGAATAGTGCCACCAATGTCCCTAAGACCAATTCGTCTTGGCCAACGTAAATCTTGGCGATTTCGGCTACCATGCGGTCGAACAATCGCTTGGTGGGGGTATCGTGAGCCGGTGCAGGAGCGGAGACTGGTGCGGCAACGACAGGCGGTGGCGGTGCATGTGGAAAATCTTCTGTCCTGCTGCGCTCTGAAGGTGCTTGGGTTGTCGGCTCGGCAGAAGCATCGGGTGGTGCCGTCGTTGCCAAAGGTGGCGCGGCCAGGACTGCAGGATTGTGATCAGCGACGACTGATTCGGACGAGACGGCGATGCGTTGTACCCTTCCACAGCGTGGGCATTTCGCTTGTCTTCCTACGTCCGACACGTTGGCGTTTAAGGAATTCTGGCAGCCAGCACAACGGAATTTGATGATTTGGCTAGAGGGAGTGTTCTCCGTCGGTGGTTCATTCATTCCTTGTAGGTCCTGTGGTAATGTGCCAGCTGTTCTTGGGCGTATTGCAAGTTACCTGTGCGTTGGAGCTGATGTCCCAGGGCGGTCACATGTTGCCCAAAATCGGCGGTGGGTTCCACCTGCGGTGTTTCAGGTTTGCCGAAAATCGGAAACTTCCAGACACAGAAAATGAGGCCCCAGCCAAATAAGTGTAGCAGAATTGCACCTAGTGGCCATGACAAGAAGGCTTTGAGTCCGGTTCCGGAAAACCTGGTTGGCTCTGTATCGTGAACTTTCGGACCGCTGCCGGAACTAACCAGAAAGACTACGTCTTCTTGGACACGCGGCGGATCGCGATGAACTACATCATCGATCAATTTTGCTGCCAACTTCCGGTGTTCGTGATTTACCAAGGGAAGATTTAGAAGGAAGGATCCGTTGCTGACCACGATAATCTGGCTATTGTCCCAATGGTCATACCAGACTCGCTGGATGAGGGATTTTTCATTCACTGACAACAACACTTTGGTGTTGGGTATCAGTTTTTCGTCTGCCCCTGCCGGTAGTTGGTCGACCGTAGGTATTTCCAGAAAATGACCGATTTCTAGGTTAGTGTTTTCAGGTGTTACCAACGTAGCCCAGGGGCCAGATATTTTTTTTATGTGTTCTCGCTGTCCGCTGGTGTCCACGACGAACCAGCCTCCGTAAACATCGCCGTGATCCTTATCTCGGGCATCCGTGTGTTTGGTCGTGGCGATCCGTCGTTTAGAGTCAAACTGTCGACTCTTTGGGTCACTAATCTGCTTGGCACGCTCGTTGATGATGTCCCAATAGGCGACGGCCGCGTCAAAATCGCGTCCGACGTAGATCAATGTCCTACCCGCATCGTCCTGTAACCATTCGTCAACGAACCGTCGATGAGCGACTGATGGTGCAGAAAAGGAATCTGGAATCCACACGATCACGTCGGCGCTCTGCAATCGAGGCGACATACGACTCCAACGTCTCACCTTGCACCCGGCTTGCTCAAACATGTCGACAAGTGCGGCCGTGCCATTGACGCTTTGTTTGCCAGAGTGGCCTCGTGACTCGCCGTAGTCATCTTTGATGTAGTCGGAACATCCACCCAGCAGTGTTGTGCTGGCAAGAAGACTCACCCAGATTTGCATGGTGAGGTGAGGCCTCATAGGCTTGTCCCTGCAGGGTTGGCATGAGTGAGCCGTTCGAACTCGGCGAGCTGATTCCAGCAGGCATCAAAACGTTCGCGGCTAAGGGCATGATTGCCAAAGAATACATCCTCAAAAGCAATCATGGAGCGTTGGAAAAGCGGTTGTAAAGCTCGGTGAGCGTGAAGTTCGCGCAGGTACTGCCGATTGGTTTTTCCACGAGCCAGTCGGATCATTTGTCGATGATCCAATTCCACCAGTTGGTAGCAGAAATAGTAAATAATTGCTTCACTAAATCGTTGCTGTTCGTAAAGTTGTCGGGCATGTGTTAGGAAATTACCCACGTTGGTATCTATCGGAATGGGAAGCTTTTCGGTAAGCGAGTGCATGGCAGACGCTTCGTTCTTTGCTTCCCCAGCTATCTTCCATTCGGGGAACTCTTGGCGAAGCATATGACGAATCAGCAACACGACAAGTGTCAACAGGATGATTGCCAGAGCCGACCATACCGCGTAGCGTATCAACGCCGCTATTTCGAGAGTTCCTGACAAACTACCGAAACCTGATCTATCAGTGAGCCCGGGCCACCACGATCTATTTGGTTCCTTAAGTTGGCGCACGTCGTCCTCAGCAGGGTCATACCAAGGTACGTCTCCCAAATCTTGTAGTGCTTGCTGGCCCTGCTGCACTGACTCGTCCGTGATCGCTTGTGCATGCAACAGAGGGTAAGTATTGATGATGACCACGAACAAGAGAATCCAGCAGATGGTCTTGATCGTTGGTAGGAAATGACAACGATCAACACGATTTGTCAAGATCGTATTTGACATAGGGATTTCAATGTGGTGAGCGCTGTGATTGATCGATAGGAACCTACGGTTCAATTACCAACCTGACTGAGTAGACGTTGTGATTCGGCTCGTAACTGTAGGCTGACTGCCCAGCCTTCGTTTCGGGTGCGTCGATCCAAATATCCGAGAAACCGGACGACGGTAAAAAAAGCAGCTGTGATCCACAGGGCGACCGGGACTCCTAGTCGTGTCAACGCAATGTTCCACGCAAAGTTTTCTGAGACGATCCACGATATGAACCAAAATAGTTCAATGAGGGTGAACGGTAATATGCTGGCAAAAACGGCACTGGCCAGAAAACGGGCGATCAGATCACCTGGCTCGACCATGTGTAGTTTTTGCATGCGTTTTCCGAATGAAACAGACTCACCCTGGTGCGAGGCCTGCTGGGGTCGCTCCAACAGAATCACCTCGTTCAAGAAAGGGCGGATGCATCGTACCATACCTACATAGAGCACAAGCAGAGTCATGACCAAAAGGACGAATGCCCGATTGTTGTGCGGCATGAGCGGCAATACGCTCAAACTCACCAAACTAACTCGTAGAATGCCTTGTCGGATGAGCCAGCTGGGAGCCAGTCTGATGACTTGTCGCAAGAGTTGTCTCAAATCTGGGGCCTCATGAAACATAATGCGGCCCAGCAACGCGATGGTAAACACCGAGGCTAACGGGGCTTGGATACACACCAGGCAGGTCGAAATGCCTATAAAAACGAGATGTTCCGAGTAGCTGTCTTGTTCTAGTTCAAAGTCGACGAGTTGTAATATCAGAAAGTCGTTTAGGATCGCCAACGGAAAAGCGCCTAATAAAAAAGTGAGCCCGATAGCTCGCCAGTGTTCAGCGCACACGCGCAGCGCCAGATCCATGATCTGCAACCATGTGCGTTCTCGGATCGTCACGGAGGTTTCGTCAAGTTTCACGAAAAGATCTCAACGCTTGGGGCGAATTGCCTAAAACAAAGAAATACATGATCAACAGAATAGTCGACAGAATGGCTACCGAAGCTTTGACAGGGTAGGGAGCTACGGAAGGAGATAGAAATCCTTCGATCAAGGCCGCCAGGAAGAAGAGTACCATCATAGCTCCGACAACGGGCAGAACTTTTCGTCCCGCCTCTTGCAAAGATTCGAGTCGAGTTTTACCGCCGGTATCAATCCATGACATCCCAAGGCGCAATCCGGCGCCGGCCGCTAACACGATGGCAGTCAGCTCGAAGGGGCCATGAGCCGTCACAAATTCGAAGAAATGTTCACGACCAGGTGTTTCAGGACGAGCCATGTATCCAAATACGGTTCCCAGGACGGCCGCATTGTATACCGTCACATACATCCCAGGTACGATGAGCAACATTAGCGCGAAACATTGTAGTCCGATCCCAGTATTGTTGAGGATGTAGAACCCCGCCATCTGCATGTCTTCGTCCACGGTACGGCCCAGTTCGTGGTCATACATCGCTTCGAGATTGTCAATGGCTTCCTCGCCCAACAGATCGGTCGTAAAGTTGGGCCAGATATGCGGCGAAGCGGCAATGAACATGGACGCTAAGAAGACTCCCCAGAAAAGCAAAAAGCAGCATTGAACACAACGATCACCGTAGATCGTACGAGGCGCTTCGTACATCAAGCTGCGCCCCCAACGCGACAATTCAAATCGCTTGCTTCGATGAAGTTGATTGTGTGCGCGACCTACCAATTGATGTAGGTATTGGGTGGTTTCGGGTGGCAATTGATATGCGTCTGCCAAGGCCAGGTCGGCACAAGCAGCTCGATAAAGCGCCGCAAATTCGGACACCTGTTCTGCTTGAAGTGGTTTACGCCAGGAGCGATTCATTTGGGTACACAGATGCTCCAGCTGACGCCATTGACTACTGCGAATTTCAAGGAACTCAGCGACTTTCATTGGTTACCCCCGATGAGCTAGGGACAGTTGCTGAGGTGTGAGTAAAAGGTGAGGTGTTGGGGGATTTAACCGGTATGTCGGTCAAAGGATCTTGCGCATGCTTCGTCAATATGTCATCATCGACTCGATCTCGTACGAACGCGCGGTAGTACATAGCACACAGTAGGAGATCGTGGTTCGTCGCTGGCGGTAAGTTGTATCGGTCGATCAAAGGCGTCGCCAAATGTCCGGCAATTTCCATGCGCTGACTAGAGGTCAGTTTGGATCTGCGGTCAACATAGCTCCGTAAACATCGGGCCATGCCACGTGGTATTTGCAGATTGAGAGGTAAGGCACTGGCCAATTCCGAGATGCGTGAATCTCGAAACTCCGTCACATGTGTGAAGCGTCGTGATTCTTCGACAATCACGATCGTACCGGCCACCATGTCCCCGAGCCTTTGATAATACCGACCGCGTGAGGCAGCAATCAAACTGACAAGTGGAAAGAAAAGGTCAGCCGTGCGGAACAGATTCCTCAGAACTGCCTGTTCACCATTGATCGGTCGACCCTGGTCCGTCAGGACACGTAGTCCCAATACGTGTTTTCCCAACGTGCGTCCATTGAAGTAGGTTTCTAATATCACACCGTAAAACCAGGACATGACAAAGTAAGCCACGAAAATCAAAGCGACCACAAAACCGCCCAGGACAATTCCCAAAAATGTCATGCAGATCCATAGCGAAAAGATGATCGTGATGCGGACACCAAAATCGATCAAGAACGCAGGCAGTCTTTGAAACGGGCCTGCCAGCTGATACCGAAATGCAATGTTTTCGGGAGTTGTGATTTCAATCGAAGTATCAAGCTGATCTCGGCGCTCCATGCGTTTTATTATTTGGGAAATTGGCGCAAGTAGCAACGCTGGGCTCTGCTGTAGCGAGTGACTCGATATCGTGAGTGCCAGTCATATGCCGAGATTTAGGTCGCTGACGAACGATTTAAACGCTGTCAATACCAGAGCAGTATCTATGTTTACGGGCAGGCGGAGGGCGTTGGTGCTGTAGAAACGGAGCAAAGGCTGGGGCGTGGTCACTTTGACTTGTCGTCAGACAACTTCGCCCCACTGCCTCTCGGTACTTGAAGCCACACGAGAGGGAGCTGTGTAGTCGGACCCGAAGACGTTTTGGTGAAAAGCACAAGATTTTTTCTTGTACTCAAGATTGGGGGGACACGACGAATCGCGTGAGAAGTATGGAGTTTACCCACCGTTTTTGTTGTCAGTCGACATTTTTTCTGCCAAGTATCGCAGGATGTCACGTGCCGATATGATGCCGTGGAGCTGGCCGTCAGGATCAACGATGGGTACATGGCGGTAGCCACCCAGGTCCATGCGTTGTGCGGCGAATGCGATTTTGGCGTCCATGGGCAACGTCCGTGGGTTAGACGTCATAAAATCGGCGATCGGCCGGTCCTTTAAGTTCGGCGTGTCCACATTTAAACGGATCAACACATCTCTTTCGCTGAATATTCCCACGGTTTTACCGCTTTCGACAACGACGGCACAGCCGATCTGTTTGTCGACCAACGTCTGCATGACTTCTTGAACCGTTGCCGTCGATTCGACCGTAATTGGCTTTTTGGGTTGCAGGACGCTGATGCGATCCTTGAGAAGACTTCGTTTGGCAGAATTGGTGGGCTCAACAAGATAGTTGTCGCCGAGTGGCGTTTGGCATTCCTCGCACTCTTCCAGCCCTTCAAAGTTTTTGTGCCCGCAGGATTCACAGATGATCATTCGACCGTCCAAGTTTCGCCAGATTCGAATAATGACTTGAGATCGCCAGTTCCTTTTTGAGACTGAGCGATTTCAATCTGTTTATTCAATTCATCATCGTATTTTGGCTGATCAACAGCTCGAAATACTCCGATTGGTTCAGGAAAATCTGGATGACGCATTCGACTCAGCAAATAAGCCAGACTGGGTTCTGGCGATTTTTCATCATGGAAAAGCAAGTCATCCTCTTTGATACCTTTGTTTAGTTCAACGACTTCCGGTTCGAGGCCATTCAATCGAATACCTTTTTCACCGTTCTTACCGAACTTAAGCGGTTTGCCATGCTCCAGTTCGATCACTGTGTCTGATTTGGTAGCGCGATCGGTAGCGTACTCCCAGGCCCCGTCGTTGAACACATTGCAGTTTTGGTACACTTCGACAAAGGCGGTACCACGGTGTTCCGCAGCACGTTTGAGTACCATTTCCAAATGTTTAATATTTCGGTCAACGGATCTGGCAACGAAGGAAGCTTCGCAGCCGATGGCAAGTGACAGCGGGTGAATCGGATTGTCGATGGCTCCCATGGGAGTGCTTTTTGTCACTTTGCCGAGCGGTGATGTAGGAGAATATTGGCCCTTTGTAAGCCCGTAAATGCGATTGTTAAACAGAATGATGTTAATGTCCATGTTGCGCCGTATCGCATGGATCAAGTGATTTCCACCGATACTGAGCCCATCACCGTCGCCGGTAATCACAAAGATTGTCAATTCGGGACGAGTTGCTTTCAACCCAGTTGCGATGGCAGGTGCACGTCCGTGAATGCTGTGCATACCGTAAGTGTTCATGTAGTACGGAAATCTGCTGGAGCATCCAATTCCCGACACAAACACTAGTTTCTCTCGCGGTATTCCTAGTGATGGCATGACTTTCTTCATCTGCGCGAGAATAGAATAGTCACCACATCCAGGACACCAACGTACGTCCTGATCACTTTCAAAGTCCTTAGCGGTTAAAACGGGCAATTCAGTGGGTGTGGACATTGGTATGAGTATCGGTGTTATCGAGGAAGGTAAACGAAAAGTAATTCAAGGACAGTGAAGTTCTGATGGCAATATTGGAATCAGAGATTCAGTGATTGTGTATGGCTTTATTCGGCAAACATCGACGTGATTTTATGCACAATTTCGACGACTGAAAATGGTTTTCCTTTGACTTTGTGCAATCCTTCGGCATCCACCAGGAATTTGCTGCGAATGATGGACTGAAGTTGTCCCATATTCAATTCTGGAATGAGAATCCTTTGGTAACTTCCAAGCAATTCTGGAAAATTCGCAGGGAATGGGTTGAGGTATCGCAGATGAGTATGGGCCACAGATAGACCACGAGTTTGTGCCTCTTGGACAGCCGTTGCACAGGCACCGTAGGTCCCACCCCAGCTCAACACCAACAAATCACCCGACGAAGGACCGTTGACTTCTTGAGGTGGGATGTCGGATGAAACATTTGCCACTTTTTGAGCACGCACGTTTGTCATGTGTTGGTGGTTGTCTGGATCGTAACTTACGTTTCCCGTGCCATCCTGTTTTTCTAGGCCTCCGATGCGATGCTGCAAACCTGGAGTACCAGGAATGGCCCAGGGTCGAGCTAAGCGTTCGTTCCGTTGGTAAGGCAGGAATTCACCACCATTGTCTAGTGATTCGGGATGAGAAACTGGGATCTCTTGTAGCTTGTCCGGGTCGGGAATCGACCAGGGTTCGGCTCCGTTCGCGATGTAGCCGTCGGATAAAATAATCACGGGAGTCATAAAACGCGTTGCGATGCGCCAAGCCTCCAAGGCCACATCAAAACAGTCTGACGGGCTGCGCGCGGCCACGATCGGTAAAGGTGCTTCGCCGTTCCGTCCAAACATGGCTTGCAGCAAGTCCGATTGTTCCGTTTTGGTCGGCAGGCCCGTACTCGGTCCCCCTCGCTGAATGTTCACGATGAGCATCGGCAATTCGAGGATCAAACCAAGGCCCATGGCTTCACCCTTCAAAGCAATACCTGGTCCGCTGGATCCTGTAGCTGCCATTGCCCCGCCAAAAGCGGCTCCAATGGCCGAAGTGACTGCAGCAATCTCGTCTTCCGCTTGGAACGTGCGTGTACCAAAGTGCTTATAGCGACTCAGTTCGTGCAGGATGTCGCTGGCAGGAGTGATTGGATATGAGCCATAAAACAGCTCTTTACCACTCAATCGCGCTGCAGTCATCATGCCGATCGCCAGAGCCTGGTTTCCCGTGATGTTGCGGTAATGGCCAGGTGGCAGATTCGCAGGATCCACACGGTAGCTACTGATAAAAGCATCAGTCGTTTCGCCGTAATTCCAGCCAGCTTTTAGCGAGTTACGATTGGCGTCTGCAACCGTTTGCTTAGAGCCGAATTTCATGTCGATAAAACGTATCGTTGGATCGAGACTCCGACCGTAAAGCCAATATACCAATCCCATCGCGAAGAAGTTGCGACAACGATCAGCTTCTTTTTGGCTTAACCCCAATCCGTCCACAGCAGCACGAGTCAACTTGGTGATGGGTACCTTGAACAAGCGGTACCCTTCCAAGCTGCTATCTTCTAGAGGATTACTGTCGTAGTCGGCTTTTTCCAATTCTTTCTTGTCAAACGCATCCTCGTTGACAATCAAGATCCCGGTACCATCTGTTGCCAGATCACTCAAGTTTGTTTTTAGAGCGGCGGGATTCATGGCGACCAGTGCGTTGAGTTGGTCGCCAGGTGTGAAGATTTCGTTTGAGGCAAAGTGAATTTGAAAGCCGCTAACTCCAGCCAATGTTCCGCGCGGAGCACGGATTTCTGCGGGGAAGTCAGGGAACGTGGCCACGTCGTTCCCGGCCAGCGCTGACGTATTCGTCAATTGCGTTCCGGCCAATTGCATACCATCGCCCGAGTCACCAGCAAACCGAACCGTGGCGCCTTGAATTTCAGTAACGTCCTTGGAACTTTGTATCACCTCTTCTGCGGAGATCGGCATTTCCTACTCGCTGTACGATTGAAATCTGCGTAAAAATGAAAAAGGGTTGTCGAAGGAGGGAACATTGTGACAACCGGTGGGTCAAGCCCCTTCTCTCGTCTTGGTCCTATGATGTGGCTCTGGAGGCAAAGTGTATACAACGTCTTGAACGTGTTCCACCAAGTAGTGAATGATTCCAGAGATTTTTAAAATACGATCTGATTTTCCAGTTTGGTCGACAACCGGTAGTCGACGGTAACCACCCGTGGACATTTTGGCGATGGCAGAGCCAACGGAATCGTTCAAGGAAACGGTCACTGGATCATGAGTCATGATGTTAGAAACCGCTTGCTCCAGATCGCCGTCCGCGGTCAGCAACTTCAACGCGTCTCGTTCCGTAAAAATACCGACAAGTTGCTCTTTGTCACAAACAAGAACATTTCCCGTCTTGAACTGCTTCATTTGTTCTAAAGCCGTGCGAACCGAGTCCTCAGGTGCCACCACAATTGCATCTGCCGGGTGGGCATGCTGGACCGTTTCGTTCTGCAGATTCAACTCGGAGCTCACGATGACCCCCTCCAAGTCTGGCAGGGGAGATAAGTAGATAGCAGGAAAGAAACAACGAATCAATTTGGGTTAATTTAAACCTACGAAAAATGTAACACGTCGGTAGGGCATTTAGAACCGCAAATCTACAAGTTTCCCGGATTTTTATGAAAACAGGAGCCTAGTTTCTGTGCCGTCGCTTGCGTGATGGTGCTGCCCGCACCGAACTCTGGTTTTTGTCTTGCTTTGTAAAAGCAGATCGAGTACAAGTTCGCGGCCTTCGCTCTCTCCACCGGTGAACTACAAAAAGGTGTCGGTTAGCTGTCATGGCGATTTCTCAGGGACTTGGTCACATAATAACGATGGGGCGAAGCATCGTCTTAGTCCTGATCATCACCAGCGCGATGCCTCACGCCAATCTCCTGGCAGAACCACCAAATACATTGTTGGTGGCGAGGAATCGGCCAACGTTGGGCGATCAGCTAAAGAATGGTTTGCGGGCCACGCGTCCCTACGAAATCGCCTACCTCGATCGGGTAGTGGCCTTGGTAGAAAACGGTGACCTTCCGCTGGCGCTCGTGCAAAGCACGTTTCAATGGGCCCGTCGGCGGAATCCGCCCTATCCATTTCCCTATTTTCAGTTCGCGCTCCGCTTGCGAGCCGAGAAGATTGGGGTGACCATCTAAAATGCATGCTGGTTGTGTACGTTGGTACCTACTGTCCACACCGCGATAGCGATTTTCAGTACCAGGCTATTGCCCATAGACGGTAGCTGCCCATAGACGGTAGCTGCCCATAGACGGTAGCCCACATAGACGGGACCGAGCAGATCATTCTTTTTCTTCTTCGGCCCAGTAGCCTCCGCGTTCATGGTCGAAGACCACTTCAATTCCTCTGCGTTCTTCGTTGAATTCTCCATCGCGAAAAACTTCGTGACCCACTACCCACGTGCGCACGGGCCAACCGGTCAGTTCGGTACCATGCCAAGCACTCCAGCGGCATTTGGTCACCTGATGAGCGTTTTCAATCCGTGCCGTTTTGTTCATGTCTACCAACACCAGATCCGCATCGTATCCCACTTTAATCATGCCTTTGTCGACGATGTCCCACACTCGCGCAGGAGCTTCACACATCCAACGGACCACTTGCTCTAAGGTGCAACGCTCCTTATTGACTTCATTGAGCATCAACGCCAGTGTGTTTTCGACCAGCGGCATCCCCGAAGGAGAGTCAGGGTATTTCTGACATTTTTCTTGCCAAGTGTGAGGCGCGTGGTCACTGGCAATCACCTGAATGTTTTCATTTAACAAAGCTTGCCAAAGTTGCTCGTTGTCGTCGGCTGTCTTGAGTGACGGATTTACTTGTGCGAGTGTCCCCAGATTCTCGTAACTGCTATTGTTGAATAATAAGTGTTGGGGGCAAACTTCGGCGGTAAGTATATGGCGGTAATCGGCCAATAACGCTGCCTCTGCCGCCGTCGTCACGTGAAGCACATGAAAGCGATGGTCGTATTGCAGGGCAAGATTAATGGCCTGGCGGGTCGCAGTGATTGCCGCCTGTTCGTCTCGTATCTCCGAGTGCTTGGCAACGTTGTTGGTACGGCCAATACGGCGCGCATTGTTTCGGATAGTTTCTTCGTCTTCGCAGTGGGCGGTGATCGGCAAGCTTGTCTCAGCAAATATTTGCTCAAGGACATCAGGTTTTTCCACCAATAGATCACCTGTGCTGGATCCCATGAAAATCTTGATGCCCGGTGTACGCTTGGCTGTTTTTAAATCGTCAATGTTGTCATTGGTTGCACCGATATAAAAACCGTAGTTGACGAGTGACCGTTGAGCCCCCAAGTCGAGCTTCTGTTCTAGCAACTCCTGATTGATGGTTGCAGGATTCGTATTTGGCATCTCTAAAAATGTCGTCACGCCCCCCTTCGCACAAGCTCGGCTGCCCGTGACGATATCTTCCTTATGCGTCATCCCCGGTTCGCGAAAATGGACCTGATCGTCGATCACTCCGGGAAGCAGGTGCATGCCCGTGGCATATACGGTTTCGTCCGCTTTGATTTGCTTGGCCGGATCGATGTCTGCAATCTGGCTTCCCTCAATAATCACTGAAGTTTGGGAGGGCCCCTCTGGCAACATGACAGTCGCGTTTTTGATCAGAGTCTTCATCATTTCTCCTGGTACGATAAGCAGAATCCGACATTGTAGTGAACCTGGCCCGCCCGCAATAGGCGGCCCACGCAAATGTCCTCTTTTCCCAGGAAACTCGTCGCGATTTCTACTGCTCTCACTCCGATACGCGTTGAAGGGAAACGAAAAGAACCATTCCTTGGTGGGACCATCGTCCTGTGGGAGCTGGGGCAACTCACACCCCAGCCTTCCCGCTTGAAAAACGTCAGCCAAAATCGTTTGTATGGTTTTGTGTAAGGGCTTGACCTGGCATGGACCTTCCCCACAACATGAGTGCATCCAAGCGGATCTGACCATTTCAGGAGTCGACGCGAGTGGACCACCGACGCGATAACCTGCCGCAACCCCTGAAACACGACTCTGATCACGTAACCGGACGCCGGTGGGGAGGTGTGATATGGGCCATCATGTTTCCCTCCCTATTGACGGCTGTCTATTTTATCCTCTTGGCCGGATCGCCTTCCGGTTGGCAGCAGGCTGTTTTTGTTGTCGGTAAAGTCGTGCAGTTCGCATTTCCTTTGATCTGGGTTGCCTGGGTGCTCTCCGATCCGTTGAAGGCTAGAACCAACGGTCGCCAATACTGGACCCCCTCGGTGACGTTCGGTCTGACCGTCCTGTTGGTTATGCTAGGATTGGCTCACTGGTGGCTGATCCCATTTGGCAGCTTGGAAAACACTGCAGATATGGTCCGTCAAAAAATTGAGAACTTGGGAATCAATTCAATCTGGCGATACGCTGCAGTCGGAGTGTTCTACGTAGCTTGCCATTCTTTCCTGGAAGAATATTACTGGCGGTGGTTCGTTTTTGGACAACTGTGCCGCCTCATCAAAACACCACCGGCTATCGTCATCAGTAGCCTGGGTTTTATGGCTCATCATGTCATCCTGCTGGCTGTCTACTTTGGGTGGAATAACCCTCTGACCTACCTTTTGTCGTTTTGTGTCGCTTTTGGCGGTGCCGTCTGGGCGTGGCTGTTCCTCCAAAGTAGGTCTCTTCTAGGTGTATGGATGAGCCACGCCTTGGTGGATGCCGGAATTTTTATTTTAGGCTACCAATTAGCCATGTAAATCATCAGATTGCCGTCAAACCTTGACATATCCTGGCTTTCCGACGAGATATCATGGTTTCAGAAATTTGTAAATTGTTTAATATTTTTTGTGGGTTTGGCACAGCAGATAGCTGAGATAGTGCTATGTGCTTTTCTCTGTTTTTCGACCGAACCGAGCACGAGAAAATGCCGATCTAACTTTCCGGAAAAAGATTACTTGACGCAAACGCACCAAATACAATACTAGAAACAAGACATTCAAACTTTTCGGTCATCATTCCGGCTGAGGGACCTAAAAATTAGCGTTGGCTTGAGTCATCAGAGACCGTGCTCAGCACGTCCGACTCTCGTCAGTCTCGCAGCGACTACCTCACGTCGCAATCGACCTAAGGTTTGAAAGTTATGAGGCTGCGGCAACTTGGTTTTCCAAGTGGCTGACAGCCTTTTTTTATGGCTTTCTTTTTTTATGGCTTTTTTGTGCCGACATTACCGGGTTTGCGTAGCAGACGCAAAGCCACCTCCAGAGAGGTAACAAGATCTAAGGCATTGTGGTGTAAGATCGACCTCATCAGCCAGGCGCCGCCGGTGCGTACGAAATCATGATAAGCCACAGAGGAATTTCTCGTCCTGGAATGGCTCCTACGCGATTCCGGCCACAGAGATAGCGTTCCAGTGTTTGCAGTTTGCAGTTGGGAAGTCTACCCTTCCACGTGTGGCGAGCGTGATGAAGTAGATCACAATGTGTCGTCGGAAAATCGGTCATCTCCACATAGTGCAACTTCCACCGATCGTGCACGACCGGCCAGTCAAAACACTTTCCATGGAATGTGACTGCGTTTTTGATTGTCCCAGCTGTGTGGGGCTACCGAATTTGCGTCTAGCTATTCACAGCGATCTAGATTTGATGCGAGGACTATCCGCTGCCTGACAAATGAGCGACAGAGCGTTTACTGGAGTTGTTCTGCGGCGAATTATCTGCTGGTATCACCACAGTTCCCAGTGTCCCGTCTTGAGGACGTAGATTCCCAACAGCAGATTCGTGACCGCGTGTGCCATCACGCAATCCCAGATGTTGCGAGTTTTGAGCATCAACCAGGTTACCATCGAGAACCAGGCGACCGCTGCCAATATTTCGGCCGGATGCGTCAAGACACCGTAGACGGTGCCTGCAATGATCGCATTACGTGTGGCATGACCGAATGGGACTTTTTCCCAATGCATTTCGTCCGTCACGAATCTCATTAGAAAACCACGCAAGAAGAATTCTTCTATGATCGGCACAATGATGGCCAAACCGGTGAAGCGGACAGCCAGAAAACCAATCAGTAGGGGCATGTCGTTTTGAAAGGCATCCAGGGGATTGTAGGCAGATCGCTCGCCCAGGCCGAGAAATCTTCCCAAGCCGATGGGCATCAACGCCTTTTCTTCCAGGCCAAGCTGGCACAGGCCCACCCAAACGACGACTCCAACAGCACCTACGACGATACCCCAAAGGCTGATTCGTATCGGGAAGAATCGCTGATACCCTCGCCAGAAAACCAGCATGATTGCCACAACCAAAGCAATACGCACAGCATACATGACGGGGTAAACTCGGTCTCCCACGCGCATGTCACCGAACCAACGCCAGCGGAGCTGGTCTTTGTCAGGGGCAACATTGTTGCTGTCGACACCTTCCTCCACGATTTCAGCAGCCGGGAGGGTGTCAAATCGAGACTGGATGGGGCTCGGAAGCAGGCTGCCTGACAGCATATACGCTACAAATGGTAAAATAAAAACAGCCCAGGGGTATTTCTCGTTTAAGGAGAAGTGCGAGCTTTCTGCCTTGTTAGCGGGAGATGCTAGATTGTCAGGGTTTGATTTAGGCGACATCTTTAGTGACTTTCTGGTAGTCGTTTGATGGGTCGGCGATTACTATTGTCGAATATATGGCTCAACTGTTATTTTCTCGGCGCCTAAATGGACTATGATCACAGTATTATATTAATTAGACAGTGACGTTTGACGGGATCCCCCATTTTTTCACCTGTGGACTGGTGGGATGGGACATTCGGGCCAGGGGATGGCGTTTCCTGCATGTGCTTTCTGAATCGCAACGATGAATCCAGCTAAAATCCGCAACCTAGGTGTATCTGCCCACATCGACTCGGGTAAAACGACGCTCAGCGAACGAATCCTGTTCTATACGGGGCGTATCCATAAAATGGAGGAGGTCCATGGTGATGGCGCCGGCGCCACCATGGACCACATGGCGCTGGAAAAGGAACGCGGGATCACCATCACTAGCGCCGCCACCAGCGTCCGATGGCAGGGCCACGACGTCAATCTGATCGACACGCCGGGGCACGTGGACTTTACGGTAGAAGTCGAACGAAGTTTGCGCGTTCTTGACGGAGCGGTTTTGGTTCTCTGTTCCGTCGGAGGCGTGCAGGCTCAATCGATCACTGTTGATCGACAGATGAAGCGGTACCACATACCTCGTCTGGCGTTGGTAAACAAAATGGACCGTACCGGTGCCGACCCGATAAAAGTTTGTCAGCAAGTGAAAGAGAAACTCGACTGTGATGCGTTCCTAGTTCAGTTGCCGATTGGTAAGGAAGATCAGTTTGAGGGTGTGATCGATTTAATCGAAAACCAGGCTCTGTATTTTGACGGTAACAACGGCGAAACTGTGAGGGCAGAGGCGATTCCCGAGGAGATGGCCGAAGAAGCAGAGGTGGCGCGGCAGCAAATGTTTGAGTCGTTGTCGATGTATAGCGATGAACTAATGGAACTGTTGTTGTCCGAGGAAGATGTACCAGTTGCTTTGGTCCACGACGTCATGCGTGCTGCCGTCCAGCAACTTGACGTGACCCCCGTCTATGTAGCATCGGCGTTAAAGAATAAAGGGATTCAACCGTTGCTCGATGCTGCCGTGCGCTATTTGCCGTCGCCGGCAGAACGGACGATGAAAGCGTCCAAGTATGACGATCCCGAAGAGCAGGTCACGTTGTGTTGCGAAGAGGATAAGCCTTTGGTCTGCATGGCTTTTAAGATCGTTGATGACCCTTATGGCCAGTTGACATTTATCCGTATCTATCAGGGAAAGATGCAAAAGGGTGAAACTTACTTTAATCAGCGGACTGGCCGTAAAGATCGCATCAGTCGCATGGTTCGCATGCACGCTGATCGGCGAGAAGAAACCGACAGTGCGTCAGCAGGCGATATTATTGCTGTGATGGGAATCGATGCTGCCAGCGGAGATACATATGCCGAGGCACCCAAGACATGCACGCTGGAAAACATGTTCGTGCCTGAGCCAGTGATACAAATTGCCGTACAGCCGCTTCAACGAGGTGATGGTGACCGATTGGCGAAAGCACTTTCGCGTTTCCGCAAAGAAGATCCAACGTTTCGCGTGTCTCACGATGCCGAGACGGGAGACACTCTGCTAGCCGGCATGGGCGAACTGCACTTGGAAATCTATGTGGAACGCATTCGACGAGAATTTCAAGTGGAAGTTGAAGTGGGGCCACCGTCTGTCAGCTATCGTGAAGCTCCAACAAAAGCTGTTGAGTTTAACTACAAGTACAAAAAACAAACGGGCGGTTCGGGGCAGTACGCGCACATGGTCGGGAAATTTGATCCGCTCGACGACGATGTCGACGAAGTGTTTTTATTCGAAGAAAAAATCGTGGGTGGCCGTATTCCAAAGGAATACATACCGTCGATTGAAAAGGGTTTTCGAGCTTCGCTGGCGAAAGGTCCCTTAGGGAAATTTCCGATCGTTGGAGTGCGAGCATTTGTCAATGACGGCTCCTACCACGATGTCGATAGTTCTGATATGGCGTTTCAAACGGCTGCCAGAAATTGTTTTCGAGAAACCTTCTTGCGTATGAAACCGGTCCTGTTGGAACCCATCATGCGAGTGGAAGTGGAATGTCCTGTCAATTTTCAGGGGCCGGTTACGGGTGACTTGACGTCCCGCCGTGGCATTGTCATGTCGACCGAATACAACGGCAATGATAGCGTGATCTTGTCAGAAGTACCGCTGGCGGAGACCTTTGGTTATTCGACCGACTTGCGCAGCATGACCCAAGGCCAAGGTACCTTTACGATGGAATTCGGCAAGTATCGACGAGTTCCTTCCAGTATTCAGGAAGAGGTTCTCGAACAGCGGAAAAAGGCAGAAGCAGTGGGCGCTGGTTGAGATGGCCAAACGTATCTCCCATAGTTGGCTGGATCCATGGTTGGGACCACCACTGAAAAGCTTGTACCACGTTTTACCAATCCCACGCCGCTTTCCGCCAGAAGGCATTGTCGCTGTCGGTCATCTATTGGCTGTTCTGGGAGCGGTGGGAATGGCATTTTCTACCAACCATTGGTGGGGTGGCTTGCTGGTAGCCCTGGGAGTCATGGGAAATCACACAGCCGATTGTCTCGATGGAACCCATGCCCGAAGTACCGGACAGTGTCGCAATGGCGGAGAATTACTCGACCATTTCACAGATCCACTTAGTTTTGCTTATTGGCTGTTAGGCCTTGCTGTGTCTTGTGGCCGCCCTTACTGGGGGGTGGTCGCGGTGATTTGCCTGTACGCGACAGCCGTGTTGACCAACATCAAAGCGAAACTGATTGGTGAATTCACTTTGGCACGATTTGGACCCACAGAATTTAAAGTACTCTTGTCTGTGTATGGCTTGCTGATGGCCGCTGTATGCATGGCCGGCGGTAGCTCGGTTATCGCACAGAATTGGGCCACGCGTTTCTTCGCCGCCTTGATTGTGATCGGGATCCTACAGCTTGTGGTCAATCTGTGGTTGGCCGTACGTGACGTCAACCAATTGGGGGCAGCACCAGACGAATCGGAATGGGTGACGTCCGACGATTGCCAGGGCTAACCCGGGATGTCGTGCTTCTATTCTTGAGCAAAACTGCGTGAGTGCAACTTCAAGGCTGGTGCTGTTCACATGCGCTGGCGACATTCATCCAGAATCTCGGCCGTGCGGCTGGCACCAATGCGGCTCACACCGATGGCTCGCATCTCGAGTACCGTGTCGAAACTGCGGATTCCCCCCGAAGCCTTCACTTGTATCGAATCAGGGGTATGTTCAACCATCAGTCGCAGGTCTTCCAGGTCGGCTCCGCTTGTGCCAAAACCTGTGGAAGTCTTTACCCAGTCAGCATGCAGCTCAGTACAGATTTCGCAGAGTGTTATCTTTTGTTCACGGTTCAAGTAACAGGTCTCAAAGATGACTTTGACTTTTTGTCCGGCGTCGTGGGCTATGTCGACAACGGCTTGAATGTCCCGACGCACGTAATCCCACTCACCGCTCACGACTTGACTAATGTTGACTACGGTGTCGAGCTCACGGCAACCGTCACGGATCGCCTGTTGCGCCTCGGTCTGTTTCGTCGAGATGGCATTGCTGCCGTGAGGGAAACCGATCACGGTACTCGGCATGACCGAGCTCGGTTTGAGTATCTCGGTACAGCGTCTTAGATAATAGGGCAGGATACAGACGCTGGCCACTTGATAGTCGGCAGCCAGCTGACATCCGGCTTCCAGTTGTTCCGACGTGAGTTGAGGGGTTAGTAAAGCGTGATCGATCATCGAAGCAATCTCGGCATAGGAATACTTCATGATCCAGTTCCAGTTGAGGGTGAGCGAATGTGCAGTTTCCAAGACACGCGGCGAACTTTAGTTAACCGCGACGCGTAATATGTGGAAGCGTATGACTCCTGACAATGGGGCTATACGTCTTCTGGTCTTGTGTTGGAGAGCTTTTGACACGTATTTTTCTCATCAATGCAAGATTTTCTAGGGTCCGGCAACTGAAGTATTGGGGCCGGAACACAGTCTGTACAGAAAAGATTCCGGCGACCACTGATTCTCGTTCGCCGGATGCCTGCCGAACATTGCAAGAAAAGGAGAAAAACTATGTGGACTCGCAAACAATCGGTGATGGCTGGCGTCTTTGTAGCCATCATGTTGGTCGTCGTTGGTGTCGTGGTGCTAGCACCCTTTTCCCGTACTAACGTGATTTACGCCGAACATGATGCCGCCCCGGAGTCGGTTCAACGAGCTTTGGATCATGCACAGTCGCTTTCCGAGGCATTTCAGTACGTTGCCGAAACGGTGCGACCTTCGGTGGTAAGCATTCACAGTATTCAAAAGATTCGGGCGACGTCTCGAGGGCAATCACCGGAAATTCCCGACGAATTACGCCGGTTTTTTGGTGATGATGAGATGTTGGAACGATTTTTTGATTTCGGCCCTCCACATGGTGGAGGTGGCCAAATTCGTCAAGGGTTGGGCTCAGGAGTCATCATCTCAACAGACGGTTATGTACTTACCAATAATCACGTGGTCGGCCGCGCCGACGAAGTTACGGTGACACTCGCTGATGGTCGAGAACTGGCCGCAGAGGTGATTGGCACGGACGAAAAAACCGATCTGGCTGTCGTTAAAGTGGATGCCGGCGGTTTGACAGCGTCTCCCTTGGGAGATTCAGACTTAGTGAAAGTCGGGGAATGGATCCTAGCGATTGGTAGTCCGTTTAATTACCACCAAACCGTTACGGCTGGCATTGTTAGCGCCAAGGGACGCTCGGTTGGCGTTGCCGATTATGAAGATTTCATCCAAACCGACGCGGCGATCAATCCTGGCAACAGTGGTGGACCTCTGGTAAATCTACGAGGTGAAGTCATTGGTATCAACACGGCTATTGCTTCTCGATCTGGTGGGTTCAATGGTCTTGGCTTTTCTATCCCCAGCAATATGGTGCGATCCATCACAGATGCAATTGTGAAGCATGGCCGAGTGCAACGAGGAAAACTGGGAGTGATCGTCCAAGAGCTTACCGACGAATTGGCACAGTCGTTTCAATACGATTCGTCAGATGGAGTACTGATTGGGGACGTGCAAGCAGGAAGCCCGGCGGAAAGGGCCGGATTGCAGGCTGGCGACATCGTGACGCATCTGAATGGTCGTCTTGTCAAAAATGTTCGTGATCTACGTCATTCTGTGGCGGCCATGGCACCGGGAACGCATGTCGAAGTTGGTATTTCGCGAGACGGGCGGCGCAAGGTGCTGGGGCTCGAGCTGGTTGAACTGGAAGAAAAGCCGCTGGCGACTCACCGAGAGGAGGCGGATTCGTCGGACGAATTGGGGCTGACTATAGAGACATTGACCCCGGAATTGGCTCGTCGCCTGCGACTGGATAACGACGTACGAGGAGTCGTTGTGACGCGCGTTGAGTCTGGCAGTATTGCCGAAAGGGCGCAGCTCCAACGTGGCAACGTGATTGTTTCGGTGGGAAGTATGCCTGTCGAAACGGCTACGGAGTTCCGCGAAGCCGTGGCAGAGTTGGATTTACGCGCTGGAGTGCGGCTGCAAGTTCTGCATGATGGAATTCGACGATTCGCATTTTTGCGAGAACTCCGTTAACCGTGTGTGAAAAACATGACCGATGGCGCTAATAGAACGGTGGGATGTAGCCGGCGCTGGCGAAGCAGCCTCTGGCACTTGAGAAGGAGAACGCTTGCCTCAAGAAGGTAGTGGCTGACCAAGCTCTGGTATGAAGGTTCTCAAGGAAGCGGCCAAGGGAAACGGGTAAGCCCCGAGCTTCGACGACCGTTATCAATGAAGTACGTCGCCGTTAGAGCCCCAGAAAAATTTCGAAGTGGAGTGCGTGTCCCTCTGAGAACGCGACGTTCGATGTCATTTCGAGGAAGCGTTGCGCTTGGAGAAAACGTTTGCGAGCAGATCGCGCAGAGACTCTCGTTTTGTTCAGGATGACGCCCGTTTAATTCCTGGAAATGATAGTCCATGTCCTCCTTGGCATCTCGCCAAAATGAAATTCGACGAATACTGCTCTTGGTGTGTCGTGGTATATTGCTGGTGCCTTTATCGTCCATTTTGCTCTACCACGCTGGAAGCGAACGAATAGGAAAGGACACACCATGCCAGACACGTCCCAAGACCGAAAGCCTCATGGTACTGGTCGGTTGACACTTTTCATCGCGGTCGCCATTGTCGCCGCCATCATTCTTGCGGGACAAGCACCTCAATTCGCAGCGCAACTGGACATTGGTGGTGAGATCTTTTTGCGGCTTTTGAAAATGATGGTGGTGCCGCTCGTCGTAACTTCCGTAATGTCGGGAATCCTGGGCATGGGAGACATTCGTAAACTCGGCAAACCAGGTGGGACGGCAGTTGTCTATTATTTGGCCACGACTTTGTTGGCGGTTTTTGTTGGCTTGATCGTGGTGAATACTATCCGTCCTGGAGAAGGAGAACAGGCGCAACAAGCTTTGAAGGCGATGCGCAGCAGTCGAGGTGTCAGTACGGATGAGATGAAACAGAAGATTAGTCAGCACCTGGCCGACGCCGTAGGCGTGGAAACGGAAGAAGTACAAAAGGTCATGAAGGAGTTGTCTCTTCCAGAGGATCCTAAAGTTGGGACCGTGCTGAAAAACCTGGTTTTGATGTTGTTCACGGACAACCTTTTTCAGTCAGCGGCGCGAGGAGACCTGCTGCCGCTGATCTTTTTTAGTATTATCTTTGCCGGGATGCTGACAACTCTGGGAGACCGTGTGGCAGTTCTCACAGGAATGATTGATCAAGCCAACGAAGCGCTCATGTCCTTTGTGATGTTGTTAATGAAGATTGCTCCGCTGGGGATCTTTTGTCTGGTCGCTGCACGGTTCGGCGAGGCACAAGCCAAGGGAGAGCTTTATCAACGACTTCAAGAGATGGGTTGGTACATGGGGACGGTGCTGATCGGTTTGTCGATTCACGCTTTGATCACATTGCCACTGATCCTTTACTTCATGACTCGTCGCAATCCATACCGTTTCATTTATCAGATGTTGCAGGCGTTGTTGACGGCATTTTCGACGGCTAGCAGTTCGGCTACCTTGCCGGTGACGATGGAGTGTGCCACGAAGAATGCCAAGGTGTCAGACAAATCGGTTGAGTTTGTGTTGCCTTTGGGTGCCACCGTAAACATGGACGGAACAGCTCTCTACGAAGCTGTTGCGGCGATTTTCATCGCTCAGCTGATTGGCAAAGACTTAGTTCTTGCAGAACAAATCATTGTTGCTCTGACTGCAACGTTGGCCGCTATAGGAGCAGCTGGTATTCCTCAAGCGGGCTTGGTCACCATGTTGATCGTTCTCAGTGCTGTGGGGCTGCCCTTAGAAATGGTGGGGTTGATTCTGTCCGTCGACTGGTTGTTGGACCGCTTTCGAACGGCAGTGAACGTGCTGGGAGACGCTATGGGAGCAGCAGTCGTGGAAAGGACTTTGGTGAACGATTGAAGAGATCGTCTTAGTGAGCTTAACGGAACGGATCAGACGATGTTGGAAAATCTCATGTGCTAAAACAGCGGTTTGAGAATCACCCACACCACGAATCCTTTGAGGTTGTTCGCTGCTCGTACAGCCGCTTTGCTCAGCCGGTCCGGCCTCAACCTTGGGGCTTGGACTGAAAGGTCCCGTAGGGACCGATCAGTTTGACTGGTTTGAATTTGGCCGATTCTACAGCTTCCCAGATAGCTTTGGGAGCTGGATCTTTGCCATTTTGAGGGGTGATGACGGCGACGTTTTGTTTCACGTCGGCGTGGACGGCCACCACACCCGGAACTGCGTAAAGTTTTCGAGCGATCTTCTTTGCGCAGGTTTTGCAGTGCATGTTGTCAACATAGATCGCTACGTTGCGACCCTTAAGTTTGATTGCCTCAGCCGATTTGTGTGCTGCCAATACTACGAAACACGATAAGATAACAATCGTTGCAGTCCATCTTGTTCCTAGTTGCATCTTGTCCTCCCTGATGAATGGATTGTGTGGGTTAGCGGCGAATATAAAGGCCGCGAGCGGCCACGACGATATGGCCCAAACTGGTCATTTCTGCGCGTCCCTCCACAACAACCATTTGGTCTTTCGTGACTCCAAAGACTCGACGTGCGTCGTGAGCACACACTTCCCCCTTTTCGTCGAGGAACTGAACCAATGCCAAGCCTTCGGATTCGTCGGTTGATTGTCGGCAAAACGGACAATCACACGCTTCACCGTGGCCTTCACCGTCAATGGTGGCAATGGGGTCCGCGATGACGAATGAAGCTTGTCCAGGAGACCATGGATCAACGACACCACCGATCTGCCCGACGAGCACGACGTCGATGGATTCGTCTTTGAGACTTTCGCGCAGGTCGAGCACCCCTGTGGCGCCTGCAGGTTCCGTATTCAAAAGGAACGTTTCACGCAGTGAAATGACGTGTGGGTCGGTTACGCCACACCCGCAAATGGCTATAAGAAGCGTTAGCGATCCAGCGATGCGAAGCATGTTTTGGTCCTTGAAGTGAAGAAAGTAAGCAATCGGCTGCTAGCATCCGGACATGCCGATCCTCAAGATTCTTCGGACTGCGCAGGATGATGACTTTAGGCTGCGTCATCCCGGAAGCAATGATAATCGTCGTCGAACTGGTGCAAGAAGCGATCCATGAGAAGAGGTCGACGTCGGGAATAAACACCGTCCTGTAGGTAGCGTTCCAGAATCCCTACCGAGTGCTCTGCCATTTCGTTTGCATCTGTTTGCTGTGCCAGAGCCAGTTCGACAAAGGGGGTTACTGCCGCATGGTCGGGAACCATCTGCACGTTTTCCTGGGGAAATGGGATCAGCATGCGAGCTTGAGAAAAATCAGTCGATATCACGGCGGACCGGGCATAGACTGCTTCGTATTGCCGATAAGACCAGCGGGCGTTTCCAGCGGGTGTTAACGCTACCCGGCAACGACGTAGGGTATCAAAGTAGCGGAAAAAGCTGACACGACCTTTCGTATACTCAATGGAGGAGAGCTGCGGGAATTTCTGTGCCCATCCTCTCAAATGGCTAGGAATGACGATGCCCCCCCAAGCGATTGCGTTAGGTAGTTCTCGCTGTAGTTCGAGTAGCCACTCGATGCGTTGGTTGTAACTGTCTGTAGACCCTTCGGCCGAGACACAACGCATGCCATTCGGTGTGCCCAGGAATCCATAATCAAAGTGTTTGGTGGGCTTACTCTTAACACGCTGCCATTGCAAACAAGCTTGTAGCTTGCGACTGCGCCGAATCGGCAGGCATCCCCAACGGAAATCGCTAGACCAGCATTCTTCGACCCACGGTTTCCAGTATCGGTTGGTGAGCGAGCGAAGTAAGTTTTGATCAGACGATCCCCAGACGGGAAACGGAAAATCATGATAGTCGAATAATACCACTTCGCGACTCTGAAAACCAGCAAGTTGTTGGGAGTTGAGACTCGTTGGCAATCCGATGAACACATAGTCGGCTGTCAAGGTGCGACGTGGACTCAATTGCTGAGGAGAAACGACTCTGACCGCACGACGGCCATGAAAAGTACGTAAGAACCAAGCCAACGTCATGCCACGAACCCCCCGTCCTGCACGGTGGTCATCGCTGAGGACAATGAGGAAATTCGACATTTGGATGGATCCAGTACACGCAATAATGAGTCTTTACGGGATCATCTGTACTGGATTTGGATGTTTGTGTCCACGACAACTTGTGGAGGCCGTCAACTTGGATGGCGAGCTTAAATAATTAACCCTGATGAGTGGCAGATTTCGCAAATCGTGTCAAACTGAGCGCAGCAAAGGCTCTTCGTGAGACTTGCTCACACCTCTAGAGTCTCTGGCCGATGTTTTCCCAAGATGGATAACAAATCAGTCTTCAAACGGAAGCTCCTGACCGTCGTAGCAGATCTGCTATATGAAGATAGAGATAGGCGGTCAGTCCATAAGCACCGGCCATCGCCCCGGTCCATAAAGTCGCTTTTCCGCTGATGGTCGCTTCCCAAAGACCAAATGCAACGATTGTTTGGTCCAGAGCATGCGGTGTCAGGGAACGACTGGCCGTCCATGCGGCACCGCAGATCGCTGCATATACGCAAGCCAGAACGGTCGCGAATACGACCATGACCCACAGAGTACTACGAGTTGGTACTTGTAGTAACAACAAACTGTACGCGAACTGGGTGACACATGTTGTGATCAGCGGAAAAGTCCACGGCGCTAACAAAGATGTTTGAGACGCAAGCATGCAATCGATCACACTGATCACGACCGGAGTCAAGCTAAAACCTGCCAGCAAACACATCCATCCGACTGACATGTACAGCCACTGACGCGAGGATGCCAAGTTGTTTCGATCGCCGTTTAGCATCGAGCAGTATCCGAGTTATCTCGCTTTGATATCCTTGATCTATCTGCCGTGTCGGTTCAGCCTCGAGTTGCACTTTCAAGGTTGATGGTATTCTTTATGGTAACTTGGCTGAGACTCAAGTTGAATTGAGGTTAGAATCAGAAAAACTAGAATAGGATTTTTTATTGGAACTGGTAACCCGAAGTGTCAGTGTTGAAGTTGCGCTTACGCGGCTGGTTCCGAGAAATGAAAACCTGATGTGTCAGCCAGGGATGAAGAAGATAAAGTAAGTAGCGTTGAGCCAGCACCCTAGGCTCACAGGGAAGATTGAATATCAAACATACGTAAGGAATCATTTACGATCATGTCACAAAAGCAATCTCTGCAACCGGTGGGTGTTGTTGGCCTGGGACTTATGGGAACCGCATTTACAGAACGTCTATTAGAAGCCGGATATGCCGTGAAAGTCTACAACCGGACTCGAAGCAAAGCAGAGCCCTTGCTTGCGCTGGGGGCGAAGTGGTCGGACAATCCGATGGTCGAATGTGAACGTGTTATTTTCAGCGTGTTTACGACGCAGGATGTTGTCGAAGTGCTGGAAGGGATGAAATCTGCATTGCGACCTGGCCAGATTCTGCTGGACACATCGACAAGTCAACCTGGGCAGGCAGCCAGTTTGGGCCAACGCTTGCAGGCCGATGGCGTAGATCTTCTCGAAGCTCCTTTTTCTGGTTCCAGCCAACAGACTCGCCAGGGAAAAGCGACGGCCATTGTAGCGGGAAAGCGATCTGCGTTCGAAGCGTGTGATGACCTGTTGCCATGTTTGGCCGCACAGACGTTCTATGTGGGCTCTTGGGGGAATGCAGCCAAAACAAAGCTAGTGTCGAACCTCGTGCTTGGTTTGAACCGCGCCGCGTTCGCTGAGGGATTGGTGTTTGCCGATGCCATCGGGTTAGACACAGCGCAGGTCTTTGAAGTTTTGATCAATAGCATTGCCTATTCCAGAACGATGGACACCAAAGGCAAAAAAATGATGACCGGAGATTTTGCGCCTCAAGCAAAATTGTCACAACATCTCAAGGATGTACGGTTGATTCTCGACGAGGCGCAGCGAGAAGGTCAACAGCTTCCGATGTCCGAACGACACTGCGAGTTGTTAGAGCAAGCCGAAGAAGCCGGTTTGGGACAGCTCGACAACTCAGCGGTCCTTCAAGCAATCCAATCATGGACGACTTGACCACCTACGTCTGTCAGGCGGAAATCACGGCCCTGAAAGCGATGAGTCAAACGTAAGTGATCCAGGCCGAATAAATGCAGCAGCGTGGCGTGTAGATCATTGACGTGTACCGGATTTTCCCTGATGTTCCAGCCGATCTCGTCCGTCTTACCATACACTTGACCACCTTGGATGCCTCCACCAGCGAGCAGCATCGTGAAACAGTGCGGGTGGTGATCGCGTCCTGTGTTATATTTGCGTTCGTTGCGGTTTTCACCTAAAGGAGTACGTCCGAATTCAGCTCCAATAACCACCAATGTCTCGTCCAACAGACCTCTTTGTTCCAGATCATGAATCAATGCGGCAATCGGCTGATCGACCACGGTGGCGTTATAGGTGAGGTGTTCATCCAACTTGCTATGTTGATCCCAGGAGGCATGAATGACATTGATGAAGCGTACCCCACGTTCCACCATGCGTCTGGCGAGCAAGCAGTTTCGCGCGAAGCTGTCCATGGTGTTTAGATGAGGCAACGAGCCTCGGAAGTCGCCTTTCGGCTCGACACGTCCGATGCCATAACTGTCCAGCGTTACCTGGGCTTCGTCGGACAAATCGGTCAACTCGGGAGCAGCGGTCTGCATCCGGTTAGCCAATTCGTAGTTGCGAATTCGACTCATGATTTCAGGGTCGTGCACTTCCTGGTAACGTTGCCGATTGATATTCGCCAATGCGTCCAGTCCAGCTCGTTGCAATGCGGGCGGTAAGCCTTGTGGATTCTGAAGATTGAGTACGGGCTCGCCCGAGTTGCGAAACAGGACACCGCTGTAAGAGGAAGGCAAAAATCCGCTTTGGTATAAAGTTGCACCACCGCTCGACCCGCGACCGGCTGTCAGTACCACATAGCCCGGTAAGTTGTCTGATTCACTGCCCAAGCCGTAGTTGATCCAGGATCCCATGGTTGGCATTCCGAATCGCGAGACGCCACACTGCATCATGAGCTGCCCAGGATGATGGTTGAATTCTTCGCTGAACATGCTGCGTACCATCAGCAAATTGTCAGCTTGACTTCCTAAATGCGGCAACAGGTCACTGAATTCCATGCCGCATTCACCATACCGAGTGAATTTGCGCGGGCTGCCCAAAAGTACCGCCGTATCCGGTTTGATGAAGGCAAATCGAGCATCTTTCCACACTTCTTTAGGTAACGGCTTTCCATCTAGCTCGTTCAGTTTTGGTTTGGGGTCGAACAGATCGATGTGTGAAGGTGCCCCCGCCATGAAAAAGAAAATGCATGATTTGGCGCGAGGTGCGAAGTGGGGTGGTTGGATCTGAACACCTTCAGAAATATTTGAAGTCGCGGCTGTGGCTGGTGTAATCAGGCCATCTTGCGTCAAGAGGCTACCCAAGCCAAGCGCACCAAGACCGCTGGCAGTTGTATTCAGGAACTCACGCCGAGTACGATTTAAGTATTCGTCAAAGATTGTCATCGCTCATTCTCGTGTGATGAATTGATCCGTGTTCAAGACAATCCGTGTGGTCGCAATCCAGGAAGCCATTTCCGTGTTGGCGAGATCTGGCACACCGTAATTGCCCACCAATTGATCGGCGCTTTTCTCGTTCTGCTGGTACCATTTTCGGCTGATTTCGAGCAATTTTGACAATTCGGTTTGCTCGTCACGATCAGGTGAACGAGCCAAGCAAAGCCGGTAGGCAAGGTCCAATCGCTCCTCGTCGCTTTTCGACTGCGAAGACAGAATCCGCCTTGCTAACGCCTGTGCTGCTTCATGAAAGACTTCGTTGTTTAGCGTAATCAATGCCGCCAATGGTGTGTTGGATCTCGTTCGCTGTACGCAGGTGACATTCGAGTCGGGGCAGTCGAGAGTCATTAGGTTAGGATGCGGGGCTGTTCTTTTGAAAAACGTGTACATTCCACGGCGATAACGATTGTCGCCGTTGCTAACTTTCCAGCCAAATGCACTGTTGTAATTGACTGCGGTAGCTCCCTTGGGGATCGGAGGAAAGACGCTGGGACCACCGACCTTTGAGGACAGCAGACCCGCTGCCGACAAATACAGGTCACGCACTGTTTCTGCTTCCACTCGAAATCGGTTTTGACGGTACAGTAAACGATTGGTTGGATCGATATCTGCTAAGTTGGGACGGTGATGTGAGGCTTGACGATAAGTCGACGAGGTAACAATCAATTTGATCAAGGTCTTGCGTGACCAGCCAAGGCGAACGTATTCGGCAGCCAACCAGTCCAGCATTTCAGGATGTGTCGGCCCTTCGCCTTGAATCCCGAAGTCGTTCAGTGTGCGGACAATTCCGTGACCGAATAGATGGTGCCAGATTTGATTTACCGCGACTCGCGGGACGAGCGGATTGTGGCCATTCACAAGCCACTGCGCCAGGTCTAAACGATCCGAAGCATCACCCGACCTGGGTTCAATCATCGGCAGGGTAACCGGTGTGTTGGATACCACTTCTTCTCCTGGCTGCTTGAACTCGCCACGATGGAGGATGTGGGATGTGCGCCGATCTTTTTGTCGTTCCCCAATGACACGGACTTTCATCAGGGGTGGTTGAGGCGCGGACGCTTCGAGTTCCTTCAACTGTTGACTGATCGCAGCGAAAGCCGAGTCGAGTGTGACCAGATGGTCGGACAGTGTTTGGGCCGTTTTCGTGTCTCTGGATGCTGGTTCTAACGCCAGAGCATCCTGCAGCGATGCAGGTAAGATTTCTTCGGGATCGGTCCCAGTGACGACTGACAAGCGGAATCGGCCGATAGAATGGTTGTTATGTTGTTGGTCCAATTCGATCGTGACGGTCCGTTCGTCTCCCAGGTCGATCAGTTCTTCGCTGGAGAAAACTGCTTCGTGTGGTTGGCTTTCCTTGGGATGAACGCCCCAGCCCGATTTTGAGTCACCGTCCGTTGCCTGAGATACGTGCCATTTTTCTTGGCTAAAATCGGCACGAATAGCTACTAACGGCAGTTGATCACCTGCTACTTTATCTCCTCGGAAGCTGCGCAACTCGGACAAAACCAGATTTCCATTCGTAGCCAATCCTGGGCCTTGTTTGGGAAGAGATTCGTGAGGCAAGACCTCCACGCGCAATCGTCGAAATTGCTTTATGGGTGCTCGTAAGGTGACCGTGTAGGTGTCTTTGGAAGAACCCGGCTTTTCGGCCAGTAAGGAACCGTCATCCAGCGTCTGGAATGTTTGGCCCGATGTCGCGGAAGCTGACACAATTTCTACAGGATGGACGATCAACGGATCGTTTGTGGCTGCCGTAAGTTGTCCTTTCAGTGATTGCTCCATGGTGGCTTGCCGTCCTCGAGCTTCCGCCTCGGTTTGATCGACGGTGGCCTTTAATTGGGCAAACTTTTGTTCATAATCCTGGATCGCCGTTTCGTACTTCTGATATGCTTCTTTAGAACGGGCAATTTTCGAGTTAATCTCGTCGCCGTTGTTAAAGTACGAGAACAACTGGTAGTACTCTTGCTGAGTCAAATCGTCGTATTTGTGGTCGTGGCAACGGGCACAGCCGACGGTTAGCCCCAACCAGGCTGTTCCTAGGGTTTCGGTGCGATCCATGACAGCAGCTACTCGCCATTGCTCTTGGTCCGTTCCTCCTTCGGTGTTGGTCAGTGTTTGACGGTGGAAGGCAGTTGCCAAGATCTGGTCCGCAGTCTTATTGGGCAGCATATCCCCAGCCAATTGTTCTACCGTAAACTGGTCGAACGGCATGTCACGGTGTATGGCATCGATGACCCAATCACGGTAACGCCAAGCGTTCGGGCGATTGGTGTCTTTTTCATATCCGTCCGAATCAGCATAGCGGGCGACGTCCAACCAGTGTCGAGCCCAACGTTCTGCGAAATGTTCTGTAGAGAGCAAACGGTCCACGAGTGACGCGTATGCCTCCTCTGAAGGGTCGTTTGTCAAAGCTTCCACATCGGCGTAGTGGGGGGTTAACCCCAGAAGGTCGTAATAGAGACGTTTGACCAGTGTGGCGGTGTCGGCAGATGGCGACGGTTCTATTCCGGCTTGTTGTAATTGTTGCCAAACGAACTGATCGATCGGATTGTGGATCCAGGGATGATCGGCGTCTGGAGGCGCGTCGGTCGAGAGTGGTTGGTAAGCCCAATGGTCGGCTGCCAACAAGAGAGTAGGTGATCCGTAAGCAATGAAAGTCAAGACAACGAACAACAGCCCCTTTGTCAACCGTTGAACGAACAGGTGGGATCTCATTGCGGTTTGCAGGCGGGGGGGGGGTAGAAGGAAGTGTACTCTTTTAGTTTACCTCGTAGATTGCCGTATCGCTAGTTGGAATAGGACGAATTGGAGGGCGGATCTGTACTAGGTACCACGGCTGGTTTGTCCAAAAATGGTACTTGTTGGAGATGCGTTTACGCGACGAACAAACCCCATGCGTGGCGCTCCACCGCGCTAGTGATGATGCTCAGCAAAGAGAGAATTCTCTTTGTCACCACCTGCAAAGACGTACGCGATCAAGTCGAGTATCTCTTCACGTGAGAGTTTATTCAAAAGACCTTCGGGCATGGGTGATTTCTTCAAGGGTTCACGTTCCTCAATATCGCCGACGGCAAGTATCGTTGGCTTATCTTTTGCCAACGGATCGACCACCACGTGAACTTCATCGTCCGTTTCTTCAACAACCATACCGGTCACTATTTTTCCTGAGGCCATCTCAAAGAGAAACGTTTGGTACTTCGGATCGACTTCTTGAGAAGGTTCTACCAGCGAACGAAGGATGTGTTCGGTAGTCTTTTTCTGCGGATCCAACTTGGCTAGGTCGGGACCAAAAACACGCCCTTGTTCGTTCAAGCGATGACAACCGACACAGCTGGCGATTTTGAATAGTTGCTGTCCGACTTCGAATGAACGGCCATGGTGTAACGACGCCACTTCAGCGGCTAATTCCTCGAAGGTCCAAGGACGGCCACGTGAGTTGCGGGTTAACAATTCATCTTGGATTGGTAGCTCGAGCGTGGCCAGGTAGGCATCTGGACTGGCCCGGTACTTGTTTAACTCGGGTACCACATAGAGTGCTCCGTGCATGCGGCGCCAATGACCGGGATAGGTACAGACATAGGGATATACCCCCGGTGTCTCGGGGACGTCAAAACTGATCGCTTGGGTTTGGCCAGGTTGCAGCAGTTGGCTGGCCAACAAAATACTGTCTGTCTGAGGAATGTAATGGCGTTCCAACGCGTTTTCGTCACGTCCGGTCGCTTCTGCCAATTCTCCCACTTCGGCAAGTGTACCGGGGAGGATAATGGCAAAGTTGTGTGGCATGGCGTCCGTATTCGAAAAACGGAACTCGACAGGTTGACCAGCTTGAACAACGATTTGTTCTTTGTCGAAGATCATGCGGTGCGGTACGGTGCCCATGGCGATAACACGAACGTCCAGATGTTCCAGTTGTTCTAAGTAGTCCGCTGTTTGGTCCTCGGGTAGTTTCGTGATAAGTGATTTGCTGAGCTCGATGGCTTCGGCCGCTGTTCCGGAAGTTCGCAAGCGTGCAGGAATTTCACTGAGAAAACCAATCAAATTGTCCACCAGCGGTGTGATGGCAGGTGTTGGCCAATGTTCAACTGGAATTGCACGTAGTGCGCGGATCGCTGCAGGCCGTTGTTCCGTCGACTGAATCGCTGTGGAGAGTACGCTGATCTTGTCAGAGTTTCGGCCAGGAACAGAAGCGATGGCTTCGATGGCAATCTCTTTTAACGAACGACCGGCCCTGACTTTCAGGTGAGCTGGGGGGATGGATTGCTTTTCAAAGCTTGGTCCCTGCCACGCAATTTGGAGACCTTCTGCGCCGCCATTTTCAAAATAGGTGACAATGATCTCACAATATCCAGCAGGCAATATCGATGATCCACTCTTTTCTTCCATCACGTGTAAACCGTCGTTGTCGACGACCAATTCCCCATTTACATACAATCGCGAGCCATCGTCCGAAGTGGTAAAGAACGTGTATTTGCCAGGTTCTGCAGTTTCTAATTGGCCTCGAAAAACCAGCCCATAGCCGTCGTTGGTCGAACGCTGTGGGACGTCCAGACTGATGTTGGACACGATACCACTGGATTGTGAAGTCATATCGGTAAAGGATTCCAGCGCGGCATTGCCCGGATTGTCTTGGTAAAAGTCCACTCGGATGCCTGGCTGTAAGTTGGCTGCGTGTTCGAGAGAAAGATGTTCGGGGAGGCCGAAAACAAACGGTGCTACTCTGTCGTATAAAGCTTCTCGAGTTGCTGGATCTAGAGACGGAATCGCACTTAACATGTCGTGGAGTTGTGCGACCGATTGCAAACTAGCCAAATAGACGTCATCGTGCCCCGCTGTCCGGATCCAGGCTTGGTAAGCGGTTTGACGGACTTCCGCAGAGGATCCATGGATGGCTAATGCTTCTAGTTTTTCGACCGCTGCCTGCATTGGTTCGGTCGGTTGCCTGTTCAGCAGATTTCCTAGACCCTGATAATTGCGGTCGTTGCGTGGTCCTTCGGCAATCAGGCTCAGCAGTAGAGTAAGGGGGGATTGCTGAGTTTGTTGGGCCAAGGATTCCAAGGCTGCACCTAACTGTGCTTCTTCGGCATCCTGGCGGTTGATAATCGCCCAGCACAATTCTTCGGTGTGTTCCATCTGCAACAGGTCGTCAATGGGGGAGTTTCGCAAAGCATATTCATACGCTGTAGGAGAGAGGTTTCCTGCGGTCGAAATAACGTTTTTTACATACGCATTAAGATCTATTTCCTCACGGGCAAAATGGAGGACAGTTTCCAATTCCGGGTCCAGGGTTTGACCAGATACGATGAAAACTGCTTCCGCAGATACTTCGCCACCTAGATCCACCGCAGCCTTAACGGCTTCTGCGCGAACCAGTGCCGAATCGTCCTTGGCGGCCAGCAGTAGCAGGTCTTCCCAGCCAGAGATATTGCCATGCCAGTGCCCCAGTGTGCGGATGGCGGCGGCGCGAACTCGAGGTTCGGCAGCTTGAAATACTTTTCGCAGCAATGCCATATTCGGCAATCGTTGTTCTTCGAAGACCCATAGGCATTCGAGAAGTGCTTGCGCTTCATCATGGGAAGGAGAGACCTGTAGTGGGTCTAGTCCATCGGCGAATGCCGAAACCTGATCGGTGATGTCTGTTGTGCTGCGACTTGTGAGTTCAAGTCGAGCACGATAGCGAGTGCTATTCTCTTTGGCGAAAAACAATTCACAGACTTCGGCAATCGGTTTTCCCTTCATCTTTGCTGCATTCAACAAAGGACGACCGGCATACGTGATTCGATAGATCCGACCATGTTTGTTGTCCCGATTGGGATCCCGCATGTTGTGCTGCATGTGGCCGATCAGGGCGTTATGCCAGTCCGCTACGTACAGGGCTCCGTCTCCACCAATTTCCAGGTCGCTTGGCCTGAAATTTGGATCTGTCGAAACGATCATCGGTTCAATTTCCTTGGCGGTGATATCTGCCCCGTTGTAGTGGACTTCGTGTTGTAGGATGCCTAAAAAACCGATGGCATTGCTGATTAGGAAATTACCTTGTAACTCTGGAGGGAAATGGCTGCTGGAAAGGATGCCGATTGCCGGGTTGGGCCGCACACGCTTCGGATACCACTGCTTATTGCCACGTCCCTTGCCAATATTGATATAGCACCCCGTGCCACTAGTACCGTCATTAGCAAACTGGTAACCCCATTGATCGAAAATGTCTCCGTGCGGGTTCACCCCGATGGGAAAATGCAACTCTACTTCGAAGGTTCGTGGATTAAACCGATGGACGCCAGAGATTCCCGACCGATACGTTTGTGTGGGCGTTTCAAAACTTGCCACATTGAAGATGCCGCGCGACCAATAGAGCCATCCATCGGGACCGACCAGCATGGCATTCGCCGAGTGATGTGTGTCAGCGCTCGACACACCTTGTAGCATGCGGATTTTCTCATCAGCTCGATCGTCACCATCTGTGTCGCGTAGAAACCAGATTTCTGGAGGAGCTGCTACCAGCAATCCTCCATTCCAAAACTCAAAGCCGGTAATGCTGTTCAGCTCATCCGCAAACACAATCAACTCGTCGGCTACACCGTTCTGGTCTTCATCCGGAAGAATTACGATGGCATCGCTTCGTGGTTCGGTCGGATTCCAATGGGGATAGGAAGGCCAGACAGAGACCCACAGCCGGCTGTCAGTGTCGACGGCTATCTGCACAGGATTGATCAAGCTTGGGAACATCTCTTCCGAGGCGAATACATTGACTTCCATGCCCGTACCGAGCTTCATTTTGTCGATGGCTTCTTCTGCACCCAGATAAGGATAGGAGCCGTCTTCGAGAGGTCCCGGTTTGTTCGTCTCGACGAGCAACGATTCGGGAATGTTGTCGTCCAGGATGGTGTATTCTTCGCGCCGTGCGGCAGCCCAGACTTTCCGGTCGCGGTTGGCAGTCATGATGTCAAAGATTTCCATTTCTCGCCGCATCACATCCGCGTTGGATTGGCCGTGCCAGTGCAATTTGGAACGTCCGCCGAATACGTTGAAACCGTCCACGACACGGTAACGACTGAACCAGTAATAATTCTTTTCCAGCACCGCTTTGCGAAGCGTCTCGATGTGTGACAGGTTGAAGGGAGTCGCATCGGGAAAGAGCTGTTGGATGATGTGTGTGGCAAGAAACTGATTGCCATGATCCAGTAGATGGATACCGTTCATGGTCAACGGCGTGTCCGCAGCGGCATAAGCTTGCAGCGTCGGTGCAAATAAGTCAACAAAATGAATGCCTTTTGCTTGGCAAATGGCTTGCATCGCCTCTGTGTAGATGGCCAAATTGCGGTTGTTCTCACTGCCATCGGGTAGATGAGGGCTGTGTAGGTTTTCGTGGGCGATTGGCGAAAAGACGACAATCTGAGGAGCTCTCTGACCGTTGTATTGTTGGCCCGACATGTCATCGAGCATCGACGCCAGTTTGATTTTGAATTCAGACAAACCTGCTTCGCCGCGCAAAGCTTCGTTGTAGCCGAAAAAACAGAACACGACGTCAGCCTGACATTTCGTCAACCATTCATCCGCAGATCCAAAGTTCGCGGAACGCTGCCTGTGATCGATTTCGTCCGCTGCGAATCCCAGATTACGAACCGTCAACTGATGCACGGGATAAATTGCGTGCAGATAAGTTTCGAGCCAGCTGTGATGCTGCATGCGGTCGGCAAGCGTGTTGCCGACGTAGCAAATGTGGCCACCGGGTTGGAGTTCGAGAGGGCGATTCGATTGGCCAAGTGCATGGGCGGACCAAGCTGTGACTCCTAACACACACAACACCATTAGTCTGGCTGAGTAACGATTCAGTTTTCGTTGGGTAGTGATTCCTGGCATAAATGAAATCCTGCAGCAGTCAGATGTGTGGTGAAACGGAGGCTTGGCCCTATCGCCTCCGCCAGAATTTGCGGCTATTATAGCAGCATCAATTGTCCGCCCGATATCCCCGTCTCAGCTGGAACAAGAAACCCAGAAGTGCAGGATGTCACGACACTCGCAAATTTAAAAAAGGATGGTTTACATCGACGTTGGAAACACCGACGTTGGAAACGCCGGCGGTGACATCTAATTGCCTGAAAAGTCGCGAGCTAGATTTCCATGTCCGCACAATACATCCAGGTCAGCTTTAAAATGTTTTTTTGGGAGATCATTTCTGCATGAAGATTATTCGATTTCAAGATGCTGAAGGTGAAACACATTATGGTTGTCAGCACGCGGAACAGACCACGCTTCTGGAAGGAGATCTCTACGGTGACTTTCGCGATACGGGAGTTGTTGCCTCGGTCCATAAAGTGTTAGCGCCGGTGGGCCCTGTCGATATTTTTTGCATTGGATTGAATTACGTGCGTCATGCCCAGGAAGGCAATGCCACTCCGCCCGAACATCCGGTGTTGTTCATGAAGTCGACGGCTGCCTTGCAGCACCCCGGTGATCCAATTGTTCTCCCCAGAAAGCTTCGCAGCGATAAAGTGGACTACGAATGTGAATTGGCCGTCGTCATCGGTAAGCAGTGCAAAAACGTAGCTCGTGATCAGGCTTTGGACTACGTGTTGGGCTACACTTGTGCCAATGACGTGAGTGCTCGTGATTGGCAGATTGAATGGGGTGGCAGCCAATGGTGTCGAGGTAAGACCTTTGATACGTTTGCGCCACTGGGCCCATGTTTAGTTACCACGGATGAAATTCCTGACCCGAATCAGTTGAAGATCAAGACAATTTTAAATGACCAAGTGATGCAGGATTGGTCAACGGAGGACATGATTTTTGATGTCCCCACACTCATCGAATTTCTCAGTGGCAGTGTGACTTTATTGCCGGGAACGGTGATCTTGACAGGAACGCCGCATGGAGTGGGGGGTGCGCGTAAGCCACCGGTCTTTTTAAATCCCGGTGATACGATTACGATCGAGATTGATCAGATCGGAGCCTTGACCAATCCCGTGGTCGAAGAACAGGTGTGAGTCGCTACGATGTCCAGTGAGTCGACCGGAAGCAGTATGGAAGATGTTTGCGCCCGGTTCGAGTTGGCCTTGAATGCGGGTAAGCGGCCTCGACTGGAAGAGTTTTTACAGGCTTGGCAAGAGCCGGAGTGCTCGCAGCTGTTGCGCACGTTGCTGTCTGTCGAGTTGGCATATCTGACCGAAAAAGGCCAGCCTGTTGCCCGTGATGCCTATGACAGGCGGTTTCCGAGTCACCGTGCTGTGATTGCTGAAGTCTTTGAGCTTTGGTCCGAACAGACCTTGGCGGAAACACGAATCTTGGGTGCCGAGGACGACACGCTGCTTATGCAATCGTGCTTCGATCGGCTTCGATTGCACGCCCAGGGTGGGTTAGGGCAGATTTTTCGCGCCGGCGATCAGGGTTTGGGGCGTGACGTTGCTGTCAAATTCATTCGGGCAAATCTTGCTAACGATCTAGAAAGCAGAAATCGGTTCCGACTGGAAGCAGAAATCACGAGTTGCCTTGAGCATCCTGGCGTGGTCCCTGTTTATGGATTTGGTGGTGCCGATGAGGGTCGATTGTTCTATGCCATGCGATTCATCGAAGGTGAAACCTTGGATGATTCGATTCGCCGGTTCTATCATCCCCACGCGCGGAAACAAGCGTCGGCTTCCCAGCAGGACCTGCAGTTCCGTGAACTCCTAGGCCGCTTTGTTGCCATGTGTAAAACCATTGCCTATGCACATAACCGTGGAATCGTACATCGTGACATCAAGCCCGAAAATGTGATGCTGGGGCGATACGGCGAAACCATCGTGATCGATTGGGGATTGGCCATTCCGGTCAATCGCGAAGGGGTGTTTAAGCAGAGCACTGAGAAAACTTTGACACCGACGTCCGGCAGCGACACTTCGGCTGTCGAAGGAGTGGTTGCGGGCACCCCAGCGTACATGAGTCCCGAACAGGCCAGTGGCGGTGCGCTGACGCCAGCCAGCGATATCTATAGCTTGGGATCGACACTCTACAAAGTACTGACGGGTCAGGCACCTTTTTCGGGTAGCATCGATGCAATCGTGGCTGATCTGCGCCACGGTAATCTCATGCCTCCTTGCAAGATTGTGAGCAAGACTCCCAAGGCACTGGAAGCGATTTGTTTGAAGGCAATGTCCCACCATGCGCGAGACCGATATGCGACGGCGCTGGAATTAGCAGAGGACCTGGAGCGATACCTTGCCGATGCGCCAGTGTTGGCCTACCGCGAACCGTACTCGACAAAGTTGATTCGCTGGGCGCGACGGCATCGAATGATTTCGCTGACCATGCTGGCAGCCTTGCTGATACTGGCGGTCGTGAGCGTCTCTGCAGCTGTCATGTTTGGGAGACTTCGTGACAATGCCGTGGTGGCTCAACAGGGCGAACACGAGATGCTACGGCACAGTTTGTCCGTGTCGGCGCGATTCGCAGCACGCACGATGGCTCACCAAATCGACATCCGCTTGCGGATTCTTGAACACGAAGCTTCCGATGAAGAATTGTACGAGCTCATGCAGGCCGTCAATGTGGATCCTCAAGACGAGGAGTCTCGGCGGCCCCTGCAAGAATGGTTGGCACGTGTCGTGGACCGACAGACTCATTTAGAAGCGTACAGTTGGTTCATTTGTGCGCAAGATGGTGCCCAGATTGCTCGTTCTCCCCACCGAATGGCCGATGGTACACCTTATGCCAGTTTGTCCAAGAATTATGCTTACCGCGACTACTTTCACGGGCAAGGACGCGATTTCAATACGGACCTGTCTGGTTCCCCACTACAGGAACCTCACATCTCCGTCGCCATAGCCAGTTCTAATGATGGCACGCTACTCGTCGTCTTTTCGGTACCTATTCCCAGTGAACCAGGACTCCCGCCGCAGGGAATTGTGGGAATGACCGTCGAACTGGGAAGATTCGCTGATTTACGGATTCCGTTGCCATGGGGACAAAAAGTCCTTCTGGTTGATACCCGTACCTACTATATGAAATATGGTGACGGTGAAATTCGGGGAGAAGGACTTATTCTCCACCATGACGATCTCTCTCAGTTTGTAAAACGTCAACAAACGCTGCCACATGTGGACGATGCGTTGGTGAAGCAATTGCGAAATGCCAAATCACAATGGACGACGGATGCCAGTGACCAGGATATCGATAATGTATTGGAAGGAATCTATCACGATCCATTGGTTACCGAGCAAGACACCCATTGGTTAGCGGCGTTTGCTCCAGTCATTTTGTCGGCCCGCACAGAAACAGCCGATGCTTACGACACAAGCTTGTTCGTCATTGTGCAGCAGCAGCAATGAAGTGATTCACGAGGCATTCTTGAATCACTTTTCCGCAAACATCCGAGCGGATCATCTTTAATGTACGTGACCTTCTTTGTCGTCGCAGCTGTTGGACGTGTTAAACTTTGGCGATTGCATGAAAAACACAAGCTGTGAATCTGGTATTCCGAAAGTGCTGCGCTAATTCCGATGGTTGTTTGTATATCTATCAAATTAACGTTTTGGAATAGAACGGTTTTCTCATGCGAATTCTATTTGTTTCCCCCGCATTGTTATTCGCCTTGTTCCTGCCTTTGACGGTATCCGGAGACGAAACCCGTCGTAGCAAAGCAGACAAACACGCTCCCGCTGGTCTGATGGGTGATCATATGCACCAACAGGGCGAATGGATGGTGGAATACAAGTACATGAATATGTACATGGAAGACAACCGTATCGGTTCGACGCCAATCAGTGATGCGGATGCGATTTCCATCGGGAACAGCCTGGGAACCAACTTTGGAGCCACACCGACTCAAATGACGATGGAGATGCACATGCTCCACATCATGTACGGTGTGAGTAATGATATTACTGCTTACACGATGGTCATGCTGCCGAGTCTGACCATGGACCACATTCGTGGTCCAGGAAATCCTGCTGGTCCCGGAACGCCATTTACGACTCACAACAGTGGATTTGGCGACCTTGGCTTAGGTGCTCTCCTCCGCCTCTACACGGACGACGACGATGACTTGGTTTTGAACCTTGGTGCAACGGTGCCAACCGGTGATCTTTTCAGCACCACGAGCATTCCAACCGGTGGAGCCATGTCTCAGCCGTTGCCGTTCCCGATGCGACTTGGAAGTGGCACGTTCAACATGCGTCCCGCCATGACTTGGAAACGGTACTTTTGCTGCAGCTCCGTCGGCTTGCAGTATTCGTCTGACCATCCAATTGGAAACAACTATCGTGGCTATTCGGTGGGAGACGATTTTCGATTGAACACGTGGTACAGCCGATTGGTGCGGGATAAACTGGCTTTGAGTGCTCGACTTGAGAGTCGCTGGTTGACGAATTTCGACGGCAATGACCCACAAACAATGGATAATGTTATCAGCACGAATGTCGAATCCTTTCGTGGTGGCTATACACTCAACCTCGGCCTGGGCGTGATGGCTTTATTCAACGGACATCTAATCAACGTAGAACTCGTGCCCCGGTTGTATCAGGACCTTGACGGAATCCAACTGGAAACGGATTGGGCATTCATTGGAAGTTGGTCACGAGCCTTTTGAGGGTGCCGTTTTTAAACTTGCCGAGCACCTCCAGAAGAAGAAACAGTCGTCCGGACTCAGTCAACGCGTGTCCTGCCGGAACATGGGTCGCTTGTCGTGAGTGTGAAATCGAACTGGATGTCTGTTTTTAAATCGAAGCACGTGCGCTGTCCCGGCAATGACTCACGCGATCGTGGTGTGGCCTTCTAAATGGTGCAGCTTAGCTGTCCAAAGTGTACGTTTCATAGGGCCGGCAACACGGGTTTCCTCGTGACACGTGCATGCGCCCTGCGGTGGGCTGGACCACCAGTGAGAACACCGTTTTCCAAAAACCGTGATGCGGGTCGTCATTTTCGTGCCGGCAAATTGAGCGCGGATAACGATCGTGATCGGATAGAAACCTTTGCACATCATCAATAGTGAAGGGGTGCGAGTTTTCGGCAAGTAACTTATCGATACGATGTTTTCTTGGGCGCGAATCGATCAGTTCCGAAAAAGAGTCATTGATGGCGGTCAGATCTGGATGCACACAGTGATTGGTGTGCGTGATATAACCAGCTCCCTCGTCACGAAGAACTCGAATGGCATCTAGCGTAATTTCTAGGTCCGCTGGCCCTTGAGGTGTCGCCAGCATCACGTTCGCAGGGATTGCATGCTTGGCCTGGGCGACAGCCGTGCTGACCTCGTCGAACGTCGTGGCTTGATGGATGGCTCGCAGCACGAAATAGTACGGTACGCCCGTTTCCCGAGACGGGGCCGGGAGGGCGTTGCCACACATAGCAATCCCTGCACGATTCAATCCGAAATAGGAGATCAGTCCGGCCGGTGTGAGTGCCATCCATGCTGGCCTGCCAACGGGGCGCCGCGTCAACACGACGATGAATTCGTCTAACCAGGGGTCGTTGTCCCAGTTTTGGGCGACGATGGCATGTCCATCCGCCGTGGCGTTGGCAGAGATCGAGAAGGACGTGCAACCCGATTCTGGTTCTGGTAAGAATTGATTGCGAACTTGCAGCAGCATCAGGGCTGCCAGAGAGACGCCAGCGGCTTCGGCGGTGCCTCTCATTTCGGCAACCATGTCGGGAGAATATGCTTCGGCCAAAGGAATGCTGGCTTCGGCAATGGACATGGCACGAGCGGGAGAAATCGCCACGGTCTTGTTGCAGTGGGACACTGCGATCTCGCAAAATCCACGGATCGGTTCTCGCAGCGATTCGCCAATCTGACGGCCCATCTCACGTGGCGTTCCGTCGACGGAGACTTCAGGATACCGAGTTGACCCGTGGCCCTTACCCGAGTTCATTTTCGTTTAAACTCCCTCTCGGCTACGTCTCAATTGCTCCTCGACGGATGTGTCCCGACTTGGTTGATATCCACTGATCGGCAAAATAAATTCGTGAAGTGCATCGATCATGTCTGCTGGCTGTGGAAAAAATGAGGTTTCTAGTTCATCCGCAGGCGTAATCCAATTGCGGGCACCCACGACGACCGGCGGAGCGTCTAATTCGTCGAAGGCTAGCTGAGTAATCTTACTGGCAAGTGTGTGCAAAAAGCTGCCGCGTTCACATGCATCCGAGGTAAGCAATATTTTTCGTGTCTTGCGCAATGACTCCAGTACGATCGTGAAATCAAACGGCACCAACGTCCTGGCGTCGATCACTTCGCAACTTAGTCCATGTTCGCTTTGTAATTTGTCGGCAGCCTCCAATGCACGGTATAACGTGGCTCCGATGGACAGGATCGTTACGTCACTTCCTGTTCTTTTGATGTCAGCCTTGCCGATTGGCACTGTATAGGGTTCTTGGGGAACACCTCCCGGATGAAATAACTCAGGTTGGTCATAGATTCTTTGGCTCTCGAAAAATACCACCGGATCGCTTCCCATCAACGCGGCGGACATGAGTCCCTTGGCATCGTACGGTGAGGCGGGAAAAATGATTTTCAGTCCTGGGATGTGGGTACAAATACTGGTCCAATCCTGGCTATGTTGGGCGCCATACTTGGACCCTACAGAAACACGCAGGACGACTGGCATGTGTAGCAGGCCACCTGACATGGATTGCCACTTGGCCATTTGATTGAAGACCTCATCGCCAGCTCGACCGAGAAAATCACAATACATCAATTCGACGAGCGGGCGTCCTCCTTCGAGTGCATAGCCAACGGCTGTGCCCACGATTGCACCTTCACTGATTGGCGAATTGAACAAACGATGGTACGGCAACGACTCTGTGAGGCCACGGTATACCGCAAAGGCGCCTCCCCAGTCGCGATTCTCTTCGCCATACGCGATCAACATGGGATCTTGATAAAACCGGTCAATAATCGCTTCAAACAATGCATCTCGAATCCCGATGCAACGTTGTTTGGATAAAACTTGTCCGTCTTGGTCCACTCCCGAGCGAGAGCGTTTGGCCAATTGCTGCACACGTGGATTCTCATCCTTGGGAAGCAAGACTTCCGCCGGTGCGTTTGTTGCGGTCGATGTCGTGGTATTGGAAAACATGACTCGATCCAACAAAGATCCCGCCGAGGTTAGGTTCGGCCTTGGTGCGAGGTCCACATCCGAAGCTTTGCGATAAGCTCGTAACATCCGTTCATTCACGTCAGCCTGGATGGCGTCTAATTCACCCATGCTGCAAACGTGGCTGTTCATGAGGTCGTTAGCAAAGACGGTGAGCGGGTCAATGTCTCGCCAGTCGTCGATTTCTGCCTTTTCACGGTATGAACTGGCGTCAGAGGGTGAGTGACCGCTAAAACGATACGTGACCGTGTCGAGTAGAACGGGGCCTTGTCTTTCAGCAATCGTCTGCTGGCTTCGTCGAATGGAGTCAATTACGGCCAAAGGGTTGTAACCGTCAACGCGTTCAGCATGCATCTGATTAGGACACAAACCGGCACCCATGCGAGCCAAAACTTTAAAGCCCATGGTTTCACCGACCGGTTGTCCACCCATTCCGTAAAAGTTGTTGACAAAATTCATGATCAACGGCAGGCCACCTCGATGAGCTTCGTCCCATAGTTCCTTGAACTGGTCCATGTTGGCAAAACAGAGTGCTTCCCAAGTCGGCCCGCATCCTGCAGCCGCGTCGCCAATGTTGGCAATGATGACGCCTGGTTGCCGTTGTACGTGTTTAAAAAGTGCTGCTCCGACGGCAATGTCCGCGGATCCTCCCACAATGGCATTGTTGGGATAGATACCAAAGGGTGTGAAAAACGCATGCATCGAACCGCCCAGGCCCTTGTTGAAACCTGCTTCACGGCCAAAGATTTCTGCCAGCGCACCAAAGATAAGAAAGTCGATGGCCAAATCACGAACGGTACCACTGGCACCCTGCTCAACGATGCGTAAGCAGCTACCATCAAAGTGGTTCTCCATCACTTCATGCAACGTTGTCTCGTCGAGTTTGGCAATCGCTGACAGACCTTTGGCCAGGATTTCGCCGTGACTTCGATGAGACCCATAGATGTGGTCGTCGACGTTCAATAAGAAGGATTGACCCACCGCAGCGGATTCTTGACCAATGGAAAGATGCGCCGGACCTGCATGCTTGTATTCAACCTGCTCGTAATGACCTTGCTTCTTTACTGACTCCAGCATGGTCTCGAACGAGCGGATCACCAGCATGTCGTGCTGGATCCGCAGCAAGTCGTCTCGCGTCAGTGTTCCGTCCGCTAATTCGTCCGCGATGGTGCGGTTATATTGATTTATGGGAATCGGCAGTAACTCGATCTGATCTCGAGAACGCACTTTTCGAGGATCGATCGTTTGGCTTTTAGGCATGTTGTGGTATCTCCGGAGGATATATCAACTCAATTTGATGTTCGGAAAAAAAATCTTGCCAATGTTGTGTTGGTTGAGATTCTGTGATCACCAGATCGACTTCTTCCCATCGAGCGATCCGATACAATGAAGGAGCAGCGAATTTACTGCTGTCCACCAGCAGCACTGTTTTCTGCGCGTTGCGAACGACAATCTGATGCAGGTGTGCACTTTCCATGTCGTTTGCAGAGGGGCCAAAATCCATACTCACTCCATCCGCACCTATGAATGCTATGTATCCCCGCAACTGATCCAACGAGTTCACCGCCAGCGGTCCTACCGTGTCCATTCTTGCCGCGCGGTACTGGCCGCCCAGCAAAACGACGTTGACTCCCGGTGCGTTCAATTCCGAAGCCAACCGTAAGCTTGTCGCAATGACCGAAACGTCTTTAAGCTGACGCAAGTGAGGTGACATCTGAAGGCAAGTCGTGCCCGAATCTACGAAAACATGATCGCCGTCACAGATCGACTCGGCGGCCAAGCGGCCAATCACTTGTTTGGCTTCCGGATTGCGGCGAATCTTGGCGTGAAACGAATAATCGACTTGAGGACGTAGTGTCGCTCCACCATGCACAATCTGGATGTCCTCTTCGGAAGCCAGTCGCCGCAGGTCTCGCCGTACGGTCGCTTCGGAGACGTCCAGGTCGACAGCCAGATGACTTACAGAAACACGCTTCTTCTCCAAAAGCGCAGTCATGATCCAATCACGTCGGCTCACCGACGTGGGCAAATGTGAGGCAGCGGTGTCGTTTTTTTGTCGCATTGGTGTTCGCTTGTTGCAATAATTGGGTCTAATTGTGTAATATATTTGAGCGAAGCGTCGTTGTGAAGTATCCCAGGAAGGAAGATCGCATGTCCAACAGTCCCACGAGTTCCGCGGGTGTGATCCCGATTTTGATGCCAGAAGCCGGGAACACCATGGAGGAAGGGTCCGTATTGGCTTGGCGAGTTCAGGTGGGTGCCCAGGTTGCCGTGGGTGAAATTCTGTGCGAAATCGAAACGGATAAAGCGACCATCGAGTACGAATCTCCAGCGGCCGGCCGACTAGCCAAGATTGTTGCGGCGGAGGGAGACATCGTGGCCGTCAAACAACCGATTGCGTATTTTGCCGAGTCGGATGCCGAATTGAGCGATTACTTAGCAGCAGCCGGCGGCGGCGACACAAACGATTCGGCTGAACCGAGTGGCGCCGTTGCCAATCAGTCCACTGTTGCGCCAGCTGCTGTGCTCTCGAACCCGACAGCATCTCCGCCGTTGACATTTGCTACCGATCGAGGACTGGCCTTCCCGGCCTCACCAGCCGTGCGACGTTTGGCTCGAGAACGCGGTTTCGATTTGACCTCGTTCGGCAAAGGTTCGGGGCCAGGAGGTCGTATCCTCACCACCGATTTGGATAGGTTAGCAGCGTTGCCCGCTGCGGCAAGCTCTGCGAGTACGACGCGCCAGCCGTTGAGCAAAATGCGCCGACGTATTGGTGAGCGACTGGTGAGTGCCAAGCAGTCCATCCCGCATTTTTATGTGCGGACGACTGTGATTGCTGACGAACTGTGGCAGGTTTTCCAACAGATGAAGGGTGACGGTTGCACACTGAATGACTTGGTGATGTTGGCCTGTGGGAAAACGCTGTTGCGGTTCCCGGGATTTCGTAGCCGTATCGAAGGGGATGAGATTGTCGAAGAGACTGGCGTACATATTGGAATGGCGGTAGGTCTCGACGAAGGTTTAGTGGTGCCAGTTGTTCGAGATGTTCAACAGATGTCCTTGGTACAGTTGTCGGTGGCAACCAGGCAGATTGTGGACAATGCTCGACGCGGAACTGTGGCCAACATGGGGACTGGTGTTTTTACCATCAGCAATCTCGGGATGTATGGCGTCGAAGAGTTTAGTGCCATCATCAATCCGCCAGAAGCGGGTATCCTGGCTGTGGGCGCAGTTCGCGAAGAGGTCATCGTTGAAAACGGAGCGATGCGTCCTGGACGCGTGATGACCTTGACTTTGTCTGCCGACCATCGTGTCGTAGATGGTGTCATGGCGGCTCAATTCATGGCGGATCTTAAGCGAGGGTTGGAGTCGATAGGCGAACTCGTGGGAACATCCTAGTGAGGAGTTCGTTTACCACCTGCGGCCGGGCGGTAAACAAGACGTACGATCTCTCGTTTCAAACTTTACAATTCACGGATTCGAATATTCTTCCAACGGCATTTGGCACCGACCGGCCAACCCTTGCCTCCGTGAACTTGCACGGCGATGCTACCAGACGTACCTAGTAACTTAAGGACGTGTTCTTTCTTTTCCTGGTAACGAGCGTTCGTTGAGTTACTGCCATCAAAGTCATTGACCATTAAGTCATTAATCCATGTGGTGATCCGTGGATATTTTCCTTCGACACGGACAAGTGCCGTATTCCAGTCGTGCAATTTCCATGCATCGACCCAATCCTGTGGATCGCAAGTGTGAACCAAACCCAATGCTTCGGCTGTCTTATGTTCAGCAGTAGTGATACCGATAAGATTTTTCTCGTTATCATATTTGCCGTTAATGTCAAACGTGCGGGTGTTAAACGCTCCCGTACCTTCGCCATACAGATGGCCGACGTTTCCTTTGTCATGGTAGTCGACCATCATTTGGAAACATTCGCCACGATCATTGCCTCGCAGGAAAAAACCAGAGCAGACTCCCCAGTCCGGTTTCATGTCCACCATCACTTCAAAGTCACCGAATTTGGCATCGGTGAGCAGGATGCCTCCATTACCCGATCCGGGTGGGTCTTGTTCGCCGGTGATGGTGCCGTCTTCGACCTGCCAATGGCCGCCAGTTCCATGTCCGATTGCCGCCGGATTCTTATGCCAGCCGTTTAACGTCTTGCCGTCAAACAATGTGACCCATTCGTTCTTTTTGGGGGCAGCATAGGCTCGTGAATGTAGGCTGCCAATGGTGGCTGTGCTGACGACAAGGCTGGAAGTGGTGGTGAGAAATTCTCGTCGCGTGGATCGCTGCATTTCTAACTCCCTGGAATGTCAACTAGTGTTTACGGTACATGATAAGTGTTTGTGGAAGACTCAGCAACGATGAGGTCACGACGGCATACCACTCCGTCCGGCAGTCATTGTCTTTTGAGCTGTGTCAAAAAGTGATCCGACATACTGTCCAGGTCATAAGCAGGTTGCCAGCCCCAATCCTGGTGTGCAGAGTCGTCGACAAATTCCTGAGGCCAGCTGTCGATCAGATCGGCAACTGTGGGATCGGGATCAAAGGTAAGCTCGACGGCAGGACAGCGATCCTGAATGGCTTGGGCCATCTCTTCTGCGGTAGGAGATAACGCTTGCACGTTGTACACACGCCGAGACAGCTGCTGCGCTGGGGCGTCTAATAAATTTACGATGGCTTGCAAAACGTCTTCGATGTAAATGATTACTGGTCGCGCCGCGGGTCGTACTCGGTAAGTGAATGCGCCGTTCTCGACCGCTTCGATATAAGCTCGCGATGCGTACGCACTGGCGGCACCCGATGGTGCCTGTGCCGACACTACGATCGGTAATCGCAATGCGCGAAAGTCCATGCCGTGACGTGCATGGTAATAATGTCCTAGACGTTCTACGATGGCTTTGGTGGTTCCGTACAACCCCACAGGCCATTGAGGGAAATCCTCGGGCACTGGATTGGGAAGCGGCGCCCCGTAAGAGGCCAGTGAGCTGAGGAATAGATACTTTTCTGTATGGAAACGAATGCATTGCTCAAATAGTGCGAATGACGAATCGACGTTAACTCGCCAAGCCTGCGTACGATTTGTTTCGGAGTCACCGGACAACAGTGTCGCGAAGTGAAGCAACACGTCCGGTTGAATGTCTGCCATCACCGATTGCACATGATCGGGGTCGGTCAAGTCTCCCTGAATGAATCTTACTTGTTTGTCCTGCACGGCTGCCGGTTTACTTACCACATCCCACAGGACGACTTCATGACCGGCCTTGCTAAGCCAGGGAAGAAGTTGAACTGCGATATTTCCAGCCCCTCCAGTAATTAAACAAAGCGACACGTTGACCTCGCGTAAATGATATGTTCAGGAAATCATCGAAAGAGTGTTTCGAAATCGAATGGCGGAAATGTGTGACGGCCTTGGAAGGCAATCGTACCGCATAGGGAACTCCCGTTTATGGGGATGACAACAACGATCATACAGACATTCTGTCCTCGTTGTCAGCCAGACGCATGCCACTGGCTGTGAATAGGCAATGTGCTACACTGAAGCCAGTTTGAAAAATCAAGGATCATCATATGGCTTCAAAACCTAACGTCATTATTACATGTGCTGTTACTGGATCAATCCACACCCCGACGATGTCGGAATACTTGCCATTGACGCCGGCACAGATTGCCGAGCAGGCAATCGACGCGGCAAAAGCAGGTGCGGCGATTGTACACTTGCATGCTCGCGACCCGGATGATTATCGCCCGACTCCGGATGAAGCTGTGTTTCGCCAATTCGTGCCTCAGATTAAGGAAGCTACGGATGCGATCGTGAACATCACGACGGGTGGAGCCCATGGGATGACGGTCCAAGAGAGATTGTCTGCTGCCCTCTCGCTGCAGCCAGAGATGTGTTCCCTAAATATGGGCTCCATGAACTTTGGCCTGTATCAATTACTGCCTCGTTACAAGACATGGAAGTACGATTGGGAGCCGGCGCAATTGGAAATGACGAGGGATTACATTTTTAGGAACACGTTCAAGGATATCGAGTACATCGTCAAACAATTGGGCGAGGGATGTGGAACGCGTTTCGAATTTGAATGCTATGACGTTGGCCACCTATATAACCTGGCGCATTTTCTTGATCGTGGACTTGTAAAACCGCCACTGTTTGTTCAAACCATCTTCGGTATCTTGGGAGGAATTGGTGCTGATTCAGAAAATTTGTTGCACATGAGACGAATCGCCGACAAGCTATTCGGCGACGATTATGTGTGGTCGATATTGGCGGCAGGTCGGCATCAACTTTCTATGTGTACCATGGGGGCTAACATGGGAGGCAACGTTCGCGTGGGGCTGGAGGATAATCTGTATTTGTCCAAAGGCGAACTGGCAAAATCGAATGCTGCCTTGGTCGAGAGAATGCGCAGCATTCTCGAAGACTTGTCGATGACGATTGTGACGCCCAACGACGTGCGTGAGCGATTGGACTTGAAGGGCGCGGCGAACGTGAATTTCTAGGTGAATCAACCGACCTTTTCATAGGCCACGATTGCCGTGCCAGGCGAGGCACTGATTTTACGATTCATCCCTGAAGACAAGAGGTTCGATCCAATCTGGATTTCGGAATGCGCAACCTCAAAGTTCTTGAGTTTGTGTCGTGCGCTGGGATCAAGAATTCGGAGGATGAATGTGTGTGTCTCGCTGGTTTTCTTGCCCGGCCGACGAAAAGCATAAAGAACTCCGCGACCTGTCTTCGGATTGTGAAACTGCCAACCTATCCAAACGTTAAAGTTGAAATGATTTCTATCTTTGTTCGTCGACGAAATGGAGAACCATTGTAAGTTTTGAGGCTTGCTATTCTGTGGCCTGTATCAAGGCACGCATGTATCCGTAGGCGAACAGACGTCCCAACATTGTATATCCTGGATCGTCGGCCGGTTCACCCGCCATTTGTGGCACGTGGTCTGGCCGAATCGGACCGTCGAAACCTGCATCGCGATAAGCTTGCATCGCCGCCACCATGTCGGTGGGCCCGTTGTCGTGGAACGTTTCCGTAAAGCATTCGGCTGTTCCGCGTACATCACGAAAATGAACGTAATGAATGTGATTTCCCAACTGTCGAATTGTGGCAGGAATATCAACGCCCATCGCCGCGAAATTTCCTTGGCAAAAGCATATGCCGTTGTGACGACTGTCACAGAGTCGCACGAGTCGCTCGAAGTCCTCGACGCAATTCATGATCCGGTCATTTCCAAGGAGCGATGACAAGGGAGGGTCGTCTGGATGCATGGCCAGTTTAACGTTTGCCTGCTCGGCGACGGGAACTAGTTCGTTAAGCATTCTCTCCAGATTGTCCCACAGTGTTGACGCATTGATGGAGTCGATTTGTGGACCAACATGAAGAGAGGTTCCGTCGTGATTCAGAGCAAAAGCTCGCTCGATCTCCTCAATATTGAATTCACTCACTTTCGCACCACCCCGTTCGAGGACATCGACTCGGGTCCGCGCCCAGTCGGTGGCCGGCATGAAGTTGTAGCATAGAATTGGAATCTCCAATTCGCCCATGGTGCGAATCAGATCTTTCATCTGGGCCAATTCGCTGCCGTCGTCCTGGCCAACGATCAAACTTTCGAAAGGTAAGAAGCCTTCCAATACGGACAATTTGAGACCGAAGGCACTGACATCGCGTTTTACATTGGCCAGTTCTCCGGCACCTTGCTTGGGATAGCGAGTCACATAATCGGTAACACCACACTGGACGGCCAATTCCAAGTGCTCTGGTGACGGTGGAGTCAAAACGGTGGCAAGTCGCATCGTCGTTCCTCTTTTTTGAGATGACAGGCTAATGGTTTTACCGTCTCATACCTTGACATTGTTATCACCCCAGAATTCTTTTCGAATGACAGTTTTCAGGAGTTTGCCGGATGGGTTGCGAGGTAACTCGTCGCGAAACTCTACAGAACGGGGAACTTGGAAGTTGGGAAGCTTTTCCTTGCAAACATCAAGTATCTGTTGCTCAGATAGCTGCTGTTCGTCACGACTCACGACCAACGCATGAACGGCTTCGCCCCATTTTTCATCGGGAATACCAACCACGGCGACGTCTCGCACGGCAGGCAATGTGTAGATGACTTCTTCAATGTCTTTGGGATAAATGTTCACTCCGCCAGAGAGAATCATATCTTTAAGGCGGTCGACGATGTACAAAAACCCTTCCTCGTCCGTGCGTCCCAGATCGCCTGTATGAAACCAACCATCCTGCCACGCTTGTCGCGTAGCGGTTTCGTTCGCATAGTAACCGTTGCACAGGGTGGGACCACGAGTGATGATCTCGCCGACGTTGCCCACAGGAAGATCTTGACCTTGGGGGTCGACGACACGGAATTCCATGTTCAGAAACGCTTGACCTGCACAGCGGATTTTCCGCAATTGGTCTTCCGGTCGCAAATTCGTAATGAGTCCGGTTTCGGTAAGCCCGTAAAGTTCATGCAATTCGATGTCAGGAAACACGCGGAAAATCGCTTCTTTGGTGGCTGTGGCCAGCGGTGCAGCCCCCGACACGATTACTCGCAGCGAAGATAAATCGAAGTTATGAGATTCGTTCGATTGGATCAGTTGATGCAATTGAGTCGGTACAAAAAACGCATTGGTTGCCCGGTGGGTTGCAATATCCTCAAAAGTCCGCAAAACATCGAACTTGCGGTGAATCACGGTTGTTGCGCCAAAATAAAGATTGTTAAACGCAAAAAAAATCGCCGCATTGTGGTAAAGCGGAGTAGAACAAAGATTCACATCGTTATAGCGGATCCCATATTCCATTCCCAATTCAAAGAAATAGAGCACACGATTGAGATGGGACAGACGAATGCCTTTTGGTAATCCCGTAGTGCCCGATGAAAACAAGATCATCATTGTATCGTGCACGTCGACGAAGGTACCTGGTTCGGAAACTGGATCGTCATTGGCCAACCATTCTTGCAGCGACAAAGCTGAGTCATCCGTAGATTCGTCGACGTAACAGACGGGTATTGACGAAGCAGAGCATGATCTCATCCTATGCACTTCTTCACGTAGTGACCTTTCTGCAAATAGAAGTCGGCAACTCGTTTGTTCCAGCAATGTTGCCACTTGGTCACTTCGCAGCATGTAATTGATGGGGACAGCTACCGCCCCGGACATCGAAAGGGCGTAATAGATTGCGATGTAGGACCAGTCGTTGCGCAGATAGATACCAACATGATCGCCTTGGCCAATTTTTTGCTGCTTCAATCCGTGGGCGATTCGGCAGGCAGATTCGTAAAGCTGAGCATAGGTAAGCGTACGGTTTGGCTGGACGACGGCAAGCTTGTCAGGGCGGGCACTGACATGGTGACGCAGATTTTCGTGGATGGTCAGGTAGCCGGGACGATCCCGCATGCTCGATTTGTCAGCAGCCGAAAACGCCATGAATTCAACCAAAGAAAATACCGCCGTTTACTTGGATGGCCTGGCCAGTGATGTACGATGCCTGGTCTGAAGCCAGGAATGCAACACAGTCCGCTATCTCTTGAGGGTCTCCCAGACGTTTTAGCGGAATACGATCGATGAATTGTTGCAACGCGTCCTGCGGGATACTACGGGCCATGTCCGTGTCGAAATATCCAGGGCAGATCGCGTTGACGGTGATTCTGCGAGCAGCCAACTCAGTAGCGAGTGTACGGGTGAGTCCCAGGACGCCAGCTTTACTTGCCGAATAATTTGCTGTCCCATATGCGCTCGTGTATGCCGTCACGGACGAAATATTAATGATCCTGCCACCATCATTCAGCTGCGGAATCGCGGCGCGGCAACAATAAAAGATCCCGTCTAGATTGACGCGTATCACATCACGCCATTCTTCATCGGACATTTTTGCAACGGTCCGATCACGATTGATGCCGGCGTTGTTCACCAAGAAGTCGATTTGATTGAATTGTTGCCGTACGTCGTCGAACATTTGCCCTACACGTTGAATGTCGCCGACATCGGCAGCAACGGGAATCACTTGGCCCGACGAATGACTTTTTAGGTCATTCCACCAAGATTCGATTGCCATACGATGTGCTTCGGCGTCTTCATCCGGATGGTTGGCAATGACAGTCGTTCCACGACGGGCCAACTCGGCTGCGGTCGCCGCACCAAGGCCTCGGGAAGCTCCCGTCACGACCGCGATCTTGTTGGAGAAATCGGACATGAATCCTACTCCGTGATCATCATCTAACGTTCGTTTGGAGAGTGAGTACTGAAGTTTGGAAAGGGTACGTCTTTGAACTCAATGCCGGTAAGAACTCTACGAACTATGTGACTGCATGATCAGTAGCTCGATCCGGGGTCCAAGCTGCGGAGAGCATTGTATCCAAAATCCTTCAAGGTGTGTTTTCTTGTCTTTCCTGCAGTTACTGGCAGGCCTTCAATTCCTAATGCTGCGCGGCTGTTTCAATCATCATCCGTTTCCACAATCATTGCTACGCCGTTGCCTCCTCCCAGGCAAAGCGAAACGAGACCCCGCCGTGCACCACGCTGCTTCATCGCATGAACCAATGTTACTAATACTCTGGCACCGCTGGCTCCGATAGGATGTCCCAATGCGATGGCCCCGCCATGGATGTTCAGTTTTTCCGAAGGCAAATCGAGAGGTCTGGCACAAGCAATCATTTGTGCCGCAAACGCTTCGTTGATTTCGATCAGGTCCATATCAGCGACGGTCATGCCGGCCTTGTCCAATACCTTTTCGATCGCTTTGACAGGTGCGATAAAAACATCCTTCGGCTCCACACCGGCGGTAGCATACGCCACAATACGGGCTAGGGGAGTTATACCCTGTTCGTCCGCGACGCGGTTCGATGTAACAACGACGGCGGCCGCACCATCGCTGATCTGGGAGGCATTGCCTGCCGTAACGGTACCGTTTTTTTCAAACGCGGGTTTAAGTTGACTTAGTGTTGCGAGTGTCGTTTCGGGACGAGGTCCTTGGTCGTTGGATACGATTTTTGTGCTAGTCCGAGTGGGCACTTCAACAGGCACAATCTCATCTTCAAATGTACCCGATTGTATGGCCGTGGCAGCGCGTTGCTGACTTTGGTAAGCAAATTGGTCCTGCTCGTTCCGAGAGATGTCGAATTTTTTGGCAATATATTCTGCCTGTTGTCCCATGTGATTGCCGTCAAAGGCACAAGTCAGGCCGTCGTACAGCATGGAGTCGAGTATGGTTTGATTACCGAATTTCCATCCCCGACGCTGATTCAAGATGAGGTGTGGCGCACGACTCATGCTTTCCAGTCCACCAGCAACCACGACATTGGCATCTGCGGTTATCACAGCCTGAGCCGCCAACATGACCGCTTTGAGTCCCGATCCGCACATTTTGTTGATCGTCAATGCGGCGACATCACTAGTCAACCCTGCGCGAAGTGCCGCTTGCCGTGCAGGAGCCTGGCCCAATCCGGCACTCAAAATGTTCCCCATGATTACCTCGTCCACCTGGTGGGACGGCAAATTGGAGCGACGGACCGCTTCTTGGACGACGATCCCGCCCAAATCGGTTGCCGGAACCGTAGAGAGGTCTCCTAATAGTGTTCCCATCGGAGTTCGACATGCAGATATGATGACAGGCTGGATCATGGAAGGTACCTAGCCGAGGGTGAACCGTTGACGGCGGTAGGAACGTAAAGATTGAACGCACGAACCGTGCGCGAGTACTTCTTTTTTGTGGGCATCTTGTGAATCGGAAGCGTACATGGCGAGGATACTTGCTTTTGCCATACCGTTCATTCTACGATGGAAAGCACCACTCGACTATCCGACAGATCGTACGACCGAATCGCGGTTGTAGTTTGGAAGCGGATTCAAAAATGGGAGAGTGCGGCTCCTACCGGTCTGTGGGTGTCAATGGTAGTAGCCCATTGGGAGCTTCGGCCTTTCCAGAGAGGATTTGGGGTCCATAGCCATGGTGACCATGAAACCCTGTAACCGACGCCAGTTTTGCTTATGGGTTCTGCTCTCGATCTCGGCTCTCAGCGTTGTACAAACATCTTGCGTGGTTGCTGATGAAACCAATGCTGCAAACTTCGAATTACAACAGCTACGAAAACAACGTCGTCGAGCGGTCCACCGGCAGCGGCGACTCATCTTCAACAACGATGGGAACAGCATCGTCTATACCCATCAGGACAAGCCCATTACAGGCGATGCACTATTGGCAGATCGGACTACGCCACTGGTAGGTACACACGTTGATGCTGTGTTCTATTGCCCTTGGAATGTTTCGTTGGTGCGATGTACGCATATCAGTTCCGTTACCGAGCCGTTCTATGCGAACACGGGGATATTTGCAAAGAACCAGACGCGAGCATTCCACGAACAAGGCTTGGACCCGTTGCGCTTGATGGTCGATTTCTGCCGACAGCAGGGTATCGAAATTTTCATGTCGATGCGAATGAACGATATCCATGATGCGTATCCCCAATGGCCCGAAATGCTTTCGGTATTCAAAAAGGAACATCCTCACCTGTTGTTCGGCTCACGAGCAAACCCTCCAGCATATGGATTTTGGTCCGGTCTTGACTATGGACAGCCGGAAGTCCGCGATCGTGCTTTTCAAATCTTGGAGGACGTCTGTCGGCGGTATGATGTGGATGGTATCCAGTTGGATTGGTTGCGTCATCCTCCACACTTTCGCTGTTCGGCGCAGGGACTGGATTGCACTCCAAGAGAACTTGACATCATGAATCAATTTCAGCGACGTGTTCGCGATATGACGGAACGGATTGGGTTGAAACGTGATCGTCCTATTCTGATCGCCGCGCGGTTGCCCGCATCGATCGAATGTTGTGCAGCGCTTGGATTAGATGTGCGACACTGGCTGGAACATGATCTTGTCGATATGCTCAATCCGGGCGAATTCGAATTGTCGCCTTGGAACGAATGGGTCGAGTTGGGGCATCAGCATGACGTTCCGGTGTATCCGTGCTTGACGTGGTCTTGGTCTCGACGTCGTGAAGGCCCTCCCGGGACCGAAGAAAACTTGGCTCTACGTAACTTTCGAGCACGGGCCATGAATGTGTGGCAGGCAGGCGCCGATGGCATTCACGTGTTCAATTTGTTTGATCCCCAGAGTTCCCTTTGGCGTGAGATCGGAGATCCTCAGGTGCTTGCCAAGCTGGACAAGGACTATTTTCCGGATGGGTTTTCGTGGTTTCTGACGGGACGTCACATACGAGACCCGTTGCGATTTCTAACTTTACCGACGTCTCTTGGTCTTCGGCATCCTGTGCGCCTTGAGCCGACACAGCCGTATACGATCAAGATGACCATGAGCGAAGTCGACGTGGGACCCGCAGCAGCGAGCGAGGAAACTGCTGGGGATCCAACGGTGACGCTAAGTTTGCTTATCGAAGGTTTGCAGGACGCGGATGGGTTGCAGGTGAGACTGAATGACAACTCGCTGGTTGACGGAAAGATGCATGCCTCTTGGGTACGGTACCGAGCTTCCGTCGACTGGTTTTCCACCGGCGTAAATTCGATTCGTGTGATCAATGGGTATTCGGCTGACAATTCGGGTCACGCTAGCGGGATCGTACTCCAGGACGTTCATCTCCAATTCGACTACCCGGACCAAGATTGAGACATTGGAGTGAGGACGTTGCAACCTATTCCGCTGTGGTACTCACTCTTTAGAATAGGTAGCTTCCCAACGCGGTTTTTGGCGGTTCATGTAAGCCAAAAAATGATACATTGCGTTGCATCATGGATGTGATTTTATGGAATACAAATTGCCGAACTGGAGTTCGAATCATGGTTGACTCCATTGCGAATTATGCTTATCGCTTGGAAGACTATCGTCGTCATCTTATTGACCTGCGGGATATGCAATACGAAGGGGCCCAGGAACGCGCGGAGCGTGAGGCGACTTTTCGACAGGCAGCCGAATTCGTTTCACCCGTCGTTTGGGAAGTGCTTGACGAGTTCAATTCAGTTTTTCTGGAATCGACCGGAGAAGTCAGTTGGCGCGGTGTTGAAAGCGATGGCAATGAAGGACTTGTCAGCTTGTGGTTGCTGACCTGGCCGCTACAGCAAGCCGCGCGGCGGCGTACGGAAGGTTACTGGTCGAAAGATAGCGAACCGGTGCAACCAAACATCGTCCCTGAGACGGTGGAAGGAGGTATTGATCCGATTGTCGTCCGTGCTTTTCTTCCCAAGGACGGGGTAACGGGCTGGCTCCATGGTCATTTGGCGGGCCGGTATGATTCCGCCAATGGCATGTGGCCCTTGAATGTAACGAGCCCGCAAGATGCTCAGCGACAAGGCGTTGTGATTTGGATGATTGCCGAAGGCGAATTACATCGCTGTGTCTATGAGATGGCTCACAAACCAATGACATTGTTGCCGCAAGTGCGGTAAGTGAACCGTTTGCAGATGATGAGAGTGTGAATATGATTCATGGCCTCTGGAATTATGCGATCAAAGCCACCGATCTCGAAGCGACATCGCAGTTTTACGTTGATCGCATGGGTGGGGAAGTCAAGCTTCGAGGCGAAGTATTTGGGTGTCATTACAATTTCCTTCGAATGGGCGACTCGCGCTTATTGATTTTCGATCGTGCGCCCTACGAAGAGCAGCATGGCATGAATCTGCCACCTGGTTTTTTACATCTCGTTTACGAAGTGGACGATGTAGACATGCATGTTGATAGGTTGCGCGCCGCCAACGTGGAATGGCTGATCGAGCCAGTAGAAATTGATACAGCCGTAGGGCGCCGTAAGATCGCTTTTTTTATCGATCCAGCTGGGATCCGCACTGAAGTCATGCAGGTCATCGAAGACCGGTCCGTCGTCTGACCAGCACCTTCAATGCGGTGCTGCGTCCATCGCTGCTGACGTCACCGAGTTGTAGAGAATGCCCTGGGAAAACAGAGGACGCTGGCTTCACGATCTCTTTGGTAACTGGATGGTACTCAGCGGTGTTGTGGTTACGGACGATGCTTCAACGTGGTTACAATTGAAATATGAGTCCTGTAAGTCAGCGTGGCGATTACCGACCATCCGTCCTACTTCTGGGCCTAGTGCTGTTCATTGTCGTCCTTGTCTTGTATTCGAAAACAGTCGCGTTCGAATTCGTGAGCTATGACGACGATGGTTATATCACTTCGGATGTGCGGCAAGGATTGTCCTGGCAGTCGATTTCATGGGCTTTTTCTACGTTTGGGGTGATGGGGAATTGGCATCCCGTTACCTTGATGTCGCACATGCTTGACTGTCAGCTGTTTGGGCAGAACGCAGGCGGACACCATGCCACGAATGTCTTATTGCATGCTGTTAACAGCGTATTGTTGCTGGTGGTACTGTGCTATGCGACATCCCGGTTCTGGCCGTCGGCGTTTGTTGCTGTTGCCTTCGCGATTCACCCACTACGAGTGGAATCGGTTGCTTGGGTAGCAGAACGAAAAGATGTCTTGAGCTTGATGTTTGGGTTGCTGGCTGTAGGAGCGTATGTGGCGTATGCCCGGCGGCAGAAATGGAAATGGTATGTGCTGTCTTTCGTCCTATTTGCCCTGGCAGTGATGTCCAAGCCCATGTTGGTGACCTTGCCCTGTGTCCTGTTACTATTGGATTATTGGCCGTTGTCTCGCCTGTTTCTCAGTCAGCCAGACCGACATGGAAATTCAACTTCGTCAGCGATTCGACCACAGGCTCTGTCGCAGCTGATGGTTGAGAAGGTGCCATTCTTTTTACTGTCGGTTCTAGTATGTATCGTCACGTTGCAGTGTCAGGAAGAAGGAGACGCGCTGCACGATGCCAGAATGGTACCTCTGACTCTGAGATTCGCAAACGCCGTCGTGAGCTATGTGGCATATATCGGGATGACGGTATGGCCGATACGTTTGCGTGTGCTGTATCCGCACCCCAACTTGCCAGGCGGAGAACCGTGGTCAGCCATCGCGATTGCCGGGGCGTTTATTCTATTGTTCGTCAATTCTGCATTGGTTTTTCGCTACCGATTTTGCAAGTTCGCCACGGTGGGGTGGTTGTGGTATCTCGGAACGATGGTGCCGGTGATCGGTTTGATCCAAGTTGGCTATCAGTCGATGGCAGATCGCTACACTTATTTGCCTGGTATCGGATTGTTCATCCTTGTCGCGTGGAGTGCTGCAGAGCTCGCCGAACGATGCAGAGACCGTGTTTATGTGCGCAACGGCATCGCGGCTGTAGGAGTGGTCTGGCTCGTGGCGATGAGTAGTTTCACGTGGTCACAAACGTCCGTTTGGTGCGATTCCGAATCACTATATACTCGTGCAATTCAGTTTTCTCCATCCTGTCCCGTCATGCACAATAATTTAGGTTTGGTGCTCTCCAGCCAAAACCGTAAGGAAGAAGCGGTCGCGGCCATTTCATCTGCGATTGAATTGGATCCGGATTATGCCGAAGCGTACGTCAACCGCGCCAACGCATACCGAGACCTAGGTCAAGTGCAGCTCGCGATGGCCGATTTTCAGCAGGCATTGAATCGCAACGAAAAGCTGATGGCCGCGTATTTCAATCGTGGTAATCTGTACGGACAATTAGGTGACTTTGCGGCAGCTATCCGGGACCTTACCACAGCCATCCAGATTTCTCCCGACCATGCGAAGCACTATGAAGTACGAGGTAACGCTTATCGCTACTTGGGAGACAACCAAGCGGCGATTCGAGACTTTACAGAGGCCCTCCGATTGCAGGCTGACTACTTTGAAGCAACCTTTGGCCGTGGTTTGGCGTTCCTTGCTGCAGGACAAGGTTCCCTGGCAGTCATGGATTTGGAGGCGGCAGCCAAGCAATTTCCGGAACGCCTCGACATCATGATCAAATTAGGTGACGCCAAGGCTCTTGCGGGTAACGTTCCAGAAGCGATTGATTTATTGGACCGAGTGCTCCAACTTGAACCAAGCTCAGAAAATGCATTCCTGGTGCGAGGCAATGCTCATCAGCGCCTGGGACAAAACGAACAAGCCATTCAAGACTATTCGAGAGTTATCGAATTGAATCCTGACTCGGAGTTAGCCTTCAATAATCGTGCCGCAGTTTATTTGCAACAAGGTCATCCAAAGTTGGCAATGGAAGACTTGGGGCAAATCATCCGCCTGAACCCCCAAACAGAAATGGCTTATTTCAATCGAGGGAACGCTTACGGTAGTATCAATCAACTGGAAAAGGCGATCGGTGATTTTACCAAAGCGATTGAAGTAAACCCCAATTTTGCCGCCGCGTATTATAGCCGAGGTATCGCCCACAACCGTTTGAAGCAGTACCAGCGAGCCATGCGCGACTATGCGAGGGCGATCGAAATCGAACCGACCGGTGCCAGTTCATACGATGCGTTGGCCTGGCTGCTGGCGACGTGTCCCGTTGATCGTTGGCGCAGCGGAACGCGCGCCGTGAATTACGCCGAACAAGCGTGTGAATTAACTGGAAACTCCCAGCCTCAATACATCAGTACGCTGGCAGCGGCCTGTGCTGAAGTGGGAGATTACAAGCGCGCTGTGGAATTGCAAGAAATGGCATTGCAGGCGATTCCCGAAAATCTCCGCGAACCTTATCGGAATCGCCTACAATTATTCCGGAAAAATAAGACGCTGCGGGATTAGCTGATTTCGTCGTCAACAGTGGAATCCCGAATCCTTCTGTTGATGACGTTGTTCTTGTAAGATTGGTATGGTTGTTTATTTTGAAAAGCTTATTGGGAACACACTATGTTGAGTGATGATGGTACGATGGTGAACGAAGATGTAAGACAAAACCGAGAATCATCTATCGCTATGGACACGAGGAGATAATCCTATGCTGCATCGACGACAGTTTTTGATTTCCAGCAGCGCTGCCGTTTGTGTTGGGGCTTCGTTGGGCGACTCGTCAGTATTTGGAGTCGACTTCACGCAACCGGTACCCGAAGCTCAAGGACTCACCGCTTATCAGAATGGCTCGAACATACTGGTGCGGAACAACAACTTGCCCGTTTTAGGTTATCGAGCTCATCCCAACTTGAAATATCCCTATTTTTGTCCGCTGAATGGTCCACAATCTGGATTGTCGCTAACCACTGAGAGTGCCTTGCCGTACCCGCATCACCGCGGACTCTGGTTGGGATGCGATCCGGTGAACGGCGGCAATTATTGGGCGGACAACGAACTGGAAAAGGGACAGATCTGTTCTGAATATTTGGCGCTTGAGCAGGATTCACTCACACCCACTTCGTGTTCTTTTTCAGAGGCTTGTGTTTGGCGCCGGCCGGGAAGTATGCCGCTTCGTGATGAAAGGTCCTACAAAGTGAGTGTGCCGAGAGCGGATATCGTGTTACTCGATTGCGAGTTCAAGCTGATCGCCCAAGAGTCTATCACCATCAAACGTGCGAAACATTCGCTGTTTGCGATGCGTGCGGCAGCAGATATCTCGCCCTCTTACGGCGGAACACTTATGAATTCAGAAGGGGGAGTGGGAGCGGAAGGTACCTACGGCAAACCGGCTCGGTGGTGCGGATATCATGGTCCTCGAGCGCTGCGTCCGGATGTGGTTGAAGGGATTGCCATCATGAATCACCCCACTAATTTTGAGGGGGATTGTCCCTGGTTTACACGTGAATACGGGCATCTGTCTCCTTCTCCGTTTAATTTCCTGAAGCAATCTTGGACTTTGGAAAAAGGACAGGACCTGGCACTGGCCTATCGCGTTGTCTTACATGCCGGCACACCACAGGAAGCTGGGCTGGACGAGATTTATGAGGACTGGCTGGCGTCGTGATGGTACTGGATAATTTGCTTTTCGAACGATAGGATTCTTGAATCGCAGCGAATCAATATTTTACATTGCAATCTGGCAAACGGATTCTTAGCCGTTTCACACCTGACTCCGTGATTTGCGAATTTACCAGCGTCAATCTGTGCAGCGTCGCAAATCGTGATAGAGTCTCGACACTACGATCCGTGATGCGAGCGCCGGTCAGATTCAGGGTCATCAAATGGTGTAATGACGCCAAACTCCCCAGGCCTTTGTCTGTGACCATCGGTCCGGAAAATCCGGTCGAGTAGACCAGTTCAAGCCGTTTTAATTGGGGCATGCTGGCCACCTGCCCAATCCCCGTGTCTGTGAGCGGATTGAGGCTCAGGTCGAGTTCTCGAAGTTGTCGCATGTCTTTCAGATGATCTGCCCCCGTATCACTCAATCGGTTGCCGTACAGATTGAGTAATTCGAGTTGAGAGAGTTTACTCAGATGTTTTAAACCTACGTCTGTGATGCAATCTTCTTCAAAACCTGTCTTTTTCAGAACAAGGGCTCGGAGTTGAGAGAGGTTTGCCAGCTGTGTGCAAGCTTTGTCGGCGATGTCATCGCAGATTTCCAGGTCCAACGCGCGGAGTGAGTTTACTTTGGCGAGTTGTCCCAGTCCGTTTTCGGTAACTGCCGTTCCTGCCAGAGAAAGATAAGCCAGCGATGTTGAACGTGTCAGGTGCGTCAGACCGCGATCGGTGATTTGTTGGCACAGTTCTAGGTCCAAACCGATCATTTGGGAGAGCTGACCTAGGTCTTGCAAGCAAGAGTCTTTGATCGTCAAGCCTTCCATTCGCAATAGGAACGGATGGCGAAGGCTTGCCAGTTGTTGCAACAACGCCTCTGGCAATCGCCCATTGTCTTGAACATGCTTTCGCGACAGCGTGAGTATACGAGTCTTTTCGGGAGCAACGGTGTTTTCGCTGACGGCATATCGAAAGAGATTTGATTGTTTTGTGGGATGGACGGAGATCCATGTCGACAGCCACTCGGCAGGGACGTCCAGCTGACGTAAGACGGCGGTCGTCGCACCCGATTCTTGCGCCAGGTCCAGGGGAGTTGATGCCCCCTCGGACCGAATATCATACACCCATACGGCGTCTTTCTCACGAAGGTACAAGCTACCGTTGGCGACCACAGGATGTGCCCAGCTGTCGCCTCCCGCACCGGGGATAGAGAATGTTCCTTTTAGTTGATAGCCCTGCGGAGAAGCTGCGATGAGAGCCATCACTCCGTTTTGATAGCGAAAGTAGAAGTGTCCATCGGCGTATACGATTGCCGCTGAGCCGACACCGGGGCCTCGACGTTTCCAAAGGATATCTCCACTCCACAGATCTACGCAGGTCGGCAATCCGTTATTGGACCCGTGTCCTCCGTACACGTGGTCTTCTACCAAGACGATGCCACCATGATGGTTTTGGAATTCGGTCCCACGCAGACGATAGACCTCTTCAGCCTGAACACTTCCCTCGGAAGAGGCTGTCAATCGCAGCAACACACTGCCAGCGCCATAGCCGTTGGCCGCGAATACTAAGTCATCCTTCACCAGCGGAGTGGGTATGTTTGCCGTTTCTACTGCCAGGTTGTTGTAGCCCCAGAGGAAGCGGCCATCATCGGCAGCTACGCCAATCAACCCCCGCCCGGCGAGCTGTACGAACTGGCGCAGGCCTGCACCGTGGCTGATGACCGTCGACGAAAACCCAGCGCCGTCGGCTCCGGCAGGACCTACGTCCGGCAGTTCGGTATTCCAAATCAAATCGCCTGTTTCCTTGTCGAGTGCTACCATCACCGCATCCGAACCTCCAGGTGTACAGATGAGCCGTCGGCCATCTACCAAAGGCGATTCACCATAGCCTCGACCCGACATCATTTGCCCGTCAAAATCCTGGATGTAATTTCTGTGCCACATGAATTCGCCGTCATCAGCTCGCAGGCAAACCAAATCGCCGTCGGGGTCCAGCACGTAGACGCGGTCTTCGTCAACCGTGGGCGTAGACATCGGAATACGGGATGTAGTCCCAATCTTGCGCTGCCAGATAGGTTGGCCTGTAACTTCGTCCAACGCAAAGCAATAGACGTCTTCGTCTTGTTTACCAATCGTGTACACCTGTCCCTGACTAATCACCACACTGGCGTAACCTTCACCAAGTCCTGTGGCGTTCCATGCCAACCTGGGGCCATCTTTCGGCCAATGATCCAGTAAATCGTGTTCCGAGGAGATCGCGTCAAGGTTAGGACCGCGCCAGCGAGGCCAGTCTTCGGCGTGACCAAAGCGGTGGTCGACATGCAAACCTCCGCATCCCAAAACGAATGCGAGTAGTGTGCCCGACCATCCGGAGCTTACCTGTGAAAGGAACATGGTACGTTGTATGAAGGAGGGAAACCTTAAGGTTTCTGGTTTAGATAGTGTTTCACATCGTAAGGATCTTCCGATCTGGTCCGTTTTTAGATTACCTTGCCAGTCCGCGATGCGATGGTCTATGCGAATCCTGCATCGAATGCCCCTCGTGGGGCCAATCCAATATCTCGTTGCCTACTGCAGCCTCAGTCGAATCTTCAACGAAGGAGGTGTAGAACGGAGGGTTGCTTCTCAGGCAGGCATTGGTACGAAATAGTTCCATTCGATTTGTAGGCTAAAAGAGTCGACGCTTCCGCCTTGTTGTGCAGAGGAGCACGCAACGCAGGCCATCGTGGGAAATGCAGTCAAGCACCGAATGACAATTAGAAAACAGACTTTTCATAAATAGCCTTCACCCTGAACTTGAGTTTAGTCTCCCCAGACAATGACAGCAACGAATTTGCCAGGGATCGCGACCGTGCCGCACGGCATAAGAAGGTACGTTCCCCTGGTTTGAAGAATTGGTTTGACTTATAGTTGCCAGTATGAGTTGGTCACGTAGTGATGGCAATATACTTGGGATTTTAGCGGTCGGTTACCTGCTTTTCGTACCCTTTGCGGTATGCAGCGGTGACGACGGTGAGCATTGGGCGTTCCAGAAAATCCAACGGCCAGCTTTACCACAAGTCGCGGATACGTCTTGGCCACGCAATCCGATTGACTATTTCGTGCTTGCACGGTTGGAGCGGCGCCGGGTTGCACCGTCGGCAGAGGCGGATCCTTGGATTTTACTTCGCCGCCTCTATCTAGACCTTGGCGGCGTGCCACCTTCTATGCGAGACATTGAACGGTTTGATCAAAACGCTGCGGCTGACTTCTGGGATCAGCTTGTCGAGCGACTCTTAGACTCACCCACCTATGGCGAACGTTGGGGCCGACATTGGCTTGATTTGGCTCGTTACGCCGACAGTCATGGCTACGAAGCCGATCAGCCTCGTTCTGTCTGGCCGTATCGAGACTGGGTTATCGCGGCCCTCAATGCCGACATGACATTTGACCAGTTTGTGCTGCAACAACTGGCTGGGGATCTACTACCGCAGGCAACACGTGACCAGCAGGTGGCCACCGGATTCTTGCGCTGCAACCGTGGCCATCCGGCTCCCGAAGCCGCACGATTGCAAGGAATTGTAGACCGGGTGAATACGGTTGGCGTCACGCTGCTCGGACTGACCCTTGGGTGTGCTCAGTGTCACGATCACAAACTGGATGCTGTGACACAGCAAGAGTACTATCAGATGTTCGCCTTTTTTAATAACTCGGCGGAACCAAAACTGGAGTTGGCTACACCTGCCGAATTGGCACGACGCGATGCCCATCAAGCTCAACAGCAATCGCTCCAACAGGAATTTGCCAAGTACGAAAAACAGCTGCTGTTGGAACTTTCACAACGTCTGCGAGCGGGGACGAAGGACGAAAAGATCGAGTCTCTCAGTGCTGAGGAACGCGAAATTCTTAGCATGGAGGAGGCGAAGCGCGCGCCGGCTCAGGTGCAGCTGATAAAGAAAGCATTGGTCAGAGTCGATGTCGGTTACCGTTCTCGTAAAGAGACGCTGGATTTGTTCACGGACCAGAAGCCTGTCATCGTCACTTCGCCCGTTTTGCAAGAATTGGACAAACCGCGGCAAACTCACGTATTCCTGCGTGGAAACTTTGAGGCTTTGGGTGATGCGGTGAGTGCTACCGTCCCCGGTTTTCTATCGGTGGTGAACGAAGCTTCTGAAAGTCACGCTAATCGTCTTGATTTCGCGCGTTGGCTGATTTCCAACGACCATCCGTTGACGGCTCGTGTATTGGTCAACCGAGTGTGGCAACGGTACTTTGGCACCGGATTGGTCTCTACGGAGAACGATTTTGGTTTGTCGGGCGCATATCCTTCACACCCACGATTGCTTGATTGGTTGGCTGCAGAATTGATACGGCACGATTGGAGTTTGAAACATCTTCACCGATTGATCACTTCGTCGGCCACCTACCGCCAAGCGTCTCACACACGTCTGGATTTGCAGGAGTTGGATCCCCAAGGACGGTGGTTGGCGCAACAGCAGAGATTAAGGCTAGAAGCTGAGATTATTCGTGACCAGGCATTGGCCGCGTCTGGACTTTTGAATGTTCAGGTGGGTGGACCTAGTGTTTTTCCATTTCAGTCAGATGGCGTGATGCATGGTCGTGCCGACAAGTCGACTTGGAAGATGGATGAAGACGCTGGTCGCTATCGTCGTGGTATCTATGTCCATTTTTGGCGGCTGACGCCCCACCCTTATCTGCGAGCTTTCGACGCGCCGGACGCCAATGAGTCTTGCACTCGTCGCGTACCTTCGAATACCGCATCCCAGGCCCTGGTGTTGTTAAACCACCCCTGGTTCGCTGAGTGTGCCGTGGCGATGGCGGCACGGGTGCATGATCACTCGGAGTCGGACGACGATCGGCTTCGCTTTGCGTTTCAGCTTTGCCTGACGCGACCACCAGCTGAGCCAGAAATGCAGGCCCTCTCAGAATTATTAGCAGCTCGACGAGCCGCTTTGAGGTCGTCACCCCAAAAAGCAAAAGAAATCCTTTCCGCTGCGATCACGGTCCAGGAAGGTGATCCTGTCGAGTTAGCGGCGTGGGCAGGAGTCACACGGGCTATTTTGAATCTGGACGAATGCATTAACCGCGAATAGATTATCAGATATTCTCATATAGAAAGAACGCGAAGAGGTTTGGCCCCACCGAATGGTTACCAACCTATTCATTTGATTGCCCGCTGGTATCAAAGATGTATCGGCGTTTTAGTTTGCAACCAGAATGGATGGTCAACTAAAGTTGGATTAGGGGGAAACGCCCCGTGTTGAACATCGACGATGATTGATCCCACGAACATGATGAATTCCAGATCTTCCAATCGCCGCAAGTTTCTATGTGATGCCGGGATCGGATTGGGGTCCATCGCCACATCAGCGATGTTTGGTTTGCCATTGTCGACGGCCGAATCACATCACGTTGGGCAACGTTTCTCTGACGTGTCCATGCCGCATTTTCTGCCACGTGCAAAGAATGTCATTTTTTTGTACATGGTCGGCGGCCCTAGTCATCTTGACATGTTCGATCATAAGCCGGAGCTGGATCGATACGATGGGCAGATCGCACCGGCAGAGGTTATCGAAGGTGTGCCGTTTGAGCAAATCAAGACGGACAAGTTGCACATCATGGGGAGCCCTTGGGGCTTCGACACCTGCGGTGAAACGGGTCGTCGAGTGACAAAGCTGATGCCGCACACGCAACAGATTATCGACGAGTTGACATTTGTGCGAACCGTAACGACCGACGAAACGGTGCATCCATTTGCCGAGTTGATGTTGTTTACGGGGCATCGCGAAGCAGGCCGGCCAAGTCTGGGATCCTGGATTACCTACGGATTGGGTAGTGACACGGAAAATCTTCCCGGGTTTGTGGCATTCGGAGATATCCAGAATCATCGTTCGCACGGCAACATTTACTCGAGTGGGTTTTTGCCGGCAACGTTTGATGGGGTCGAAGTTCGTAGCAGCGGTCCTCCTATCCTCGGGTTGCAATCGCCTCCCGGGTATTCACCCCAGGACGACCGTCAAATCTTGGATGCCATTTCGCGCCTAAATGCACTCCGTTGGGCAAGCACCGGTGACCAAAATACAGCGGCGCGCATGCACGCCTATGATCTGGCTCATCGGATGCAGAAAACAGCTCCGGAGCTACTCGACATCCAAGACGAACCGCGTCATGTTCTCGATATGTATGGTATCGGGACTGATCTAACTGTTCCCAGCTTTAATCGCGATTGTTTGTTGGCTCGACGTATGGTGCAGCGTGGTGTCCGTTTCGTTCAGCTAACTTATGGTGATTGGGACCATCATGGTAACATCGCCGTCAGTTTTCCGCCGATGGCGCGTATGATTGACCAACCCTGTGCGGCGCTGATTCAAGATCTAAAGCAACAAGGAATGTTGGACGATACACTGGTGATCTGGGGGGGAGAATTCGGTCGCACGCCTGTCGCTCAACCTCAAAAAACTGGTGCCGTGGGCCGAGACCATCATGTGCTGGCGTTTACGATGTGGATGGCCGGTGGCGGCGTTCGAACAGGAACGGATGTGGGAGCCACCGACGATCTTGGATTTCGGCCGACCACCACGCCCATCAACGTGCACGATCTACAAGCAACCATCCTGCATCTGCTCGGCGTTGATCACGAGCAACTCACGTATCGCTTTCAAGGTCGCGATTTTCGCTTGACCGACGTTTATGGCAATATTGTGCACGAGCTATTGGCGTGATACCGCTTTCTTCGGCACGCTAACCTTTTCTGGCCTCCCTGGTGCATAGGTCCGCGACTTATTTTCAACGTCAGAATTTGTGGGTTCTGGTGCAAACACTTCTTATGGCTCGACACGTTCCACTCTGCTGGCGATAATTTATCGCTCCTTACCACGCTCTTCGGGGGGGGACGCCAGAACACCCTCGGATAATTGTGGCCGTTTCTCGAATCACTAAATCGACGTCGACTCGCCATCGTCAACAGGAAAAATCGTCAACAGGAGAAATACTGTGTCGAGACACCAAATTCTTGTTTTTTCAAGCTGGCTCGGAATCTGGTTGTCGACTGTGTCGTTCGCTGCTGACTGGCCTCAGTTTCGCGGTCCTGGTGGGTCAGGAGTCTCAGACGAAACCGTACCGTTAGTCTGGAATTCTGCAGAGAACGTTATCTGGAAAATTCCCCTTCCGGGGTATGGAGCATCCAGCCCAATTGTCGTTGGTAATAAGATTATCGTTACATGTTACAGCGGATTCGGTTTGGATACGGAGAATCCAGGCGACGAAACAAACATGCGATTGCACGTGGTCTGCTATGACCGAAAGAACGGCGACCTTTTATGGGATAAGCGACTCGAACCACAATTGCCGGAGCGGCCCTACGAACAATTCCTGCCCGAGCACGGCTATGCCTCCGGTACATGCGCCTCAGATGGGGAATCCGTGTTCGCCTTTTTCGGTCGTAGTGGTGTGTGGGCCTTGGACCTCGATGGCAACAACCTTTGGAACGTGGATGTCGGTTCGAACACACACATTTTCGGAAGCGGTACCTCGCCAATTCTGGTGGGTGACCTCGTGATCGTGAATGCCAGTGTGGAATGTGGTGACTTAATTGCCTTGAACAAACGAACCGGACAAGAACTCTGGCGAGCGGCCGACATCAAAGACGCCTGGAATACACCTGCGTTAGTCAAGTCTCAAGAAGGTCAACAAGAATTAGTAGTAAATACATCGGGAAAGATCTTGGGGCTTGATCCAAGAACTGGAGCTTCGCTCTGGAGTTGCGATTCGGCGGACACCTATATTTGTCCCAGCGTCGTGTCGCACGAGAATATCGTCTACGCTATTGGAGGGCGTGGTCCGGAAGTTGTCGCTGTGAAAACTGGAGGAAGAGGAGACGTAACGGAGACGCACAGGCTGTGGGTTGCCCAAGAAAGCTCCAACGTTCCATCACCCGTCTATCACGAAGGTCACCTCTACTGGGTCAATGACGATGGCATCGCCCACTGTGTTGATGTCGAAACAGGTGAAACTCTCTACAAAAACCGCGTGAATGGGGCAGGCAAGACGTATGCTTCCGTCGTGTTGGCCGGCGGCTGCCTTTACGTCGTGACTTGGCACAACGGAACGTTCGTACTGGATGCGAGTCCTGAATTCAACATCCTGGCCCACAACGTGTTCGACGAGGATGACAGTATCTTTAATGCCAGTCCGGCAATCAGCCATGGGCAGATGTTTCTCCGATCCAATAAATTTCTCTACTGTATTAGTGAAACGGCTAACTAACCGAACTGGATCTTGCGGTTTCTCATCCGGGTTATTCACTTCGGCCAGTTTGCGATCCCTAGAAAGCGTGATCAGGTTCGGACGACTCGTGGAATGATTGCCTATGTCAAAACCGTCTTGATGCAATTCGTAGATCTGCTGCCACATCGTCCGCTCCTGTTTCCTGTTGGTCTCCACAGCATGTGCCAGGTTTGAGGTAATAAAAAAAGTGGCGTGAAAACCATGCTTCTTTAAGAGCGAAGCGACAAACGTATTGTCTGACAGGTTCCCGTCGTCAAAAATCATGACAACCAACCCATCGGGAATCGGTTTTAGATCCGTCGCGAATGTGCTCGACTTGTTAGTGAGGGAAAATACGAAGCCAATCCTCCCGCTGATGGATCTTCAACGATGTTCGTGGCTAACTGATCGACATACCGACGCCAAACGCCAAATGCATTGCTTCTTTCACTCTCCCTCTGGGATGGTGAAAGAGACCGTGAACTGGCTGCATCTTCATTTGACTGTACATCGAATCAACTCACTACATTTCACAGCACCAAGAATCACAAACGTCGCACTTCCGGAAATAGCTGCCTGCCTGAAATTAAACCCAATCCGATCGTCACCGAGCATCACACCTAGAATAGCAGCCACGAACAATGACAGAACCGGGATGATGAGGGTTCCCATAGTGCCGGCAAAGAATTGCTTCGTGGTACCTCGGACCTGACGACGCCATTCATTCATCGCCACGGCAACGACGACCAGGAATCCGACGATGAGTCCTTCGTAGTCGTCTGAGCCAGATTTGATCAGCTTGGCCACTGCATCGATGACCATCCGTAGAAAAAGTACTCCCAGCATGACCCCCGGAACGGTTCCCATGCCACCCTGTAGGCTGCATCCTCCTACCACGGCTGCGGCGATGGCATTCAACTCGTACGCGACTCCCAAAGTTTGTGGGTTAATGGCGCCAACTTTGAGTGTGTAAAGTATGCCGGCAATCGAGGCCGTGACGGCGCCGGTACAGTAAGCAAGCCACTTGAGCTGATCCGTACGGATACCGCTTAGCCGGGCAGCCTGTTCGTTACCTCCCAAGGCATACAGGTGGCGTCCCACGACGGTGCGAGTCATCATCAGCCACAACAACCCGCTCACCATGAGGAAAATTAGTAGTGGAAGCCACCAAGCTTGCCCAATGTCGGCCAGACGAGCATCGTAAAGGTTAATGCGAGTTTGGCGGATGCCAAAGCATGTCATGATGGATGGATTGAGAATTCGAGCAAGGCTTCTGAGGCCGACAAGTGACGCTAGGGTCGCGACAAAAGGAGGTAAGCCGACGACGGTAATCAACCACGCATGCAGGGTTCCGACGCAGCCTCCAGCCACGAGGGCTGCTGTCATACCGATCAGGATTGTGACTGTTGAAAGTTTAGTGGTATCCGGCACGCCATAATCATCTCGTGGTGCCAGGCAGATCAATACGATGGCAAATATCGAACCGCTAAACGCAATGACCGATCCACTCGACAAATCAATACCACCCGAAATGATGACGATCGCAGCACCTAGGGCGAAGATGCCCCAGAGAGACGTGTGTCGGATGATTTCCGTCGCGTTGGCCCACGGTTTGGAGAGATAAGGTGAACCTCCGGCACGCGCCATGTCTACGGCGATGACTAACAGCAAGACGAACAATGTGGCCGCGGCCAATCCGATTTCGTTACGGTACTCTGCTGCCCACGACTGGGTTGTTCGTCGATCATGGTACACCTCCCGATCATGGTTTGGAGGTGTTCCGCTCATGAAGACCTCAATTTACGTTCAGCGAGCCACAACTGAAAGTCCTTCAAAAGAAAGAACTTTAAAGACTCGCCAAACATCTCACGTGTGATGGGTGAGGATGCATCGGGTACGACGACCCGTAGTTCTGTGTTCATGATGTCACCGTCCTGTTCACCGAAGGTGCCTGTGACCGGATCAAAAGATGGGTAATAGTTCTTGACCGTTTCATAATCTTCTTCGAGCAGGGCTCGCATCAAGCGTACCCCCTCATATCCCATCTGGTACGGGTTCTGGACCACCATGGCATCGATCATACCGTCTTGCATATGACGTAAAGCTTTTTCTGAGGCATCCATCGTAAGCACTTTGACTTGGTCTCGGATTTCTTGTTGCTTGACGATGGTTACAATCGCATCCGCATTGTGTGCCCAAATGGCCACAAGCATGCCTAGGTTGGGATGATTGGATAACGCATTGACAACGTTTTGCTGTGCCCGGTCTGGATCCACTCCATCGCCTAGACTGTCTCGCTCTGTAAAATCTTGCCCGGCTCCGTCAGCAAACCCTTCAATTCTCTTCACCGCATTATCGACTGTCTTGATGCCAACAAACGTTGCATATTCGGTACCGTTCGGCGAGATGGCGCGGGCCGCTTTGCCGAGTTCCTGGCCGGCGACAAAATTATTGGTTCCCATATAGGCAAATCGCGCATCGCGAAACCGGTTTCGATCTATATCCGAATCAATGGTTACCAGGACCACGCCTTGTTCTCGCAGTTTGCGCATCGCCTCGATCGTACCAGAACTGTCAGGATTGATCGGGGAGAGCCCAACGGCTGCCACGTCGATTTGGTTGGCATATTGATTGAGTTTTTCAATTTGATCCACATCGGTTCCGTCACCCTGATCCAAGACCACGCGATATCCGGCCGCCTCGAAACCAAATTCATTGGCAGCGTCATGCATCCCCCGGTCCATGGCTGTCCACCAGGGATCATCGTTGTTGCTCACAACAATGATGCGTTTGAGTTGTCCGGTGTTGCCGGATTTGCTGTCCTGCTTTGACGAGTTGCAACCGAAGGTAATGAGGGCTCCGACGAACGCATAAAAAAAATAAAGGTAAGGTTGTTTCATCGTTGATCGCTCCGCTCATGGCTTGGTCTCAGTTGCAGAAGCATATTACCACGGTCTCTGATTGTGCGCCATCCCCATAGGCATGTGCTATGTGTGCGCTACAGTAAAATTTCTTATGAGTTGTGAAGCGGCGCTAGGGTGGTTTTCTAGTGCCATTTCACATGGTATGTGCAAAGTTAGTAGGGTTCTTAGCAGGCTGCATTGAGCTGAACAAGCAGTTGAGTGGTGGGTCGACGGGTTGTCACCTTCATGTGGTCACAGGTATCTTTAGCAACTTACAAAGACGTAGACAACTTGCCGGAGAAACCTGCATGGCTAACAAGAGCGAAACAAACGCCATGGGCGTTAATGAAGCCGCGGTACCGTATCCTGGATCACACCAGATTCCACAGTGGAAGCTCGGCGAATTGCCAGAAGCGCCGTTGTTTACCTGGAGGAATTGGGTGGCCATGATCGGACCAGGGTTTCTGATGGGCGCTCTGGCCATTGGCGGAGGCGAATGGTTGATGGGGCCTATCATCACGGCAAAGTTCGGGGCCGGACTGCTGTGGCTGGCTTTGCTCGCCCTGCTCTGCCAACTCATCTACAACATCGAGATCAGCCGGTACACGTTGTATTCCGGCGAGCCCATTTTTACCGGAAAATTTCGCACGTTACCCGGTCCGTTGTTTTGGGTGTGGCTTTATGTGCTGTTGGACTTTGGGATGTTTTTTCCGTATCTGGCGGCCAGCGCCGCAACGCCTTTCGTGGCACTTGTGCGCGGAGAGTTGCCGGATCCCGAACAAGACGAAACGCTGTTGAGAATGGTGAGCATTTCTGTCTTTTTGATTTCCATGATCCCGCTGATCCTGGGTGGAAAGATCTACAACATCTTGAAGTGGTTGGCGGGGTTCAAACTGTTCGTGGTGATGGCGACTCTGTTGCTAATTGCTGTACTATATTCGACGCCAGCTACCTGGATCGAAATCTGTAGTGGATTCTTTAAGTTTGGAAATGTGCCCGTTCTACAAGCAGAGGATCGTAACGGTAACGGTGTGCTTGATCAGGGGGAGGATTGGGATGGTGATGGCCATCTGGATAGTGTCGAATCAGACGTGGATCAAAACGGTAAGCTAGATCCTGCAGAGGATCTTGACGGCGATGGTACACGTGATGGCTATAGTACTGACAATATTTTTGCGGCGTGGTGGCAAGGGCGTAGTTTGGCCATTGATACTTCCATGGTGGCGCTGCTGTGCGCTCTGGTTGCTATTTCCGGAGGAGGTGGGTTGGGAAACACACCCATCAGTAATTACACGCGCGATCAAGGGTGGGGGATGGGGGCACATGTTGGGGCAATTCCGAGCCTCATCGGAGGCCGCAGCATACAACTATCTCATGTGGGAACAGTTTTCCAGGTCAATGATCAGTCCTTGCCTCTTTGGAAACGCTGGTATCACCATGTACGGCGGGAACAAGTCTTTGTCTGGTTTCCCGCATGTGTGTTTGGAGTCGCCCTTCCTGCGATGCTGTCAGTTCAATTCCTACCTCGAGGTTTCGAAGTCGAAAATCAGTGGCTTTCCTCGGTGATGACTGCCAATGCCATTCGGGATTACGCCGGGCCTGGATGGGGAAGCCTTTTCTGGTTCTTGATCGTGCTTTGCGGATTCTTGGTCATGGCGGTAAGCATTGGCCCAGCTACAGATGGTTTCCTCCGACGTTGGGTAGATGTTTTTTGGACTTCCAGCAGTTGGTTACGGCGCCTTGAACCGCAGAATATTCGCTACGTGTACTTTGCTGTTTTGTTGGCATACACAGCGTTAAGTGTTTTTATGCTAATGATTGGCAAGCCTACGCAGTTACTGTTGATCGCAGCCTTGTTCATGAATTTTGCATTCGCTATCAGTTGTTGGCATACGCTGGTGGTCAATCTGGTGCTGTTGCCGGCCGAGTTGCGACCGCGCTGGTTTGCTCGCACGGCTATGTTTCTTGCCGGGTTGTTCTACTTTGCCGTCGCGACAACTTCGACTTGGATCACCGTTCAAAAGGAATTCCTGGGTGGTGGTTAATGCTATTAAGAAATAACTCCAATGACAAAACATGGTTTCAAATCGTGAACCGTAGACGCTATCCGGGCGTTTTGTGTGAGAAGACCAACTCCGGCGGCTTTGGCTCGCCATGTTCGAGTCCGACGTGATAAGGACCCGCCTGGTTGAGGAGTAAAACGATGAGAAATCACATGCATGCATTTTTGGCAATGCATATTCTTTGGCAGATGATTGGTGGTTCGCTATTTCCCTTTTGCTTGGCCGTTGTCACGGCTGCCTCCGAGTCGCACTCGGTCGGGAAGCAATTGCAAATCGCGACCTTTGAATGCGATGCCACACCCCCTCTAGGGAGTCCGTTGTGTTACGGCTACGTTCCTGCGACTGAACAAATTGTTGATCGTCTGAGTGTGCGCGGTATCGTCATCCTTTCAGACCAAGATCCAATTGTGTTGTGCGCTGTGGATTGGGTTGGGATCTCCAACGCGGCGCATGATCAATGGCGCGCCACGTTAGCGGATGCGGTGGGAACGACCGTGAATCGAGTGGCTGTCCATGTCCTGCATCAGCATGACGCCCCTGGAGTCGATTATTCGGCGGGTGCGATTCTCGCTGAGCAGGGATTGGCAGGCGTTATGTATCACGAGACTTTTGCCAGACAAACTTTGATTCAGGTCGCAGAGGCGGCATCTGAATCGATGCGACATTTGCAACCTGTGACGCATCTAGGTTGGGGAAGTGCACGTGTGGAAAAGTTTGCTTCGAATCGTCGGATTCTTGGTCCCGACGGAAAAGTACGAGGCGTGCGTTTTACGACCTGTAAGGATCCCGCTTTGCGCGCAGAACCGGAAGGGACGATCGATCCGTGGGTTAAGATTGTGAGTTTGTGGAACGAAGATGAACCTGTGTCTGTACTGAGTTACTATGCGACGCACCCTCAGAGTTACTATGGTCGTGGTGGTGTGAGCTGCGATACGGTTGGCTTGGCACGTGGGATTCGCCAAGCTGCGATACCTGACGCGGCCCACCTGCATTTCAATGGTGCCGGCGGAAATGTTGGGGCGGGTAAATATAACGATGGTGCCGAAAAGAACCGTGGCATCTTGGCAAAGCGGCTTGCCGATGGGATGGAACTCGCCTGGAAATCAGCGACCAAGAGGGTTGCAGTGACCACAGCGAATATCGAATGGAACACCGTAGACGTGCAGTTGCCTGTGCGAGATACATTGAATGAGACCGATCTGTTGAGAGATTTGCGAGACAAGCAACTGCCTCAAAAGAAACGCATACGTGCTGCGTCAGGATTGGCCTGGATGAAGCGATGCCAAGAGGGATACAAGATTACGATAAGCAGTTTGCGCATCGACGATGTCCATATCTTGCACTTGCCTGGCGAGTTATTTGTTGAATATCAATTAGCCGCACAACAGATGCGGTCGGATGCATTCGTTTGTATGGCCGCTTATGGAGATCAAGGGCCAGGTTACATCGGTACAGAAGTTTCTTATGGCGAGGGTGGGTACGAAACAAGTGTCGTGTCGCGCACGGCACCAGAAGTGGAACACGTACTCATGTCAGCCATGCGTACCTTGTTGCATGCTGATAGACGCTGAGCTGTGGGACGGAGATCTATACGACGGCGTTACGGTTTTTTGGTAGCGGCAGGGTTTGGGCGCTGCTGCTAAAACCATCGAAACCATAGGGCGAAAATTCGTCACGGCGTTGCCCCGTCCGGAACGCCTTGCGCCGTTCCGCCATGAAGTATGAGGCAAAGGAGTCACAGATGCAGTGGACAAAGATTCTAGACGGTGCCGTCCCGGTTTGGTTGTTTCGCGACAGCTCGAATGTCTATGCCGTAGGCGGCCCAGAGGGAATCGTTGTCATTGATTCGGGGACAGGGTATTGGCTGGACGCATTGAAATCGCTGCCAGCAACTCCGGTCGCTGTTTTGCTGACTCATCACTTTCGCGATCACGCCGCCGGAGCCGTACGGGCGGCTCGTGAAGGAATTCAAGTTTACGCTCCGGAAATTGAATGGTCGCTGTTGGCGGATCCGCAGCAACACTTTCGTCAGCGTGAGACCTATATTATTTACGATAATCTGTGGGACCTGAACGTGCCAATCGAAGCGGTGGAAAACGTACAACCGTTTTTGGACTATGAGAAGCGGTTGCTCGGCGGGCTCGAATTCGAATCGATACCTCTTCCTGGAGCCACGGCAGGCCAAACAGGGTATGGTTTGACTATTTCTCCGGACGACCAACGCATTTTGTTTTGTGGCGAAGCCATCCATTCACCCGGACGTGTCCCACGCATCGCGCCGTTTCAGTACAACTATCACTGCACCACAGGCTCCTACAACGCTATCTTTTCGGTGCGTCAGATGCGCAAGCAACAGCCTTTGGTGTTGTTGCCCAGTCTAGGGGATCCCATTCTGCAAGAAACAGATGCGGCTCTTTCGCAGCTCGAGGATTCGTTGATACAGGTCGTGGATACGTTTGGCAAGGGCGAGATCGATTTGTTGCCCGCGCCCGATACTCCCGAGCTGACTAAGGTTACCGACCATGTCTATGTGAGCACATATTCCAATGCCCGTGCTTGGTTTTTGTTCAACGATGCGCACGATAAGGTATTGACCATCGACTACGGGTACAACACGGCGGGACAGGTTCGTTTTCAGGATCTTTCGATTCCCACGCGGCGGCGCGCACTATTGCACGGCATCGATACCTTGCGTGAACAGTTCGGCATCGAGGGCATCGACGTCGCGCTGATCAGCCACTTCCACGACGATCATGTGGCTTCCGTTCCGATCCTGCAGCGTCAATTTGGTACCGAGTGTTGGGCGGCTGACACGTTTGCACATCTACTGGAAGAACCGGCAGCACATTGCTTTCCATGTACCTGGCCTAATCCTATTCAAGTCCACAAACGATTTGGAGTGGACGAAACGGTTGAATGGGAACAGTATCAGTTTCATTTTGGTGAGATGAATGGTCACACCCGATTTGCCGCGTTGATTGGATTCGAAGTGGACGGTAAGCGATTTGCCCATACCGGAGATCAATATTTCTTTCGTGATCATGATTTTCCCGTGGCGCCTACCACCGATAGTCGTATGATGGCCAATCATGTGTACCGCAACGGATGTTTGTTGGGAGGGTATGAGCAAAGTGCTCGCTGGTTGCTCGATTGGCGCCCCGAAGTTGTGCTGACCGGTCACACTGATCCTATTTATGCCGACGATGTCTACTTCCGATTTATCAGTGAATGGACGACAGAACTAGAAGGTGTGCATCGCCGTGCCATGGTTTTGGGAGAAGGCGAGACCCATTTTGATATGGATAGTTGGGGAGGTTGGATTTGGCCTTATCGCCATGTGTTAGACGAGCCTGCACCTATTGAAGTGACGGTGACCGTTCGCAATCCGTTGCCGCGCGAGGCGAAATTAGCTGTGCGTTTGGTGGGCCCACAAGGCTGGCAGGGAGACTCGGCCGAATTGGTTGCCGCTGCGCGGGCCGAGGTGGCTTGCGATTTGACCATCACGCCTGAGGGAAATTGTCGGCGGCAAGCTTTTGCCGCCGAGTTGACCGTCGACGGCCAACCATTTGGGCAAGTTGCCGAAGCGCAGGTGACGGTTGGGCAGGCTTGGTTCTAGTACGCTGGGTCAGAAGAACCACAACCGGTGAATGCCTAATGTCTCATGAATGAAGGAATCAGAACACTGAACGAGTTTGCTGATCGACGAAATCTTTAGAATAGAGTATGCGTTCTTTGGATTTGTTGAGACATCAATCATTCGTTCCTTGGAAGACCAACTTGTCCAGTAACAACACCGTTAGCGGTCTTGTGCGAGGGTTCTTCCTCGCCATGGTACCGCCCCAACCAATCACCAAGGACACCGTCCCATGACTGAAATGATTCGACAATCCATTCAAAGCGGTGCAGTGCAACGAGTTCATTTTTTGGGCGATTCCATCACGCAGGGTTCGGGATTCGTGTCACAGCAGCAATCTTACGTTTGTCAGGTGATGCAAGAGATCCAAGGCCTCGCAGGAAATGTGGATGTGCAAGTCTACAACCACGCGGTCGGTGGTGCGACGTCAACCGATGGTCTCAACCGTGTGCAATGGTGTGAACGCGACGACCACCAGGCAGAGTTGGTATGGATCATGTTTGGCTTAAATGACTTGAATCAAGGCGTGTCGGTGGAGGAATATGGAGTCAATTTAGGAGCCATGATTGAACGTCTTCTCGGAATCGGAGCCCAAGTTGTCGTTTGTGGACCGACGCCATTTGCAGGACGCGAAGATGAACTTCTGGATTACATCCAACGCGTAGCTGACGTTGCAGGGGAGGCCAGTGTTCCATTCATCGAATGTTCAGGCCCGTTTTACGAAGGCGGCAATCTTCGACCGGGTATGCTTTGGCCGGATGGGGTGCATCTGACCGCCGAGGGTCACCAAGTTCTGGCCCGTCATTTGTTGGAGCATCTGTTCGTGGAGGAGCACACGTGCCGAAGCTGAAATCGTGGACATTCCGAATTGAGTGTTGTGGGGCCTATGCCCCATTTGCGATCATTCGACCGAATTCAGATAACTCAGCAGGTCGGCCATGTCGGTTTTATTCACGTTCTTTTCTATTCCTTCCGGCATGAAGGAATAGCCGCTACTACGCATTTCTTCGATGTCGCTTCGTTGTAAGGTGACACTTGTGCCGTCTGGCCGGGATATCGTGATGTTGTTAGCTGTTTCGGCACTAATCATGCCCGTCAACACTCGTCCATCCTCTACGGCGATGATGTAGTTCAAGAACTCTGGTTTGACTTCTCGATTAGGGTCAAGAATATTGAGCAGTACGGATGCCATGCCACGTTGACGAATACCTTTGAGCTCTGCTCCTAGGGCCCTTCCAACGCCTTCGAGTCGATGACAGGCGGAGCAATTTTTTTCGAAGACCATTTTGCCACGTCCTGCATCGCCGTCCATTTCCAGTACGGGGCGGTAGTGTTCAAAAACGGCTTGGCGTTCCGATGCCTGCACATGGTTGAACAACTTGTCAGCTCGTTCGGCGATCTTTTGGTCAGGGTGTTGTTGTAACAACTTGACTCGGGCAGCGTCGATGCTGCCTCGCGGAACGTTGCCCTCTTCGATAGCGTCGAAGAGAACATGCACCCAGGCCGGCCGAGAAAGCAGTGTTTCGGCTGCACTGGTTCGCAAAGTTGGGCCCAACGCAGACCATGTCTGCAATAAGGTAACTGCTGCGGCCATTTCTTCGAATTCGGCGATCGTCTCCAAGGCGGCCACCTGTACAGGTTGAGGTTGTGCGGGGTGTAGCAATTCGTGGATCAAAGGTTGAACGGCAGCGAATGGTGCGAGTCGCAGCTTGTGAATCGCGCTCGCTCGCACGTTATCGTCGGCATCTGAATCGTTGGCTGTCCGTTTCGCTTGGTCCAATAGATTTTTCAGGATCGCGGCAGCTTTTCCATCTTCAGCTGCCAATAGATTCTTTCTTTCTGGTTCTTTGTGCCTTTCGAGGAGTGCCAACACAATGGATTCAGGTAATGTGTCCTGGCTATCGGCGAGTAGGTCAAGCGACTGTAGAACCGTAGCGATTTCGCTTTCACGATGGTCAGCTCCTATCTGTCGAGCAAGCGAGACCAGAAGTTCTTGTCCGTGAGACGATGAGGGCAGGGTTGAGTGAGAAGCAAGCAATTGAAACAAAGTGCCAGCCAAGTCGCTGACAGAACTGAGAATGGCGACACGCATCCAGCGATCCTCGCCATCAAGTACCGCAATTCGGAAAAGGGCTGCAGCAGCTGTCGGCCCAGGCATCGAGCCAAGTGAAAAGGCGGCTTGATAGCGAACCAACTTGTCGACATCTTCGGCCAACTCAATCATCTTCGCCGCCACCAGTGACGATTCTGTCACTACGTGTTCAGCAAGTCGCAGGGCATGAATGCGCACGTGAGGTGAAGTGTCACTCAAAGCAATGAACACGGAGTTGTCATCCAATGCGTCCAATCCATGGAGGGCATAAAGAGCCGTCGCACGGCCAATGGGGGATGGTGAAGATGTGAGGAATTCGCGAAGCGGTCCTGTGGCGGTAGGATCCTGCCGTTCGTACAACAGTCGAGACGCAGTATCGCGGTGCCAACCGTTAGGATGTGCCAGCATGGCCACGAGTTCTGCAGTGGTTGCGCTGTCGAGTCGTGGTGACTTTCTAAGCGGATTCCCATCGTTGGCGACCATGCGGTAGATTCGCCCGCGGTCATTACCGCTTAGAGCGTCCAGGTGCTCAAAAAACTCTGGTGGTAGAAACGCAGCGCCTTCGATCAGTTCGCGGTACATGTCCAGGATGTACAGAGATCCATCCGGTGCGTTGGCGAATTGGACCGGGCGGAACCAAATGTCACTGGAAGCCAAAAACTCGACGTCCTGGTCAGCTCGTCGAGCTACCAACTGTAGCTCATCTGGTTCCAGAAGAGCTCGATACATCAGGTTGTTGGCCACATCGCCGACCAAGAGATTGCCTCGATACTCGTCGGGCCATGCATCACCACGGTAAATGGTGATGCCGGTTGCTGCAGTGAAGAATCCAAACGGTTTACCACCTTCATCCGGCCCGCGGAATTGCCTTTCGCGACGCAGTCGTGTACGTAGTACACGCCACGGTTCCGGTGGACTGATACGAAACAGTTTGGTGTGTTTGCCGTCCGGCGCAATGTCGATAGCTGGTGGTGGTGCTTGGACATGGGGATTTCGTGCGATGTAACGGTCGTCGTACATCAACGTTTGTGCAGGCACGCTGTTAGAACATACAAACTTGCGGCCCCAGTCATCCATGCTCATGCCGTGTTGCCCGGAGCCGGAAGTCAGTTCGAACTTCGTCCAGTCGCGTGGATCGAAAATGATTCCTCGGTTACGCACGGAAACGGGTTGTGCCTCTGGATCTGCAACGGCTTTTACCTCGCCTCCGGACATGCTGGTCGAAATGTGGAAGCGATGATCGATTCCCCAACGGATCGAATTCAAATGCGTTTCACCGGCTTTGTCGGAGCCAAACCCAGTGAATACGACGTGTTTCTCGTCCGCTTGGCCGTCACCATCGGTGTCGCGAAAGAACAGCAGATCCGGTGAGTTGCCAATCAATACGCCACCATCCCAACAGGCAATGGCCGTCGGGTAACTTATTTCATCCACAAAGGAAGTACTTTTGTCGTAGCGGCCATCTCTATCAGTGTCTTCAAGTAACACAATGGATCCGTGAGGTGTGACGTTTTCCACAATGTACGAGTTGTAGGGTGGTAATTGAACAACGTAAGCGCGACCATTCTCGTCAAAATCGATCGCGACAGGATCGTGCACCAGCGGTTCGGCCGCCACCAGTTCGACTCGGAATGCAGCGTGGGTGGCGATTGTGTGTAGCGATTTTTGTGGTGACAGGAACGGTACACGAGGAAGCTCTTTGCCAATTTCCTGAGAATTCAACTGGCCGTAGCAAATCGTCGAATCGTCGACAGGGAACGTAACGAACAGTGTGGTAGCAAGTGCGATGAGAAAAGAAAACTTGATTCGCTGCACATTCACGTTGTTAAGTCTCCGATCTTTATGTTCGCAGGGTCGTTTCGAAATGAACTCTGAAACGCGATGTAATCAAACTTGTCTCAGACTATTTTATTCAACATGTGTCGCTCATGCTCCAGTAAATCTGTACAGGTAGGTACATGGCATTTTCTGCCATACATCGTTCTGCCTGTGAGAAAAACAGGTCCTGGGCAGAAAGATATAGACGGCAGGAAACTGCGGCACGGATAGATATGACAGGGCATGGTTTCTGGTGCTGGAATCATCGTATCATGTCGTCGCGGTTTCAACTTGGTGTCCAGCCGATCACGCCGTTACCCGTTGTGACGACTTTTGCAGCTACAGTTTGAGCAAAGTCAACGGCTGTATTCAACTCATGTCCGGCCATCAATTGAGCAACCAACGCTCCGTTGAACGCATCACCGGCACCAATGCTCACATCACTGCGCGTGACACGCTTTGCCGGTTGGTGTTCGAATTGACCATTTTCATCCAACAGGGCGGCACCATCTGCACCCATTTTGACGACTACGCGGCGAGCACCTAACTGCTGAGCACGTTGGGCAACCTGCCTGGTTGCGTCGGCACCGGTCCAGAACATCAACTCGTCCATGGTGCCAATGAGCAGGTCCACATGTGACCAGACCGTGGCCATTTGATCCGCTGGATTGGTCTGCATCCAGCCGATGCCGGAGTCGAGTACGGTGATTCCTCCCCGGGAACGAAATAACTTGAGAGCCTGTTGTACCTCATCCAGTTCGCCAGTTTCGACCTTGGAATGGCCGGCCAGTAAGAACCAAGAAGCAGTCGTTGCTTGGGCAGAAAAATTCCAGTCGACTTTCGGAGACGCAAAATGCAAAACACCAAGCCTTTTTGCGTCACTGTCTACCGGTACGATCGAAAACATGGTCGCATTGGACTTTGGAGCGATACTTTCAACGTTGGCCTCGCGCAGCCATTCTCTAACCATGTTTCCAGCTGCATCCTGGCCAACCGGACTATTCAATTGGACTTGCCAGCCGAGCATTCCCAGAATGTATGCCGCAGCTGCACCGTTTCCTCCCAAACCCAATTCGGGTGGATGATCCAAGGCACGGATCATGTCAGGCGTATAGTTGTCGCTGCGAATCAGGCCGATTTCGTCGAGTGGCGGTTGACGCAACGTCATGTCGACCCCCGCCGTCCCCGCGATGGCAATGGTCTGGTTCTCCACTTGTCTGGATTCTTCGACCACGGGTCCTCCTTAAAAATAATACTACCACCAGGTGTCGTTCTACTCTTGATTCGATGGTTCCGAGCCTCATAGCTACTTGGCATACGCGCTTAGTGTACAACGTTGCTTTGTGTGCTGAAACCAACATGACATGCTGGGAACGGTTGGGGGGCCAGCATGCCGAATCGTTGAACCGCTTTGTGACCCACTTTTATGGCTGTGTTCTATCAAGTCGATTACTTTAGGTCGCTCGTCGGGCCCGAAACATTTGGTACCGGAGGCAGGCATGATCATGAAGAACGTCTTAGACATCATGGCGATACTGGGCGATGGTCTGAGGCGAAGGATTAAGCTGGACTGTCGTTTGGTGAAATGGGATCGACTGCCAGTAACTGTACGCGCGGAGTCGACGGCGACGATGCTAGGCTTAAACGATCTGTAGGCCCGTCAGAAAACGAAAGGGCCAGGTCTGGAGACCGGTCCTGGATTTCCAGACCAAGCTTTGAAATACGATCCACAAGCAAAACAGCGTCCTCCATTCCCTGGATTTCCTCTGAATGCACTTGCAAACGGTACCGTGTGAGTAGCCAGGAAAGAAGTCGGTAGGTTATAGTGTGACTCTCGTAATGTTGACGAACACAACTGTGAACCCAGAATCACAAGGAGAAATAGCTGTGCGTTCCTCGAATACATTCCCGGCCGTGGTTGCCGCCTGTTTTTTTGCCTGTGCCCTTTCCAGCTCGATCAAGGCAGAGGAAGTCAAACTTTTTAATGGTCAGGACCTTAACAGCTGGGAGCATTTTCTTACGGATCCGAATGCGGAATGGAAGGATGTCTGGAGTGTCGAAAAAGGGTTGCTGGTTTGCCAAGGGAATCCTCAAGGCTATCTTTGTACCCAGAAGGAATACACCAATTTCAAGCTGGTTGTGGAATGGCGCTGGGCACCAGGTACAGAGCCGGGAAATAGTGGTGTGCTGATGAGAATTACCGGAGAGCCCACCATGCTGCCCAATTGTGTCGAGGCACAACTAAAAGCCGGAAGCGCAGGCGACATGTATGGCTTTCAAGGGTTTGTGATCGACGGAGAAAAAGGTAGAAGATTCGATAAGCCCAACGTGGCTGGTGGCCTGAAAGGATTGCGTAAAATCGAAGGCAATGAGAACGAGGCTGGTGAATGGAATAAATACGAGATCACCGTGGACGGCCCAAACGTCCTGCTTGTGGTCAACGGCAAGAAAGTCAATGAGGCGACTGGGTGCGATGTGCGTGCAGGCAAGATCGGCCTTCAATCAGAAGGGGGTGTCATTCATTTCCGCACGGTTAATCTTTACACCTCTCGGTGAAGATTCTCGAGAGTAGGCTCTAGGATGGTATCTGGATCGTTCGTGTAAAAGTTTGCTTTCTCTTCGAGCAGTTGTGCTCCTGCGGTTTACCAGAAGAGCATGGTCAACAGAAGCGGCTGTGACCTATGAATTCACGCGTGTAACATTCCTGCGAAAACTGTTTGAACATGCTTCACAGCGCCGTCGTGCGGTACCACCATCCCTTCGTCAACACTGTTTCAGAAACCATTGTAGTTGGCATCTGCATTGAATGGGGACATGGTTGGCATGGCGCCCTGTACGGCAAAGTGATCTCGTCTGGCGTCCATCGTGTGTGGGGAATTCTGGACGAGAACCTGGGCTGTTGGCCAGCTAAACGATGTGATTTCCGGCTTCATATAGACGCACTATGTCAGAAATATTTCTCACATAGTGTCCAACCTCCTCCATGGAAACCCTCAGCAAAGTAGAGCCGGATAGTTGACAATTTGGCTGGTTGTATTTACTCTAACTTAGGGTTAGAGGACCAAGACACATTTGGGAGGCCGTTGGCCAGTGATGTCCTTATTCTTTGATTGCACTTCTTGCGTGAAGATTCTCACGGGCCGAGCATGTGGATGCTGTCGAAAACGGTCACATCTATTTGTTTAGCCTTGTTGTCGGGTGCAGATAACGGTTGTCCTAAGCTCAATTAAGACCATTGGGAGGTTTCAATGATTCGTCCAAGAATGTGGGTGTTGTTGTCTTCGTTTGTCCTGACCCTTGGTGTGGCCACAAGCAGTTACGCTGGGACTTATGCTGACGCCGTGCTGGCGGATAATCCCATCGGCTATTGGCGGCTGGAGGAAGACCCAGCATCCGTGAGCACGGCTGCAGACTCTAGCGCCAACGCGGGCGCTCAGAATGGCACTGTTGTGGGTGGTGGAACTGGAGTTACCTCCGTAGCCGGGCCTATTGACACCGAATCCTCGAATAATGCCATGCGCTTCGATGGCTCGAGCGGACATATCGATGTGCAGGATCCGAACGCTGTGCTCGGTACGAATTTTCCCGCTTGGTCGATTGAATTTTGGATGCGGCCTGAGGCAGGTGGGGGGCCCCACCAGAATCCGGTTGTCAAGGGGCAGTACTCGGGAGCTGGCGGTACCTTTTTCAACCAAACCAGCGGTCTGGACGCACTTGGATTTGGTATCAACAACGGTACGCCCACGACCGTCGACGCCCCCCTGGCAACGAATGACGAATGGCAACATGTGGTGGGTACGCTTGAACGGGACATGCCACAGATCGGCGAGACAGTAGCCACTATCTACGTCAATGGTGGAGATGCGAATGGCGGATCTACGCATCAAGGAACTATCCAGGATGTTCAGTCTGATAATTCCACTGAACCGTTTACGATCGGTGGGTTGTATTTTTCTCCGCCCGGTACTCCCTACGTTAATCACTTCCTGGGAGCTTTAGACGAAGTAGCGATTTACGATTATGCGTTGACCGAGGCTCAAGCAACCGTACACTTCAATGCCGCCGGTATTCAGGCTCCGACGATATTCGAATGGAATGGAGATTTTTCGGGTGATTACAATTCTGCCAACCAATGGAACCCCAGCGGAGGTCCGCCGAATACCTCGAATCTGACGGCCGTATTCGGAGGTAATATCCAGTCGACGCAAACGGTGTTTACCAACGACAGTGTGACCGTCAATCGCATTGAGTTCGATAACCCCAACAGTTACTTCATCGCTGGAGGCGGTCAAATCAATCTGGGTGCCACAACCGCCAATCCGCCGATTAACCCTTCCATTCATGTTGCGCAGGGATCTCACACGTTCCAGGCGGCCGTTGCCATGCATAGCGCCACCTCCGTAACCGTGACGGGCAGCGCCTCGCAATTGGTTTTCGATGGGTCCCTCAACCTGGGTGGAAATGATTTGACCAAGTCAGGTGATGGAACGATGGTCGTTAACAATCAGTTGCTGACCGCAGGAGGTATCCTCAGTGGCAACGTCAGTGTCGCGGAGGGGGTCCTTGGCGGCAGTGGCAGGATCGCTGGTAGTTTGGACAATGCAGCCACGGTGGCGCCTGGCAACAGTCCCGGTGTCCTCACCGTCGATGGCAACTATACCCAGAGCGCTGGTGGAACGCTGGCGATTGAAGTAGCTGGGACAGCTACAGGGACCGGACATGACCAATTGAACGTCACCGCTACCGCTACCCTGGATGGAACCCTCCATATCCAGACCGATGCGGGGTTCACGCCCAATGTGGGAGCCTCACCCGGGACGAATGGTGATCAGTTTGTGATCATCACGGCAAGTAGTGTCGTCGGAACGTTTGGTACGATTGACGGTCGGCACGTAGGTAGTGGCCTTTTCTATGAAGTCGACTACAACACTACCAACGTGACATTGGGCGCTTTCCAAGCCTTAGAAGGTGATGCCAATGGTGATAAACGTATCGACATCACCGACTTTAATGTCCTTTCCTCTAACTTTGACCCAACCGGTCAAAATGCGAACGACTGGACCAACGCGGACTTCAATGCAGATGGCAACGTCGACATTACGGACTTCAATGCTTTGTCATCCAATTTTGCACCGGGCGGCTATGGCGATGGACCAGGCCAAGTGCCCGAGCCTACCAGCTCGATTCTGTTGGGGTTAGGCATGCTTCTGGGGATCGGACTGTGGTCACGTGTGCGGAATTATTGAGCTCATGATGGCACCTGCTGTGGCTCTGCTGATGCTGGCTGAGCCACAGCAAATGGTCCCAACTAGATAGTTGATCAGACTTTATCTCATGGAAGGTGTATGGATACATTGGCCGATGTGGTTGGTGCAAAATTCAGTTATTTTGACCAAGTTCTTTACGAGGCCGGGATTTTGATTATATTGGGATTTGATTAAACAAGTTTCACCTCCAAACTATATCGCGAACTAACGAAGCACCTAAAAGCACTAAGAATCTTTCCCCGTTCATGTTGGGGGAGTGTTCTTGGTGCTTTTTTTGTTGCCATCGCAGAACGTATGTAGTGATGAGTTGTATTTCAATCCTGGTCTAAGAGCAGCTACTGCAAGATCATCCTGGGTGTTGGGAAATATTCACGGGTCATGAGCGGCTTGGGTCGCTTGCCGAGTCCGCCGTGAAAAATTTCGAACACCTTTTTTCGTGCGCGACCATGCTATGCGGCAGTCGGAGCGACTGCCGTACGGTTTAAATCAACAGATTCTTATCAGGAGGCGCCACATATTGAATTTTGTGTATGTCGAATCAACAATTTACAAACACCATGAAGGGAAATTGCAATGATGATTAGATGTCAACTCGTTCGATACTTCACCGTTTTTACGGTGTTGTGTGCTCTTTTTTTAATTGCTTCAGTTGCGCAAGCGGGGCTTTATGAGGCTGCTGTGCTGGCAGATAATCCTGTTGGCTATTGGCGTTTGGAGGAAAACCCAGGATTCCTGAGCACGGCTACAGACTCTAGCGCCAACGCCGGCGCGCAGGACGGCGCGATTGTAGGCGGTGGAACTGGAGTTACCTCCGTACCCGGGCCCATTGTCAATGAGCCCTCCAATAACGCCATGCGCTTTGACGGCGCTAGCGGACACATCGACGTGCAGGATCCGAACGCTGTGCTCGGTTCGAATATGGCTGCTTGGTCGGTGGAGTTTTGGATGCGGCCTGAGGCAGGTGGGGGGCCTCACCAGAATCCGGTTGTCAAGGGTCAGTACTCGGGAGCTGGCGGTACCTTTTTCAACCAAACCACCGGCCTGAACGCACTTGGATTTGGTATCAACAACGGTACGCCCACGACCGTCGACGCCCCCCTGGCAACGAATGACGAATGGCAACATGTGGTGGGTACGATTGAGCGCGATACGCCGAACCCTGGCCAGACGCGCGCGACCGTCATCGTGAATGGTGTCCAGGTGAATCAAGGCGTCATTTCCGGAGTTCAAAATGACAATTCTACCGAACCGTTTACGATCGGTGGGTTGTATTTTCAACCGCCCGGTACTCCCTACGTTAATCGCTTCCTGGGAGCTTTGGATGAGGTAGCCATTTACGACTATGCATTAAATGAGGAGCAAGCAGCTGCTCATTACAATGCGTCGGGGGTGCCGGAACCAATGTCCAGCTGGTTATTGATGACGGGTGCAGCCTGTGTCTTCGTCGGTTGGAAGCGACGTCGTTAACAGCAGTCTTTTTAACGGCTAGACCTTACAGAACGCCTCTGGGTCCACTAGGCCTGGAGGCGTTTCTTTGTTTACCGCTGACTCAAACGGCTTGGCAGGATCCTCAACCTCCCGTTTTTCAATCCTCTTGTCGTTATCCGTGCCATTTGAATGTGTGAGTCGAGTGGTTGGGGTCGTGACTTGAGGAACAAGTATCGCGCCCCGCCAACCCGAAAATCAAAAGTCCTCAAGGAATAGGCTGGCGCCAGCTCACCGTGTGCATGTCTGCAGATCTAGTCCGTGTGGCAGACGAACCGTAACTTACTGTTGCTCGCACTGACGCGGATGCTTTACGAAGCGTGAGTGCCGTGCTGGATTTATTATTGGGACGGAACGTTTCCCAAATGAAAATCGAATTGGGTCTGACCTTTGGAAATCTCGGCTCTTAACTCTGACTCGATTCCCGAATAGTTTTCTGGCAGAAAGTTTGCCAGCTCATCGAACAATTCGCCGCCCATATTCGCTCTCTGCCTTCCCGTCTTCTTCATTGCCTCGATCTGCACGCGATAGATCCCGGCGACAGGTCCTCCACTGGCCGGCACGTCATATTGGCCGTTGTGGACATTACCACCGGCTAGAGGCCCTTTCGTTCCTTCGATGGGATAAAAAGCGATAGCTCCGACCTCGACGGGCTCGCCGTCATAAGTAATTTGGCCCGTCACGTGAAACCGTTCCGGACCGGAACGTTTGCACCCTGCGAAAAGGCAACAGGCTATGACCATCGAGAGAATGATCAGGCGGTTGAACTTATCGATTTCAATGATCCCAGAGACCGGTTTTGACGGTGTTGTGAATTGGCTTATCATCATGAATGAACGCACAAGAAATCTGATTACAGTTCGTTTGGCAGCACTTCTGATCCGTCCATACTCAAGAGTGCCTGCCAAGCTGTCAGGTCCACGTGCTCGAAGAAAAATTGGACAGAACCATCGGCTCGGGCCACGTTCACCCCCGACGGATGACGACTACGGGCAGCGTTGGCCCAACGACCCCAGTAGGGGCTCGCGTACGGTTGAGCCGGTAATCCATCGAGTGGTTTGTCGTGACAATTGCTTTGACAACGATCGCCCACGCTGCTATTGGGGGTGAACATCCCGCTGAATGACGCACCGAATGTGTCTGACCAGAATCCACGAACGTCAAAATCTCCTGTATCGTCAATCCCTGGACCAGGGAACGGCGTGATCATTTCGGATAATATGATTGTGTTCGACGAACCATCAAAGATGCGACCGATGGGCGTTCGACTATTCATGTACAAAGCTGTGCGGCGGTTCGAAATGCTGTCAAACGTGCATTCTCGATTGTTGTGCCACGCATCGACGCTGATGGCGTAGGCATAGTTCGACCGCGACAACTTGCCATAACCAGGAAAGTTAATAAGTCGCCCTTTCGACTGAGCTGTAGGGCAGAAGTAAATCGGAATTTCATGCCGGCGTGGTGCTAGATTGGGAGCCTTATAGGTCAGTTGTTCAGCATCATTGAGCGTCGGCCCGCATTGCGAATCGAACTCCTCCCACAACGGTCCCTGATCGATATAAGGCAAGATCAGGTAAAAGAAATTGAATCGGCAAGGACAGCAGCAATTGCCCCAACTGTTGGGATTGGTGCCTACTTCAATCTTGGGTGGATTAACGGTATGCCACACGGCGGGCGGCAATGCACCGTTGGAATCGGCAAAGTTATGTGCTCCAAGCACCAACTGCTTCATCTGGTTCACACATTGCGTTCGTCGAGCCGCTTCACGAGCCGCTTGCACGGCCGGCAGGAGCAAGGCGATTAAGATGGCGATGATCGCAATCACCACCAGTAATTCGACGAGGGTAAAACCACGCTTGTTGCGAATCGGACGAACCTGTTTGATTAGAATAGCAGCGACACACATTGATTTTTGTCCAGGTTCAGTTGAGGATACTTAAATACTGTTAGCAACCCCTGCGAACGACTGCCCAACAAATCGAGTCTATCAGACGGCATACCTAAACACAAGATCTTCAGCTCGTGTGCTTATGAATCAGGACACGTGCGCGGAATGATATGTCACCGCAGTAACCGATATTTTGATGATCAAAATCAAGGACTTACGATCTGTTCTGTGGTAATCGTGGTGCGATTTTACTAGGAGGCAAGTATCTTATGCGCAATGGTTTCTTCTGTTTGTGCCTCGTTACTCTAACTTGCAACCACTGCGATTGGCGACCAGATCGCGATCACCGTCACTGAGCCGTCAGGTGTCGATCGCTTGGGTTGGCCGGTCACCTCGGGCATTCCGCTCGACCGCGAATTTTGCCAACACCTGGAAGCTCAGAAGAATACTCGCGAGAACGGGATGTTGAATTTTGGCGATTGATTCCACGTAGAAAAATTTGGCGGTGGTTGGGGAACAAAGAATACGATACGTCGCACATCTTCTTTATCCAGTATTTGCGCACTGGTGACCGCATACGAGATGACTGGGAACGATCGCTATCTGGATGCCGCTCACCGACAATGGGACGTACTTCGAGAAGGGCTCGATCCCGCGCGCGGTTGGGTGGTGATGCTCGCCTTTGGGCATTGCCCTATGAAAAACAAGAGAGAGCGTTGT
>JAKVBZ010000110.1 GCA_022448645.1 Pirellulaceae bacterium
GATCCTTTGTCTGTTGGGGTACTTGATTGCAGATGTTCCGGCGTGCGGATGGGCTGGGGAGCTCGAGAGAAAATATCCGACGACGATTAATCTCAGCGATCAAGAACAGCGCCAGGTGGTGGTGGACCGCGAGGCCGGTCAGTACCTTGGACACCCAACAACCTGTTTGTTGGAAGACGGTCAAACGATGCTTTGTGTCTACCCTAAGGGCCACGCTAAGGGGGCGATCGTCTACAAACGCAGTCGTGATGGAGGGCTCTCGTGGAGCAAACGCCTGCCCACACCCCAAAGCTGGGCGACGTCCGTGGAAGTGCCAACTTTACATCGTGTGATTGGACCTGACGGTACCAAGCGCATCATCATGTGGTCCGGGCTGTATCCGGCCCGACTGGCGGAAATATGGTCCTGACGGACGATTGTTCATCAGTTTTCGATGTCGGTCACCCCAACACCAAGCGGCTAATCGCCCTTTTGAAGGGGATTGGATCGGCTGGGTTGGTACTTGGGATGACATTGTTCACGGTCGCGACGGCCAGTATGTCGTATGCTTGAAAGAAAACACGAAAGGTTACGATGCAAGTTATCCTGGTGTGGAACTGCTCCCAGACGGCAATTTTGTCGCCACGACGTACGGGCATTGGGTAACAGGCGAAATGCCGTATATTCTTAGTGTTCGCTTCCGCCTTGAGGAACTTGATGCAATGGCGAAGCAGAATTAGTTGTTAGAGCGTGATTCAACACCTGAACTGACATGTGCGACGCCCTTAGAAGACCAGCGAATCAAGTGTTGAAATGCACTCTAACCTATTGTTGTTAACTTCACGTTTGGGTCCGCCTTCGGGTATCATGTAGTAGTATGGTGAGTTTATCGTGCAATTTCCGTTGGTGGTTGTGGCAGGCCATTTTGATTGGCACCGGTATGATGGCGGCTGCGCAGACTTTTGCCGAAAACCCCATCGACTATAACTTTGACATTAAGCCTATCCTGTCGGACCGCTGCTACAAGTGCCATGGCCCGGATGCTGGGCAAAGGCAAGCGGACCTTCGACTGGATGTTTCCGAAGGTCCGGAGAGTCCTTTTGCACACGAAGTGATTGTAGCTGGTGATCCTGATGCCAGTTCGCTTTGGCAGAGGCTGATTGCTAGTGACCCCGACGAGCAAATGCCTCCGCCCAGTTCCAAGCTCCCGCCACTGACCGCGGATGAACGAGAGCGTGTGCGGCGCTGGATTGCGGAAGGTGCGAAGTGGAAGCGTCACTGGTCATTCATCCCGTTGTCCGAAGTTGGTTTGCCAGAGACGACCGCCAGCGACTGGATTCAGAATTCCATTGATTCGTTTGTCTTGGCCCGCTTGGAGTCGAAACAAGTGTTGCCATCGCCCGAGGCAGACCGTGAAACGCTCATTCGACGTCTGACGTTTGATCTGACCGGACTGCCACCGACAGCAGACGAGATCGATACTTTTCTTAGAGATGATTCTTCCCAGGCTTACGAAGCCTTGATTGACCGATTATTGGAAAGCGAGGGATACGGTGAACACGTTGCCGTCCACTGGCTCGACTTGGCGCGATATGCTGACTCCTATGGATACCAGGTTGATTTCGACCGTCGTGTTTGGCCTTGGCGAGACTGGGTCATTCGTGCGTTGAACCGCAACCTGCCTTATGACCAGTTCATTACCTGGCAGTTGGCTGGAGATATGTTGCCTGCAGCCACCGATGAGCAAATCTTGGCAACAGCCTTCAACCGGTTGCATCCTCAAAAAGTGGAAGGTGGCAGCATCCCGGAAGAATTTCGGGTCGAATACGTTGCCGATCGTACGCACACCTTCGGGACGGCAATGTTGGGTTTGACGTTGGAGTGTTCTCGCTGCCACGACCACAAGTATGATCCAATAACGCAACGGGATTACTACCAGCTGTTTGCGTTCTTCAACAATATCGACGAATGTGGTCTGTATTCTTATCGCACCTATAAGACTTCGATTCCCACGCCTACGCTTCTGTTGGCCGACGACGATGCGAAAAAACACCTGGCAGAATTTGAGACGTCCGTAAGCACTGCGGAAGCCGACTTGGACGCTCTGCGAGACTCCCGTCGAGATGCCTTTAACGATTGGGTGACTCGGCGTGAAGTTGCCTCGGATTCACTGATACCCGATCGGATCGCCTACTGTCCCTTGGACGAAATGGTGGGCGGCAAGTCGCCGAATATCGAAAATTCAGAAGTACCTGCCACGACATCGGGCGGAAATCGCCTGGTTCCGGGTCGATTCGGCCAGGCTCTACTCCTGAATGGAGACGACGAAGTCCACATCAAAACAGGTGCTTTCACACAGCATGACCCGTTTTCCTTTTCTCTTTGGATCCGAGCTGGCCAGCTCAAGGAACGCATGGTCGTGTTGCACCGTACTCAAGGCTGGACGGACGCAGGCAGTCGCGGGTACCAGTTGCTTTTAGAGGAAGGCCGGCCCAGCTTTTCATTGATCCATTTTTGGCCGGGTGATGCGATCCGAATACGCTGTAACAACCCTGTCCCGATTGATAGTTGGGTGCACCTTGCCGTGACGTATGATGGGTCGGGTCGCGCAGCGGGTTTGAAAATCTATCGTGATGGGGCCGTCGATACGTATGAGACGGTACGCGATAAATTGTTAAAAACGATCGCGGACGAAATAGATCATGTTGTCCTGGGCGCTCGAGATCGAGATCAAGGGTTCACAGGTGGGATGCTGGACGATTTGCAGGTATTTGATCGTCAACTGACGAAACTTGAGGTAGCGCAGTTGTTTGACGGTAACAGCCTGCAACACACGCTGGAAACTCCCTTGGAAGAGGTTTCGCCGTCCGCACGCGAAGCATTGTTTGAGTACTACTTGTTGACCATCGACGAGGACTATCGGCAAAAGCTAGAGCGCCTGACAAAGCTTCGGCACGAACACGGTGATTTTCTCAACAAAATCCCAGAAATCATGGTGATGCGAGAAATGCATCCAGAACGTTCGACCTTTGTGCTAAAACGCGGAGCCTACGACGCTCCTGGTGAACCAGTCGAACCTCAGATTCCGGATTTTTTGCACACGGCGGCAGGAGATGTTCCCAGGAATCGACTGGAGTTAGCTGCTTGGTTGACAGATCCCCAAAACCCGCTCACCGCACGTGTGGCAGTGAACCGTTTTTGGCAGATCTGTTTTGGAGAAGGCTTGGTTCGGACCCCCGAAGATTTTGGTAGCCAAGGTGCCTTGCCAACTCATCCACAGTTGCTTGATTGGTTGGCGAAGGATTTTATCGATCATGGCTGGAATCTAAAACGGCTGTTCAAACAGATTGTTAGCTCGGCCACGTATCGACAGAGTTCGCAACCACGTGCGGAATTGAACTCCCGTGATCCACGGAATCGTTGGTTGGCCCGTGGTCCTCGTCAACGTTTGACGGCGGAAATGATCCGAGACAATGCGTTGCTGTCGAGTGGTTTGCTGGTGGAAAAAATCGGAGGTGCACCGGTGCGCCCCTACGAAGTGACTGTCTCGTTCAAGCCGCTACCCAAGGACTCGAATGAAGGTCTTTACCGACGCAGCATGTATACCGAGTGGAGACGAACTGGTCCTCCGCCGATGATGACGGCGCTAGACGCTGCGAAGCGAGACGTGTGCGTGGTCAAGCGTGAGCAAACCTCCACTCCGCTTCAGGCATTGGTGTTATTTAACTCACCTCAGATGGTCGAGGCCGCCCGAGTCTTGGGCCAAGGTCTGGTGGAAAAACATGGGGCAGATAGCAACGTTCTGTTAAGCGAGATGTTTCGTGCCATGACGGGAAAACGGCCTGACGAACGTCAGCAGCAGGTGTTGCAGGCTATGTACAACGAGCAATTACAATATTTTGCGGAGCATCCAGAGCATGCCCAGGAGTTGATCGGGGTGGGCGATTCGCCCGCGAGCGAAAAAACTGATTCTGACCACGTAGCAGCCGCCGCAGTGGTGGCTGGGGCGCTATTCAACTTCGATGCGTGTATGATGAAAAGATGACGGTTGACCACTCGACGCAAGAACCAGAGATGGACTACGTACCAATATGAACGGCTACTGCACAGGTCATGATTCGCCACTCGGACTCAGTCGGCGAGAAATGTTGTCGCGTTTCGGACTGGGATTGGGTGGGATGGCACTTGCTGATCTCTTCAATCCGGTCTCGGCGGGCCAGGTAGAGACGTTGCATCACGCACCGCGAGCAAAACGCGTGATCTATTTGTTTCAAAGTGGTGCGCCGGCACAGATGGATTTGTTCGACTACAAGCCACTGCTCAATGAACGACACGGCACGGAGCTACCCGACGAGGTCCGCCGCGGTCAACGGTTGACGGCCATGACCGGTAGCCAATCCAGCTTTCCCTTGGTCGGGTCCCCTTACAAGTTCCGACAGCATGGTCAAAGCGGCGCATGGATGACCGACTTGATGCCTCACACGTCAAAAGTTGTTGATGAACTTTGTTTTATTCGTTCGATGCACACCGAAGCGATCAACCATGGACCGGCCATTACATTTGTGCAAACCGGATCGCAATTTCCTGGTCGTCCTAGCATGGGCGCATGGCTGAACTACGGCCTTGGCGATTCGAGCAAAAACTTGCCATCGTTTGTCGTGTTGATCAGCAAAAACCGCTCAGGCCAGCCGATTCTGTCACGACTTTGGGGTAGCGGTTTTCTGGCGTCCAAGTATCAGGGGGTTCGGTTTCGTTCTGGTGATGATCCGGTACTGTATTTGCGCAATCCACAGGGAGTCAGCTCGGCGGCGCGCCGTGCTTTGTTAGATCGGCTGCGTGAACTTCACGAACTGGAGATGGAACGCACCTCCGATCCCCACATTGAAGGGCGGATCGCGCAGCACGAATTGGCATACCACATGCAGGCGTCGATTCCCGACGTTACCGATTTCTCGGACGAGCCGGCCTATGTGTTGGATGAATATGGTCCTGAGGTGCGCGATGCGGGAACGTATGCCGCCAACTGCTTGCTCGCCCGTCGTCTTGCCGAGCGAGGCGTACGTTTTATTCAGCTATACCATCAAGCCTGGGACCACCACAGCTCGCTGCCCAAGTCTCTGCCCAGGCAATGCCGCGATACGGATCAACCTTCGGCGGCACTGATACGAGACCTTCGACGCCGCGGCATGCTCGACGACACGCTAGTGGTTTGGGGCGGTGAGTTTGGACGTACCAATTACTGTCAGGGCAAGCTGACTGCGAATGATTTCGGACGTGACCATCACCCTCGTTGCTTTTCTATTTGGATGGCTGGGGGTGGTATTCGGCCGGGGACGATTTACGGCGAGACGGATCCGTTCAGCTACAATATCGTCCGTGACCCGGTACATATCCATGACTTCCAGGCGACCCTGTTGCATCTGCTCGGGATCGACCATGAACGTCTGGTGTTCAAATATCAAGGCCGACGTTTTCGCTTAACTGACGTGCACGGTGAGGTTGTAAAGGGTGTGCTGGCGTAATCAAGCCGGACCGTGTGCTGGCGTCGTCTTCGTTGAGAAACGATAGCGTGTCCCAACCGGAAATGGTTGATCACGAGAAGCGATTGTCTACCAAAGTATCACGGCCTTACGGGTGCCTTCCCAGAACTGTGCCACACAGCGGCCAGAAACATTGCGGCACAGCCACTCCAATTCTCGCCGAGTGCCACGATTTCGACATTTGACGGGTCAAACGTGTGTCTTTTTTGTCCAGGTTGATTTTTAGATACCAGGCTTGAGATTTGGCGTATTCCCAAAATGTTTACTCCAGGCCCTTTTCGTTTTGAAAATCTGCCTGTTCCCAACCGGCACCGCGATCCTGTGTCGCCAACACACGCTCGACGGCCAGATTTGCTTGGAGCAGTTCGGACAATTCTGGTCCCAGCAACTTATAGATATGCGGCATGTTGTATTCGGGCAGAACCTGACCGGACGTTCGTTGCCAGAAAATAGTTTCTCGCTGCTACTTCCGTTATCTACAGTGAGAACCATTATTTGTGGTACGATGACTGTGGCGAGAACAATCCAAGGCCCGGATTAGATGTTCTCGCGTGATATCATTGTCGGACTTGTTCCAAATGACGAAGCTCAGCGACGTGAACACAACAGACATTATTGACGCAGTCCGACTGGGCTGTGGGGCGATGTGTCGTGTACTGAATGCGGACGATCATGGCGTTCCTTTTTTCGACGTCGTTGCCCGTCCCGATCCGAAGATGAGTTTCTGTCCATATACCTCCGAGGCACATGTTCCCGGACGTTTCCTAAATGCGCTGCTGACAGCAGAGCATGTTCTGGGTATCGACCTCGATGAAGAAGCTGTAGAGAAAATCACACGGGCGGCGTTTCTGGCCTACGAAGGCACTCTACCGCTTCCGTTGAATCGCAATAAAATTGGCGGTCGCCCGATAAACTTCCTGCCTCACCATATACGTGAAGGTTTTCATGCACTTTATGCGCTTGTAAGGTACCGCAATTCGCAGCAGGCAAGGGAACTTGCCGAGTCAAGCATCGACACCATCTTTCAGTATTGGCAGGCTACCAGCGGATGGGATTACCAGCGGCTCGAGTCCGATCATCAGATTGTTATTGAAAAGCCACAAAACTTTCTTAATGGCCTGGGACGTTCGATCGGTTCGTTGGTGAAGTACTACCAAGCGACCGATTATGGGCCGGCGTTGGATCTTGCCATCGCACTGAAAGACAAGGCTATCGCCGAGTATTTTACAGAAGACGGTGCCTATCAAGAGGCACACGGTGCGCACTGTCATTCGACGACGAGTGTCATTTCTTCTCTGGCCCAGTTGGCCGATCTGACGGATGACGTAACCCTGCGGCAACGGGTTAAGGCATTTTATGACAATGGGCTTTGGGAAATCCGTGATGCACTGGGTTGGTCCATTGAGTCGCTACATCCGGGAGAGAATTTTGGCCGCGGTGAGGCCAACAATTCGGCCGATATTTTGGAGACAGCTCTGATTCTTGGAAGCTGGGGTCACCCTGAGTACTATCATGACGCCGAACGGATTTTGCGAGGCCATTTGCTGCCGTCTCAGTTGCGTGATGTCTCGTTCATCATCGATCCACCAAATCCAGAAAACGATGATGGCAAAACTGACGTAGCAGGTCGCATTCAAGGTTCTTTCGGTTTTCCAGCACCGTATGGCCATCAACCGATCAATCTTTCTAACGTGAAGTTTAATACGGATATTGTGGGTGGCACGGTTGGAGCGCTATGCGAGGTTTTTCAACATGCGACGCGGTTTGACCGGTCTGGACATTGGGTGAATTTGCTTTTCGACCATGAAACATCAGCGATTGATGTGCAGTCTCCTTACACGCAGTCCGCTTTGCGCATCACTCTAAAACGCCCGGGGCCATTATTCCTGCGCCTCCCACCCTGGGTGGACATCGCATCGGTCAAGCTTGAAGGTGCCACAGGGCCGCTGCAAGAAGCGAACCACTACGCTTTCATTCCCGAGCCGCCTGTGAAACGTGCGATCACCGTGGAATTTCCATTAACTAGGCAGGAAATTACTTTGAAAAATCCGTTGGGCCCCCTGCGTGTGCAACTGGAAGGTGACGGTGTGATTGCCATGGAAAACTTCGGCGCCGATCTGACATTTTTTGACTCACTAGAATCAGAATCGTAGCTGGTCGAATGGGACGATCCAAATTGCCACAACGGCAATCTCGTCGGCTGACATCGAAGAGTACGATTTCAGTGATCAATCGTTAGGAGAGATACCAGCTTCCATGCACGATATGATTTGTTGAGACACGCGCGCACGAATGTCGTCGAGACGGTCTGGTGGTAAGGTCGCTGGCCGTACTGGGATGTCTGTAAGGATGTCATCGAGTGTTTGTTGAGCCGCAACGGCCAGGGTTTGATGCTCTTGTTTTTTCGAGTCTCGCGCTGTGTCGATATGTTGTCGCAGAGTTGCCACATAACGGGCGTCGTTGATGCCTTCTCGAACGGCTTCCCAAGTTATTGTATCCATCAGATTGTCTTGCTCGTCTGTAAACGCATAGTGGCAGCCGTGAACACTGCGCAACTGGTCGAATGGCCGATAGACGGGAGCTCCGTAGTAGGTCCATTCCGTGAATCCATGCAGGCCCATTTTTTCCAGTCCCAATCCGGCAAAATGACGTGGGAATTGATAAGTGTTGTGTTGGCACAGCCAGCGGATGGCCCACAATTGAGTATTTTCTTTCTCGGCACGAGGTAGATCTACATCTTCGATGCGCCACAAATCACAGCTACGAGCATCCAACGGTACGCCGATTTCGTCTGCCACTTCTTGGGAATAAGCGGTACAGAAAAGTTTTTCGTTTGGGCAAGCTTCGGTAAATAATTGATACTCGAGCTTGGCCCATTCCATTTCCACGTTGTGGGTAGCTGCCGCACCAGGCTCATCCACCAGGAACCACAGGATCTCAGGCCATTCCGCTTCGTGGGCGTGCTGCACCATCTGGACGTACAAATCTTTCATCACAGGTTTTAAGTCGTCCGGAAATTCCTCCGCCTGATAACTGGCCGCCTTCTGTCCGTAGTAGATCATCTCTTTAATGTTCACCTCATCAATGCGGTCGAACATCTGCAGCACGCGACAACTGAGCATGCGGGGGAAATAGGGGATTGGTCGCTTAAAACCCTGACGTTTCAGCTCAGCCATGAGTTTGTCGGTCATGGGGAAACTAGCCACGACACGATCGCCTTGACGTTCGAGCACCGGTTCTTCGATACCCGGTGGGCAGATCAGCATGGCATTGACGCCATGTGCCTTCATGTCTGCAAAATCACGCGGTGTGTCTTTGTGGAAACCAGGATAATAGTAGACGCCCCACCACCGACCGGAAGCGAGCTCGAACGGCAAGACGTCGATGGTTAATGATAAATTGGCCGCTTGGCCGTTGGTCGATTTGATACGGATCATCGTTTGGTATTTGCCAGCAGTCGCCGAAGATGGAACCGTCACGCTTATCCAAAACTGTTGACTTTCTGACTTCGCCACCTCGATGGTGGTACCTGGCTGGCCAATCAGTTTGGGGGCCTCTTGGAACCACGGATCCCAATAGTTTCTCCAGTAGCCAATACGCACTGGACGAACGGTGAGTGAAGTTGTGGGCAGGGTTGTCCCGCCGGATTGTCTTAACTTTGAAGCAGTGATCTCCACTCGTCCAAGATCTGTGAGTGCGTAAACGGCGAACGAAACGTGTCGTGTTTCTCCCAGAGCGATGGCGGTGTGCATGTCCGTGATCCGTTCCTCGGCCAGTGGACTGCTACCACGAAAAATCTCATCCGGGCGACGTCGGTATGCGACAAAGCCGCGCTGCTCGTCCTCTGCCGTGATGTGTGATGGAGCTGGCTGTGGTGGAGGAGTTCGATCTTGTAATTCGGTCTCGCCGACCATGAGTGTGCGGCGGCCGTCGGAATGGATACGTTGGATGATATCATCTGCCAGCCGACGCTCCTCTGATACTTCGGCGCTGGCGAAGAGATACATCACGGCGACCAGGATGAAACTACTAGCACTCACTGCGGTCATGTGTGGATATTTCAAGATTGTTTCCTCATGTGGGTTGAAAAACCACCTTCATGCATTCAAGGCCCAAGGCAGTATCGATAGCCGTCTGGGCTTCTTCAAGCGGAAAGCGGTGTGTCACGTACTCGTGGAAAGGTATGCATTCGCGGTATCGCAGCATCAACTCCATACTTGGCTTGTACGCCGTAAACGGATGATTGCTAAGACCGATTAACCGTAGTCCCTTACTCACAATCAGATGGGGATTAAACGAGATTTCGCCCATGTCAACGAAGACGCCTTCAAGGAGGTACATGCCACCACGGCGGATCATCGGTAACGCTTCTGGAACGGCTTGCGGGTGCCCCACACATTCGATGGCCACATCGACGCCACGCCCGTCCGTCCACTGGTGGACCATTTCGATTCGCTCTTGCTGAGAAGTCGTGTCCACGTTCAAGGTGTGATCTGCGCCGAACCGTTTCGCTTTGTCGAGCCGATAGTCTTTTTTGTCGATGGCGATGATCGTTCCGGCTCCCATCATCCGCGCCATCATCAGATGGGCTATCCCCAGCGGGCCGCAGCCTTGAATGAGTACCGAAGAACCTGTCAAAAATCCTTCAGACGCCATCGACGAAAAATCCTTGGCTTTGTCGAGTGCAAAAGCGCAGGCGAGTAGTTCCGTGTATACGGCCAGTTCGGGTTCCAGGCCGTCGGGGACTTTATAGACAAATGCTTCGGGCACGATCAGCATGTATTCCGACCAACCACCCATCAGCGGTTGTTCGGTCGCGCGAAACGAATTGCCATATCCTCGCCAATGTTCGCACCACGAATAAGCAAAGATGTGCCGGCAGTTGTAACATTTGCCGCAGACGACATCGGGGCACATCGTAATGCGATCGCCTTCTTTTAACAGCTGACCGTAAAAATCAGTTTTGCCTGGCGAGACTTCGACGACGACGCCCACATTTTCGTGACCAGGGATGAGTGGGAATGGAGACGTCTGCTCACTGGCCGTACCGCCATACTGAGTCGTTTCGCCACGATAAGTGTGTTTGTCGGTACCACAGATTCCGCTCATCTCCATCTTCATGAGCAGTCCGCCGTCTGGAATCGGAGGAATTGCATACTCACGCACTTCAACTTTACCTGGCGCGAGGATCGTGACGGCTTTAGAGGTTTGTGGCATTTGGACTTGCTGGTTGATTTAGAAAATGAATTGTATTGAAGGGATGGTGCTGATTGACGAGAGATTCTTTTTCGATCCGTCGAGTGGAACCGTTTAGGCAAAGCGAATGGGTGCAAAAAACTCTGGTTTGTGGAATCCCAATTCACCGGGGATTTCGTTCCACATGGCCCAGTGAGGATGCGACGTGTGGTCGCCACACTTGTGAAAATTCGCTCGCCAAAAGGTATTAGGTTTACGATCGACGGGGCCAACGTACGCCTCGAAAACTTCGTAAGGCACACGAAACTCGACAATCCAATTTACTGGGTCGGTGATTTCTGGATCAACCACACTTTCCATGGAATGGTAAATTCTCACCTTGTCCAAGCGAGCGTCGTTGACTTCGACAGGATCGTGATGGACAGTGGCCGACTGGGCGTTGTAGTAAAGCAGAATCGTTCCGCCACAATTGATTTCAAAGTTGAAATACCCCCGTCCCGCGACCGGTTCCACAAAAAACTCGACGCAGCTATCAACGCACACCAGGCTGTTGCGATCCGTATGAACACAGCGAATATAACGGTCTGCGACTCGAAAAATGAGGCCTATTTGATCTGCATGAATCGTTTACCCCTGAGCCGCCGAGTGATGCCTCGGATTGATAAGCAACGCCAAGGCTTTGCCAATCCAAGTTTGCTTCAACCACATTGTATCAGATCGAGGGTGTCGCTTTTACCTAAGACCTGATTCATTCAAAAGTGAAAGGGTAACTGGTTTCAACGATAATAGCAAAGCGTTTGCTTTTACCCATTCTACCGAACGTAATTGAGAACGGCCAATTTGGTAAGAGCCCACAAGCACGGATGTTTGTGGTTTCGACTAAATGAAACACTCATGAACTCGTGGAGGCCTGTGGGCGTTTCTACAGTGAAACGAAAAAATACTCAGTGCCGTAGCGCTGGGGCTGTAAATGTCAAATGGATGCCATGAAGAGTTGTGTTGGCTTTCGCCTCAAAAAAATGAGAGGCGCATACTTAGAAGTACATAAAGCGTCGTTGCCGGAAAGTTCCTATGAACTGATTTGGTAAAATCATGACAGGATTGGGCAGAGAAGATGCCTCTTGGAATTAGGATGAGTTGTCGTTCTCGAACGCGAGGTTACTATCTAATTCAAATTCCACGTTTCGCAGTTTGCTATCGACGTCGCATGATAAGGGAGTGGTTTTGTAGTCTCCATAGACCTCAGGTAAAACATTCTTAACATTTGCGAAATAAGCACTAAGAGGGCTCGTTGCTGCATGAATCTTGTGTAGGACGCTGTCCGGCTGTTCGGAGTCCAGATCGGTCGGATCGTTGGAGGTGACCTTCAATACGGTGACTTTGTACTGTCCTGGAATGATCCCGTCGTCACGTTCGAAGGTTGTCAGCCGAAAATAGCCAGCCTCATCGGTAAAACCGCTGGCAAGTCTGCCACCTTCCTCTGTGTCGTGGACGCGTGTGAAGGTAACGGTTGCTTTCTCAAGCGGTTTGCCGTCTAGAATGACACGTCCGTTGAGCTGCACTAGGTCGCCTCCGCAGCCAGTACAAAGGACCAGGGTTAGCAGGCTGGTTGCCCACATGGCCGTCCGTTGTCGGGACGCGAACTGTGGATCATTGTCTGTGGCAGTTTGGTGAGATGGTACGTGACAGTGGGGCACTTCTAAGGCTCCGTGGGAGGGGCTCCAGGCCCATCCAGTTTTAGATTTTTGTTTTTTTCGTGGATGGGCCTGGAGCCTCTGTCCTGCAGGTCGATCTATCAACTTTCAACCTTGCTTAAAACCCTTTCGTAGGTTGGCCGTCAGATTTATGTCCCAGGAACTGGTACATCGTGTGGTCAATGGACTCGGACAGGAAATGGATCGAGCCGTCTGCCAGAGCTACATTGACACCTCCAGGATGATTGGATTTCATGCCGGTCGAAATATTGAAATTCCACGGGTGCCGCTGAGGATCCGAGTTACAAGAAATTCCTGCTACATTCTCTGTGGGATAGTTGATCGGAACGATGGTTGTGATATGAGAAGTCCCGCCGTTCACGCCGGCCCACCAGCCAACGACTGGGGCCACGTCTCGCGAATGGGCTTCGTGCGCCACCAGTTTTTCGCCTAGCATGATCGTATTGCTCGTTCCGTCTTCGACACTGGCGATCGTGACAACGGCACAGCCAATTCGGCTGAACATCCCGTGCAGTGGCCAGTCGTGCGAAACATTCGGCTGACATTCGCGGATCTCGTGCTCCCATTCAGTGCGTGGGTAAAAGTCAGCCAATTCACAAAACGGTTCGTGTGGTTCAAATCCACAGCCCCCCAAGGCGCAGCTGGGGCCCATGCTGCCCGAATAGTTAAACCAAGCTTCATTACGGCTACCGAAATCGTCACTGGGACATCGGCCGATTGCCAGAGGAGGCGGCATTTTGTTGGGGAGCGTACTCAGCCAGTCGTCGATAGGACCTCTCCCGACCGAAGTATCCCAGTCCCCAACAATTTGGTCTGAGATCACGGACTGTTCAATGAACGGCAATAGCAGCAACACCCATGTGCCCCCATTGGCATCCCAGCCATGCTGTTGAGGATAGCTGATTTGATTTTCTCTGCGCGACCAACCATTGCGACCTCCCGCAGGAAATCGACCGTTCACATCGTGAAAATTGTGCATTCCCAACGCGAACTGCTTCAAATGATTGCTGCACTGTGTCCGCCGAGCTGCTTCTCGGGCCGCTTGAACCGCTGGCAGTAATAGGGCGATAAGAATGGCAATGATGGCGATGACGACAAGCAGTTCGACGAGCGTAAAGCCGTGTGTGGCAAACAGGAAACGTTTGCTCGTCCTCTGAGGTTTCAAGTGTCGTTTTGCCGGTGTTTCGCCTCTTGAACTTGCGATGGATGACGCCAAATGTCGATTTGATTTAAGAATAAAAATGCTAATGTGAAATCTCCGCACGCGCCTCAAAAACAAAATAATCCCAATTGTTGACATCGGAAACTCTTTGCTTGTATCATAATGTAAGAGGCAGATCTAGGGGAAATGTTAGTGCGTGGGTGGACTTTCTCAAGGCCCTGTTTGGCGATGGTTTGTGACGATTGCCGGGCTGCTTCTTGCGTCAAGGAACTTCACTCCGTTTCAAGTCTACGTCTACGTTGCAAAGGATTTTTTGAGAATGAGAAAGATGAAATTTGCGGTTAATAGAAGTTGTCTCCCTTTCAGTAAAGTTGCATTGTTTCTGATGTCTTCGATGTTGGTGGCAACCCACAATGTATCCGGTCAACCGTGGGATTTAGCGACCGACTTTTCTCTAACGAACAATCCAGTCACCGTAGGTAGTGGCGCTCAGTGGTCATGGGGAGTCATTGATGCTGCTGATAATTTTGCCGCGATGGATGTGCTGAATCCATCGCAGGCTGTTATTGGTGGCAATCCGGCATGGGAACTTCCATGTTGCACAAACGGAGTACCGTTAATTAGCAACAACGGTCCGCCAAGTCTAGGTGCTGCTGTCGGTGGCCACGAGCCGAGCGGCATCGATGGAATTGGACTGGCTTACCAATGGACCTCTCCGATCGCTGGCCCGGTCCATATTGATGCGAGCGCATTTCGCTTGGTTCAAACGGCCCACTCCGAGGGCAACCCACGAGCCCAAGGCTATGAAGTTCGCCATAATAACGAGGTCATCGCCGATGGGGGTATCTTTGATCGTCCGCTCGGCAATGTGGACACCAACCAGATGCCGATCTACCTTGCCAATGTAGAGGTTGCTGTCAACGACACGCTTACGCTGGTCACTCGGATGTTGCCTTCCCAAACACAAGACTTTGCCGCGGTAAATATGACCGTTACACCTGGCGTCGGAGTTGTCAAACCAGATTATACGACGACGGCTGCTCATCCGTTTTACGCGGACTTTGGTGGTGCCGAAGGAGGAACGAGGCCAGATAGCGCATCGCCGGTGTATGGAGATTTTGGTGAATGGATTTTCTATAACGACGGTGATTCACAAGGTTCCCCAACCCTCGCCAAGACAAACGGTG
>JAKVBZ010000111.1 GCA_022448645.1 Pirellulaceae bacterium
CGCCCTGATTGCGGTAGACACGCTCGACCTGGCTAATGTCGTGGCCGTGCCCGCTGCTGATGACGACCCATTTGGGATTAGTCCACTTGGCGAATTTCTCCGGATCACTGTGAATGCTCCCGTGATGAGGTGCCATCACTAAGTCAAAGCGACGAGGAGTTTCGCTCGTGACCGACTTCATGCCCGGCGGCTCCAAGTCTCCGGGTAAGAGGATTGACTTTCCTTGGTAAGATACGTCCAACACAATGCTGTTAGCATTGTCCGAACCTCCGACTCCCCCAGCAGGTGGGTGGAGGATTTCGATCTTTACTCCTTCAGTCGTGGCTAACGTGTGGCCTTGGTGAATCTCAGCTTTAAACGACCCGGCCTCGTCCACCGCCTGTCTGAGTGGCTCTAGGGCAACGCCCTTTCCGGAAAACATCAACGGAGAATAATAGACGGCTCCGACATCAAAACGTTTGAGCAAATCAGGCAGAGCATTGTAGTGGTCTATATCGGCGTGCGACAAAACTACGGCGTCCAAATGATGAATGCCTTGCGACCAAAGATAGGCTGAGATCGATCGAGTTCCCGCGATGGGCGCCCCTAAAGTGCCAGCATCGTAGAGCAATGTTTTGCCAGACGGTAATTCCAAAACTGCAGATGTACCGTGGCCGACACTGACAAAGGTACAACGAAGTGTGTCTTGTTGAGAAGATTGGTTTTGCCATGACGACACAAAGCCGACACCAAGCCATATGGACAAGAGTGCGCAACACCACCGGATCGGTGGACGGATTTGAGGAAATAAAGCCAAGCATCCTAAGCCGCCGTAAAAACCCCACAGCCACCAATCAGATGGTCCAGCCACCCACAGATGGCTACCTGGGATGTTCCTCGCCGACCGAACGCACGATTCCAGTATCCACAGATTCCAGTCGCAAACCCAGGCGAAGATATTCGCCAGCCAGGGAAACAGCCAGCCTGTTACGAGTAAGCCAAAACCAGAAAATAACGTCAAAGACATGGGGATCCACAACACCATGTTCAGCCCGATGGCGACCGGCGAAAAGATATGAAAACGGTCCATCACAAGGGGTAACGCGAGCAGCCAAATGGCGGTCGTCGTAGCGACGCAACGAACTAAAACCTTGAGTCTTTGTCGGGACCAAACCCAAAGTTGGGGATAGGATTCTTCGATTAACTTATCCAGTGGGTCGGCGGGTGTTGAACGTGTCCACCACGAGCTGCACCAAGATAAACCCAGGACTGCCAGAAACGACAATTGAACTCCCGTCCGAAACAGATCTGCCGGGTTGAGTAACATGACCAATATCGCCGCAGCTGCCAAAGCATTGTGTGCTGAGAATCGGCGTTTGGCTAACATCGAAAAGCAAAGTAAGGCGACCAGTAATGAGGCTCGTATCACCGGTGGTCGGGCGTCTGTAAGCAATGCGTACATGCTAATGCAGGCCACGACAGTCAGCAGCGAAACCCATTTGGGCAACAGCCCCAAACGCATGACGAGGAACAGTCCGCCTGCCATCATCCCGACGTGCAATCCCGAGATGGCGAATAGGTGAATGGTACCCGTGACCACAAAGTCTTCGACGCGTTCTCGGTCCACCTGTTCGCGGGCTCCTAGCAGCACGGCAGCAGCTAAACCGCGACGTTCGTGCTGCAGTTCGTTCCACAACATCTTGCTGCAGTAGGACCGGAGATTCTGTATGGTAGGAACGACGCCGTTTGTCTTCTTGCGCTTCACCACCTGAACACAGTCGGGGAAATTTGCGTACAGGCGGCATAAAATGCGATCGGAACGCTGATGGGACCACAAATCGAACGAGCCAGGATTCAGCCCCGGCCTTGGCTTCAGAAGCTGAGCTTGGATTCGAAGACGATCGCCAGTTCGGATCCCGGGTAATTGTCCGTCCACGAACAGCTGCGCTCGACCAGACGCCGTGCGCCACCGCATACCGTCACGCAACGCAACGATATCAACTTGTATTCGTGTTTCCTCTCCCTGTGACACGGGGTGCAAAGGATTCGGCTTAGGCGCGGGAACGTGACGAGGACTATTGGTCGCAACTGCTTCGACGACGACGGGTTGACTTGCCTCGCGGGCCACCAAGCCTAGATTGTCTGACGAAAATAGATACCAATGCCAGTGGTGCCAGCCGGCTGTCGCTGCAAATACCGAGAGCAACAATGCCAGAGCAGCAATTCGATTGAAGGAGAGGCGGCGAGCCCACCACCAGCCGCACCAGGTTCCGCCAGCGATGCTCCACCACCATATCATCGTGAGTGGCCAATGCCTGTCGGTAATCACCCCGGCCGCCATCGCACAAGCTACGACCACTAATGGTTGAATGGATTGACGCCTGGAGGCTCCATCGGAGCTCTGTTGTGACCGTTCTTGGGCGTTATTCATGCGAAGAGAACTGGCAATTTGTTGCCAACGAATGGACGCGTGGGTGAGACTCCTGGGTCGAGGATCCAATGCCACGAAGTGCTGGGCGCGAATGAACGCCACGTTGAGGGCTCGGGCCAGTTGCCCAAGCTGCCTGCTTGGCATCTGTTCAACCGCCGCCATCTCCTAAATATTTCAGCTGAATTGCAGCATCCGGTAGTTTGGCCTGTAAGGCAGCCACTCCATCACTAGTCACCGCCGTGCGCGTGACTTTCAGGTCGCGCAGGGCAACCAGCGTCTCTAAATGAACCAGTCCCGGATCTGTTACCGACGTCGACCCCAAATGGAGATAATTTAGTTTTTTCATTTGGCTCAACGATGCGAGCCCCTCGTCTGTCAATCCCGTGTTGTCGAGGTTGAGCCATTCTAAATTAATCAGCGGAGCTAAATGTGCGATCCCGGCGTCACTCACAGGAACCCGCCACAGATTCAATCGGACAAGTTGTGTCAGAGGTGATAGGTGCTCTAACCCCATGTTGGAAATCGTTGTGATTTCACTCAAATCTAGCGACACGAGCGTCTTGACCTTGCTTAGATGAGCCAGTCCTGCATCGCTCACTTGGGTCTGCGCAATCCGCAGCTTTTTCAATTGCGTGAACTGAGAGATCACTTGCAGGGCTTCGTCGTCCACCAAAGTGCCTGCTAAATAAAGTTCCTCGATCTTGGACAAGGCCTGCAGTTGTTCCAGCTCTGGCGTCCCCACCCACATAAAGTCGAGGGCTAACACCTTCAGCTTGGGTAGCTGCAATATTGCTTCCAGACCACCACCGTCTAACGTTGAATTTGTTTTTCCCGAGAGCCGCAAAGCTCGTAAGTCTTGCAGCGACTGAAGCGCGGCAAGATCGGGACCTGTGACCATGTTTTGTCTTAAATCGAGATTTCGTAACGTGGTGATGTTTGCAATCACTGCCAAGTCTTCTCGGTCAAGCGTTCCTTCGCCTAGGATTAGCGAACGCAAACGAGATAGCTTGGCGAGATCCGGCCACAGATCCTGGGATGCCGATGCTGGACGCAAATCGACTTCCACGATATTTCCGCTCGAGTCTTGTTTGGTTTTCGCGTCACATTGGTGGATCTGCTGCACGACTTGTTCAGGATCCACCTCTTTGGCTGGCGTCGACGTGGTGGGTTTGTTGGTTGCTGCCGCGTCTGGGGTGTTTGTTTCGGCTGGTGGACATCCGGTGAAACAGAACATCACGAGGGATATCCCAACGAGTCGTCTCAGAAGTATCTGTGCCATGAATGATAAAGATGGATACGGTTTTCGAAGTACTGTTACAGAGCGGCGCAAACCGCACGGTTTGAAGGGGAGTTTCACCGTCCCTTTTGGGACGGCTTGCGACCTAACAGCAGATGACGTTGGACTTGGGCCCATCGGGTGACCCTTTTTTGAACGGCGAGCTAAACTTCCCATCCGCTGCGGTAGGCTTTGCGAATGAATTGGTCTGCTTCCGGACAATTGGTGGCCCGTTGGTTCTCGGCGTCCCATTCCAAGCGTTTTCCCACACGAAAGGCAACGCCTCCGAGCAGTACTGTTTCGGCAAGCACACCCGAGTAAGCAAAGTCGCACGTGGTTGGCGAGCCATCCTTGCAGGCTTTAATCCATTCTGCGTGGTGACCGATAGAGCGCGGAATGGTTGGAGCAGGCGGCTCGAATCCACGGAACTTGTCAGCTGGGAAGAGGCGGTAGTTTGAGTAGGCCGCAAACATCTTGCCCTGACTGCCCACAAACATCACGCCAGATGACGGTACGCGCTCACCAGCGATTTTAGGGGAGATCCGGTCTCCGTCGTGCCACGTGAGGGTGACGGGAGGGAGTGATTTTCGGGCTGGGAACTCGTATTTCACAACCAGTCCGGTTGGACAACCGTCAGGGTCGACAGGCGGACCTTCTGCTTCACACGACACCGGGTGTCCTAAATTCAACGCCCAAAACGGCAGGTCCATGTAATGACATGCCATGTCGGCCATGTTTCCTCCGCCAAAGTCCCAATAGCGGCGCCAATTGGCTGGGTGATAACGACCTGAAACGTACGGTCGTTCCGGGGCTGGTCCAAGCCACAGATCCCAACTCATGTTTTCTGGTGGCGTTTGGCCGACCAGAGTAGGGTCCGCTGATCCGCTCCAGCCTTTACCGACCCACACGTGGACTTCCTGAATGTCGCCGATGGCCCCCGACTGAATGATCTCTACCACGCGTCGATAGTTTTCTCCTGCATGGATTTGGGTACCCATTTGTGTAGCCACACCATGTTTCTTAGCAGCTGAGGTCACTAGACGAGCTTCTTCGACGGTGTGAGTTAATGGCTTTTCACAGTAAACGTGTAACCCGGCTCGAATCGCGCGAATCGTTGCTGGTGCGTGGTGGTGATCGGCTGTGCTGACAACGACGGCGTCCAGGTTTTTTGATTCGGCGTCCAGTAGTTCTCGGTAGTCGGAGTAGGTGGTGGCAGCGGTGAAACGTTGTTTAGCGTTGTCGAGATAATTTTGATCGATGTCACATAGTGCCACGATGTTTTCGCCTTCGACCCCATGAATGTTGGCGGAGGCGCGATTGGCTGTACCAATCACGGCGATATTCAGTTTTTGATTTGGTGAGTTGGATTCCTGCGCCGCCAACTGGCTGAACCAACCCCCGGAGACGGTTGCGACACCGGCTGCAATGCTCGATGTCTTGACAAAATCACGGCGTGTTACGGAGCGACGAGACGACATGCTTTGGTCTCCAGGGGATTGAGGGTTGTAGAATGGTTGTCGGCTTGCTACTGGTGGGGCAGGTTTTCGGATAGAGACTCTAAGTGTTGTTAATGAATGTAGGAAGTAATTTGCTGTCAATCGAATCCATGAAAAGTATACTCTATGGCAAATACTTTTGCTAAGGCGTTTCGGATCCTGTGATTTAAATTACTCTACGCTTCGCCCGGAGCGACCATCGGCGTCTCCAGGGTGCCAATGCCTTCGATCGTGGCGGTCACGACATCACCTGGTTGTAGGTACACTCCCCGCGCGTTTCCCACGCCGGCGGGAGTCCCGGTGGAAATAATGTCCCCTGGCTCCAACGTTACAAAGCTGGAAATGAATTCGATGACCGCCGCGACAGGGAAAATCTGAAGGGCGGTGGAAGCGTCTTGTCGGACGTCACCATTGACAGCTAGTTGCATGTCCAGATTTTGTGGGTCAGACACGTTGTTGGCAGACACAACGCAAGGCCCACACGGACAAAAGTCGTCGTGCCATTTTCCATGCATCCAGTCGAAAAACTTGTCGCGTTCACGCTCTCGCCGGCCTGGATTCGGAGTGAATTTGCGGTCCGAGATGTCATTGATGACTGTATATCCAGCAACATAATCCAACGCTTCTGCTTCTGTGATACCTTTTGCTTCACGCCCGATGACAACCGCTAATTCTAATTCGTAATCGATGGCGTTGGGGTTTACGGAGGGGAGTGGGACCGGCAAGCCTGGATTCCGCAGGGTTGTTGTCGGTGGTTTCATGAAAACGTATGGAAACGTTTCCGCTCGCTCGACAGCTTTTTGGCCCCCCTCTTCAATATGAGCTGCATAGTTGCCGGCCAACAGGAACAACTTGTTGGGGCGCGGGAAAGGAATGAGTAGCTGCACACGAGATGTTTCCAACCCGAATTCACCGGCCCAGTCCGCAGGTTGTTGTCCGACCCAATCGGACACCTGTTGGGCCGCACTGGACGAAGACCCGTTGGGGGGTAGGAATTCGAGTAGATTTTGACTGGACGGTAAAGACACCGTCTGGCCAGTGGCTTCAGAATAACCTTTTACCGCGGAATTTAACGGAACAAGGTGGCTGTCAAAATAGAATCCGACTCCTTCGTCACCGTTGTGTTCGAATCGGCATAGTCTCATGTGTATTGGTCCTCTAGGTGTTGCGTTTGGTTTGCGTTTGGTTTGCCGTCCAGCCGAAGACGGCAATGATGCCAGTCTTTTCCGTCTGTGTCGGCTTCTTGAGCTGGTCGATAAAAGACGAGCGGTGCAAGGTCTAAGTTGTCGGCGAGTTTAACATGTACCATGGCGGTAGAAAACCGTCTGGTTGGTTCCTCTGATGGGCATGTGTGGCGGCCCACACCTTACTGGCTTGAGTCAGCAAAGATGTCATACCGTTCCTTGACGTTAGCCTGTTCGGCGTCCCCCTGGTGGAATACAAAACGGTAGCGAAATGTGAGACTTTGACCCGAAGGCAGAGTGAAATCACCTACTCCAGCCGGCTTGTTTTCGAAGTTATGGATCCCAAACGGATTGGCGGCGACCAGACCATAGGTTCGCGCATGCCACCATGTTGGGTGACGTGGATTTTCGGGGTGGTCGAAAATGGCGATTCCTACGACGTGGTTTTGAATAGTTCCCCAGTAGTCGACCCAACGAGCTCGTTTGCCCCAGAGCGCGTTACCTTCGTCCCCTTCACTATTGACCGCTTTGCCAGTGACGGAAGGAACTCCACGATCAGGACTCGCTGCTAGTCTCAATAGAGGATTGGTACGGATTCCCATGGCCCCTTCCTTCGTGTCGCCGAACGTGATGTCACCCTCGGAAGCGTGAATCGTAATGGTCCAGTCGACGCTTCTGTCTTCTCCGTCGACCAGAAACACCAGCTCCCGTGAATCGGTACAGATCAATTTGCCGGGCTCCGAGACCCAACGATTGGTGCTGGCCAGGACAGCCTGCTGCGCGCCGTTCTCTAACTTCTGGAAAGCTTCGTGATGCACCGTCCCAGCTGCTTTTCCAATGCTCCAAAAGTCGACCCCATTGATGTTGCCGTGGGTGAACCATATGGACTGGTGGTGGGGGTGATCGTGGGCTTCGCCAGTTGAGTCCGGCACCATGGGATAATTTCGAGTCATTCCGATTCCATGAGGGCCGATGACCGGATACAAGATCGGCTTTCGTTGGCCTTCGAAGTGGTATTCCGTAAACAGATCGCCATCCACGTCGACACGTATGCGACCATCCGATTGTGTCAATGTTACTTCGCCGCGCGCTGCCGGTCCGAAGGTAAGGAACAAAGGAATGGCGACGAAAAGTGATCGAAGAAGCGTCATACTGTGGTGCCCTTTCGGTAGACGTACATCGTTGTACAAAGAGGTCACGGCTGTTAAATTGGGGTGGCCATTATAAGCAATCGGAGACGTTCACGCACCACGCGAGTGTTCTCGGCGTCGTTCTTTTTAGATTTTTTGGCGATGGAGCGATGTTTCTACATTACCAGTACCATTTGTGAGCCTTCGGCTCACTTCATAAATCAGAACTGAAGGAAGATCAGCGCTTTATGTCGTGGAAAAATGGATTTGTTGACCTCCAGGTCAACGGCTACATGGGAGTCGACTTCAACGGAGATGCCACTCCGGAAGACATTCGGGACGCTTGTGTAGCTTTAGAGAAACATGGTGTTGACGGCATTTTGGCCACGGTCATTACGGATCACGAAGATGTGATGACGAGGCGGCTGGGTACGCTGGTCGAAGCCTGTGAGCAGGATGAGTTAGTGCGAAAGTTAGTGATGGGGATCCATATCGAAGGACCCTTCATTAACGAAACCCCTGGCTATGTGGGTGCTCATCCCGTTCCAGCCGTGCGCGAGGCCGACGTCGACATGGCAAAGCGCTTGCTCGCCGCTGCCGGAGATCTGACTCGAATCGTGACGTTGGCCCCCGAAAGAGATCCAGGGTTCCGTGTGACGAGATTTCTGGCCGATCAAGGTGTCGTGGTCAGTGCCGGACATTGTGATCCCGAGCTAGAACAGTTGCAGGGAGCCACCGATGCAGGGCTGAGCATGTTTACCCATCTTGGCAATGGTTGCGCTGCCGAAATGCACCGTCACGACAATGTTGTCCAACGCGCTATTTCTCTGGCCGAACACCTGTGGTTTGGCTTCATTGCAGACGGAGTCCATGTGCCGTACTTTGCACTAAAAAACTATCTCCGGGCTGTTGGAGTGGAGAGATCCTTTTTCGTGACCGACGCAATTTTGGCGGCCGGATTGGGGCCTGGGGAATACGAAATGGCAGGAAATACCGTCGTCGTTGACGAATTGGGTGTCACGCGCTATCCAGGTGACCTGACTCATTTCGTGGGTTCTGCCTCAACCATGCCCTTGATGGCGGAGCGGACTCAGCGAGAACTGGGGCTTGATGACGCCACCCTACAGCAGCTTATGTGCGACAACCCGCGGCGTGCCCTGGGACTCAGTGTTTGAAGGTGTCCTCGAAATTCTTTAGATTGTTGTGGCGCCAGGTTTTGTTGGATGGAATCGCCAGGACTTCGGTGTTGTTTTGTGTTTTCAGCTTAACCAAATCGTGTGTTCGCAAAAGCGGCGCCTACGAGGTTGCGAGAATAGATCGCGCGATCTCGGATCGGACTGGATGAAGAACCTAGCCTAGCATTCCCACCAAACCATGCCTGATTTTCCGATCATTGACACCCACGTTCACTTCACTGACCAACAACGCATTTCGTACTCGTGGACCAAAGAGGTTCCTGAGTTTGACCGGGATTTTACGGTCGACGATTTTCGCGCTGCTTGTGGTGCTGTTGAGGTGGAGGGGATGGTTTTTGTCGAAGTCAATTGCGATGGGTTCGACCGCATCAGCGAAGCCGATTGGGTGAGTGAATTAGCGAAAGCCGATCCTCGTATCCAGGGAATCGTGGCGAGTTCGCCGTTGGAAGATGGCTGTGCCGCGACCGATCAATTAGAACGCCTTGCTAGTAATCCACTCGTGAAGGGCATTCGCCGATTGCTGGAAATTGAAGATGTCGAGTTTTGCCTGCAGCCATCTTTTATCGAAGGCGTTCGGTTGTTGCCCCAGTACGACTTGAGTTTTGATATTTGTTGCTACCATCGCCATTTGGCAAATGTCTTGGAATTGGTGCGTTGTTGCGAGGGAGTTTGTTTTATCCTTGATCACATTGGCAAACCTGGGATCCGAGAAGGACTGACGGAGCCTTGGAAATCTCATATTCGGGAACTTGCCGGGTTCCCGAATGTTTACTGCAAGCTGTCTGGGATGGTTACCGAGGCGGATCATCAACAATGGACGACAGCCGACTTGGAACCGTATGTGGGCCATGTGGTTGACTGTTTCGGTGTCGATCGCATGATGTTTGGAGGAGACTGGTTTGTAGCGACCTTGGCCACGACTTACCCACGTTGGGTTGCCACGGTCGACGAACTATTGTCGCACCTGTCAGCATCCGAGCTGCACCGTCTTTATGTCGACAACGCCAAAGAAATCTATCGGTTGACGGGTACATCGTAGACTCATGAAGATCCTGCAAATCTCTGATCCCCATTTGATGAGTCGTCCGGAGGGCCGGTTGAAAAATGTGCCTACGGCTGAGTCTCTTCAGGAAACGCTGGAACTGGCAAGGAAAGTTTGTCCTGACCCAGAACGGGTGATCTGGACAGGGGACTTAAGCCACGAAGAAACCGTAGATGGCTATAAGTTACTTAAAGACCTGGTCGGTGATTGGTTCGAGCGGTCACGATTTCTGTCGGGAAATCACGACGATCCACAAGCTTTACAACAGGTATTGGGCACTCCGGGTCTGCTCTCTACTGGACCGGTTTCGTTCGTCGAAGATGTATCCGGTTGGCGCCTGATCGGTGTCAATACTCATTGGCCCGGCAAGTCAGCTGGACGTCTGCCAGTGGCCCAGCTATCGGATTCGAACGCTCCATGGCATGAGCCAGCTGATTTGCCCGCTTTGCTTTTCATGCACCATCCACCCATCGATATTGGCTGTCCCTGGTTGGATCGGATTCGCCTGCAGAATGTGGAAGCGTTACAGCAGCTGGTCGGGAGTACGACGGATTTACGAGCGATCTTCTGTGGGCATGTTCACCAGGAATATGTAGGAGACCTGGCTGGAGTGCCTGTCTTCACCGCGCCTTCCACTGCAGTTCAATTCGCCAACACGGCTGAATTCTGCTTGGAGATGCATCCGCCAGGTTTTCGGTTGATCGACCTGCACGGGGATGATGTTGACACTCGCGTCTTTCGCTGTGCGTCGCTGAAACATGTGCCGGTTGCCGACTGACCCGTACCGTAGTTCCTTTCATGCTAGGCGAAAGTCCTCTTTGAAAGATGTCTTTGATGGTGTGTAACGAGAATGGTTGCGTGTTGGGACGATTTGCCGACGTTCACTTGGATCGAATCTGCCCGGGCTCGAAGTATCCATCGTACGCTGAACTTCAAACCAAGATCGAAATATCATTGACAGAAAAACTGATTGACGATCAACGCAGCCATGGACATGCGAACCAACCGTCGTGGTGAGTCCCTCAAGGTGGCAATTCGCTGCCACGGCTGATGCATGACAATATTATTTCGACTTGGTGGCGATGGAATCGTTCCCTGGTGTGGGCATCGCTTGGAGTTTGTCCGATGGCGTACGCTCATAAGGCTGGAAATATGGATGCCATCGGTATGCCGCGCTACGTTCCATCTTCGGCCGAAATCCGATCACACGCACAACGGCTCCATTTGTAACGGCAGTCGGGAAACACCGTTAAACGGATGCAGGTAGTACCTTGTGGAACAAGCGTTATTTTTTCGATCTTATCGGCAGGTAACACCGGAGCCGGCAATCGAGGCGTGCGCACACCGTCTTCCAGTTTCCAGTCAGGAAGTCGTTTGGCTGGTACCAGCAGCCGAATAGGAGAAGCACCGATTGCCCAGGGATTCTCGTCGATCGGCTGGCGCAAAACTTCCACTTCCTTTTCCAGCTCTTGGGGATCGTAGCTTACGTGTAACGCATAATTCCAGGGGCTGGCCGGTTGAATGTTCCAGGCAGGAAACTCATTGGTGGGTTTGGTCTGGTAGCCGAACGACTTCAGAACGGCTTCCGTGTCGACTTGTCGGTCTTCTTCGATAAGCAATGAGTAAACAAGAGGTCCTCGCTCGATGCCAAGGCCTCCTTCGGGCCAAAAAGAGAGCTTCAAGTCCATGGGTAAGGAAAGGGTCAGTTTGTCATGGGGGTGAAATTCGCGGTCAACCAAAGCGAAACTTCCAGGCCGTGTGTCCACCTCCAGAAGTTCACCATTGAGGGAAAGTGACGCTCGCTGGCACCAGCTGGGGATTCGCAACCACAACGGGAATCGTACGGCCTGGTCACTCTGGATTTCAAACTCAACCAGCTCAGAAAACGGATAGTCTGTTGTTTGGACGACGGTAACCTTGTCCGAATGTTCACCAACTTGAGCATGTACCACACTAGGACCGTAGAGAGCAGCCACCAACCCACCGTGGGAGGCTTGTAGCCACGATCGCGACACGTAGTTGGGGATGAATCGGTTCACGCTGCCGGTGCAGCACTGAGTTCCGTGGCCTGGCCTGTATTGCATCCGCTCGCGGCCTGCTTGATGGTTGTGACTCGATTTGTTTGTCACCACAACTTGATTGGGGCTGGAGTAGTATTGCAATGCTTTAAAGTCCTTGGTGATCGATCCCATTCCCGCATTGAAGACAATCCGCTCAATCCTGTCCCCCCAATGCGCATCGCCTGTGATAGCGAGCATGTAGCTGGCACACCAGGAATAAGCAGTGGTCACGCAGGTTTCGTGAAGGACGCGAGGGTTCTTGCCGGCTAGACACTCGTTACTACTGGGGCAGCCATCGATCAGCATGTGGTCACGATCCACTTTTTCGAAGCCATGTTTCGCCGCATCCAGAAGCTGTTGACGTCCGGTGCAACGATAGATCAGTGCGGGAGCGCGGAGGCCGTCGAAATAGGTCAGTCCATGTGCTGTTGCTTTTTTGTCCGACAGCAGAACCTCCAGTGGGAGGTCAAAGTTTCGATAACGAGAATACTTTGTGTCATTGCAGCATTCCCATGCCTCCAACGCCAGCTCTAGCATCTGTTTGTCGCCGGTCACTTTGTAAAGCCAGCAAAGTTCTTCGATGTTGCCGACACCTTGGTGGACGGCATGTTGTCTTGGGGGCACCGCTGCATAGTGACGGCGCATGGCATCCAGGATATGTTGGCCCTTTGTTGCCGAGTACTCGGTCATGAGTACGTGGAAGAAATGATATTGATTGTAGCGCCAGGCGCTCTGGTGCGCATTGCCAATCTCCGCCCAATCGTTCCAGTTGGGGCCTAAGATGCCGTTCTCTGCCGGGTGAGCCAGCGTGTATTCGATATACTTTCTGGCTTTGTTAATCAGGAAGGAATCTTGCAACAGGTAACCACAGCGGAGCATCCCGTCGATCCACATCGCGGACACACATTGATGGCTGAAACTTTCTTTTTCGGGGAAAGGGGCAAGCCAGAAATCGGTGTTGAATGGCCAGCCGGAACATTTGTCTAAGAATCCCGTTAGTCCAGATCGCTGATGTTGCAGCATGACCCGAAGCCAACCAGTGGGTTCGATACTGGTGATGGGTAATTCGCGATACGTATCGAATTGTTGGGTGTCTGTTGTCGTGGTATGACGACCTTCAATGACGACGTCGCCAACCGCGACACTGACTAGGGAAAAACAGACGAAAACGGTAAACAAACAGAGTGAACTTCGGCTGGATTGGAATGGCATGGTATGACTCTTTTGGGCCCTGCGAAAACATCTGCCTTACACATTGGGTCCGGCGGGTATTGTTGGAGACAGATCCATGGCTAGCGAACGAAAATTTTTGATTCTGTGGAATGTGGCCAAGTCGGCATCGTGTTGATTTTGGCCATTTTTTGAGGTCCGCGAGATGAAGACGATGTCGTCTTCATTAACCACCGCTGTCGGATACATGAAGGATTGGAGTGGGCTATCCCACTTGGCTGCACATCCGGCCGAAAACCAGTTGAGTGCATCTCGGCTGTAATGTAGCATCAGAATGCGTCGCTCATTGCCTGGTCCACCGTGGAAACCAATCTTGAGTAACTCGTCTCTCTTGTAGAAATATCCCTGAGAGTCAGTGGGGATATTAGATAGCATCCAGAAAAGCTGACTTGGTTCGTCATGCAGTATAAAGAATTTGTTCTGCCCACCCGGCAGAGCAGCAAACTGCGTGAATTCCAACTGGATGTCTCGACCGTCGTCTGTCAGGTCACATACTGCGCAAATGTTTGCAGTTGCGTATTCATCAATGATGGAGCGTAGCAGGACGCGCAACTGACCGTTCACGTTCACAACGTTTGGTTCGAGCCACAGGTCGCCAGGCCATTGCACTGGCCAAATGTTTTTGTCAGGCGGATAGAGGTTGCTCCGCAGTCGTTTTGGAGCGCCTGGAAATTGCAGCACGTTGGAGACCCGCCAGGCTGTTGGGTTCATTAAGTCCTGTGACAGATCGGCCGCCACGACACTGGTACGATACCCTCGGGAAAAGTAACGAAAACCGTCCTTGACAACTTCACCATATTGCACGTTGGGGCTGAAATCGAGTTCCAGACCCTCGAACAGCTGTACCGGACGTGACCAAGTACTCCCCGCATCATCACTCCGAATGAGTAGAGGGTTTTTATCGCCTAGAAACATGTAAATGTTGTCATTGTAGACGAACGGAGCGACTTCACTGAATGCCATCGTTTGGAGCGGTTCCCAAGTCATCCCTTGGTCGTGGCTGCGAAAAGTATGAGTCTGGCCTCCTACAAGACGGCGTAAACTACGTTTATTGCGAAGGACTCCCTTGTCTTTCCACTCCTCAAACGGCACCGTCGCGAACAGGGTGCCATCGTCAAGGACAACCATCCCCGGCAACGTAACGAAATGCTCTTTGGTCGGCTGTTTGGTGACAACCGTATAATCTTGGGCTAACGGTTGTTTACCGGGACGGTGCTGGGAACCCACACTGGTCCCTGGTGCTGCCAGCGTTGTGCCGGTCGCAACTGCCGCTGATGCTGTCAACGTCGCGCCGGTGCCAAAAAACTGTCGACGATTCCATTCACGAAAGGCGTTTTGCTGTTTTTCTTTATGCAACTTTAATCTCCATTCCCGATGCAGCCAAGATTCAGGGGCAAGATGGCTCTGTGTAAGCAAGTGATTTGCTGTGTAGGCAGGGTTCTATCAGAGTCGGAGAAGGTTAAGAAAACAAGCCCTGCAAAGTGCGCCGGCGGTTGATTTAAACCCCTCACGCGACAAAGCAAATCGTTGATGGCATGCCCTGCGCGGAGCAGGTATCCTGATCGCTTGGAGTTACTTCGAGGGGTAAGTTTTCCTAAGGACGGCGTAAGAACGAGCACAAGCCGATGGGCCTGGGACGAGGTGGTAGAAGTTGATATGTCGATGACGGACGAAGAGCGATATCTGTTTGATTTGCGGGAGTATGTCGTCTTGCGCGGGGT
>JAKVBZ010000112.1 GCA_022448645.1 Pirellulaceae bacterium
TCCGAGCCGCTGTCTACATGATACGACCAGGCTCCGTCGGGGCCGATTCCGTCTGCTTCTTCAGCTGTCGGCGAACCGGTGAGAGAGTAGTCGGTTCTCAGATCCCAGACGTCCAAGGCGTGTGTGCTGGTACATGAAAACGCCACCATAGCTGCAGAGATTAACATAATGCCCGAAGCGGCACGTAAAGAAAAGCGAATCCTACTCAACATTGGCTCCCCTAAAAAGAAAGTACAAACAGTGTAACCGTTCACGAGTTCCAGAAACGTTCTGAAAATTGTCTTCGCGAATGGCATAATTAACGCATTATAGCGTAAGACAAGTCTATCATGCCCGCCGTAAACTGGTCAACTAACACAGTCGAGAAAAATTGCGTTTAATATGCCGATTGCCGGGGGATAGCTCAAATATGGGGCTGGCGATGGAGGTCAGGGATCGTTGCACAAAACCGTTGAGGCGCCTAATATTCACCTCCAAGATTCGTCGGAAACTGACGTAAGTGCCTGTGAGTAGAGCGATACGGTTCGCATGTAGATCTTGAATCGTCTGGTCGGTCGCGACCGTCACGACAGGATTTTTTGCACGACATTTCCGTAGACGTCCGTCAAGCGAAAATCACGGCCGGAATAGCGGTAGGTGAGCGCGGTGTGATCGAGCCCCAGAAGATGCAGGATCGTGGCATGATAATCGTGAACATGGCATGGATCACTGGCGACCTCGGATCCCCACTCGTTCGTTTCGCCGTACGTCATTCCGCTTTTGACTCCGGCACCAACCAGCAAACAAGTGAACGCGCGATGCCAGTGGTTGCGCCCGGGGTTTTTCGCTTTGTCCTGGTACCATGGCGTTCGCCCGAATTCGGTACAAATCATCACCAACGTATCCTCGAACAATCCTCGCTGCTTCAGATCGCGGATCAAAGCGGTCGTCCCCTGATCTACCCATTTGGCATTCCGACGATGGTCGTGAATGTTGCCATGGGCATCCCAGTTGGCACGGGCAGAACCGGAATCAACCACTTCAATCACCCGCACGCCACGTTCGGTCATCCGCCGCGCCACCAGGCATTGAAAACCGAATGACTGATTGTCCTTTGGCGAAATTCCGTACATTTTCAATGTTTCGCTGGACTCACTGGATAAGTCGAACAACTCAGGTGCCTCGCGCATCATGCCTTGAGCTGTGCTGAAAGTATCGGTTCGTGCTTGCAGCTGTAGGTCTTCCGGACGCAAGCGAGCATGCGCCTCATTGATGTCGCGCAACATCAGTTGTTCTAATTCGTGCAGTTTGATCGAGCGAGAGGCCGACTGGATATTTGGGACCGGTGAGTTGCCCGGAATGATCCGGACCCCCTGGTGTTGCGGAGGCAAGAATCCGTTATCCCAGTTCTGCGATCGCGCATAGGGTGTGTGCTTGCAAAGGACCACATGGGACGGCAGATTCTGATTGAACGTTCCCAACCCATAGCTGATCCACGAACCGAGGCCGGGCATGGTGAAGGTACCCGAACCGGTGTGCATGGCCAAGGTGGCCTCGGTGTGCTCCAGGATGTCGGTGTGTAACGATCGAATCACGCACAGATCGTCGGCGACGGTTTTCAGATGCGGGAACAACTCGCTGATCGTCATACCGCATTCGCCGACCTGCTCGAATCGGAACGGTGACGCCAGCAGTTTTCCTTCAAATTTATAGAACAGCTCTTCGGCAGGCACCTTTTTTTCGTGGTTGGCCTGCAGCTCGGGTTTGTAGTCGAAGGTATCCACTTGCGAAAAACCACCGGTGAAAAACAGCATGATGATCCGTTTTGCCCGTGGTGTGTGGTGCGCGAGCCGAGGTGCCAGCAGACCGCCGTCCCCTGCTTGCGTCGCTAACGCGACGGCCTGACGTAACCCGCCGGCACCGGCAGCCATTCCGAGTCCTGTAGACTGGAGGAATCGACGTCGCGTACTTTGTAAGTTTTCGTTCATCGTATCATGCTCCCGCAGGCGTATCACTCAACGCACAGAAACTCATTCGACATGAACATAATTCGTGCGAAGCTCGTCCAGGCTTCTTGATCGATCTCGGTCGGTTTTGCCCCGTCCGCCTCGAGCTGTTTTTTATAGGTTTCGATATATCGTCGTCCCTTTTCTATTTCGGGCTCGTGGGCCGACCTGCCCCAAGCTACACGGTGCGCCTGTTCAATCCGTTGTTCCGTCGACTCAGACGCCGTTATCAGACGCTGTGCGAAGCCCCTGGCTTGCTCACGAACAAACGGGTTATTCATCAAGTACAAGGCCTGTTGAGGAATGATCGACTGCGTTCGCTTGTCCGTCGAAACATTTGTGTCCGCTCCGTCGAAGATTCCCAGGAATGGATGGCGCTGCACCCGTTGGGTCATCAGGTAGACCGAACGGTGGCGCGATTGATAGACAGCTTTAAAGGGGGCGTGCTGAGTAAACCTCCATTGATGCTGGGGCGGAAACGGATGGGCGGTTGGACGGTCGTGTCGCAAGTTCCCGCTGGCGGCGAGCATGCAGTCGCGAATGGTTTCGGCATCCAACCGGCGTCGATCGTAACGCCAGTACAACTTATTGTCAGGATCCACTTCCGCGTTCTCAGCAACATGTCGGCTGGTGAGCCGATAGGCTTTCGATCGCATCAGCAGACGATGCATGGCCTTGATCGACCAACCTTGATCGACGAACTGGCCGGCCAACCAGTCCAGCAGTTCGGGATGCGTCGGTGGCTCGCCACGAAGTCCAAAATCGGACGGCGTACCGACAATCCCCTTGCCAAAATGATAATGCCAGATCCGGTTAATCATCACACGGGCTGTTAATGGATTATTCCGATCGGTCAGCCATTGGGCAAACTGCAAACGCCCGCTGGTACCCTCGGGGATCTCCAACGATGTTCCCCCGGAAAGGAACCTCGGAATGTCCCGTTGAACGACTTCACCCAGATTCTTGTGGTCGCCCTGTAAATGCACCTGGGCGTCTTTCGCTTCACCCTCGGTGGCGGCGAAGGCCACCATGTTCACTAAGGGGCGATTCTCCTGTTGAAATTGTGCCAATCGATTGCGTGGCTCTTTGAGTTTCTGCTGCAGCTGCGTGTTTATCTCATCGCGCTCGGCGGTTAGTGGTTGCAATTGCTCCGCCAGTTGGGTCGTGTCCTGAGCCGATTTCTTCAGCTCCTCAACTTTCTTGTTCAGGTCGTCAATTTTGGCATTGAGCTCCGTCACCTGCTTGGCCAAGGGATCCTCTTGCTCAATGTTCCTGATGTTGCGGTTCAACTCGGCGTGCTTTTTGTCATACTCTCCCCTGCGCTGCAGGAATTCCTTTTGGGGATACAACAGAGAAACCAGGTTTTGTCGAACCTTGGTCGCCTCCGAGCCGCTGAATGAATACAAACTGCTGTCAAAGATGCCGTACAAGGCGTAATAATCCTCGTTGGTCATCGGATCGAACTTGTGGTCGTGACAGCGGGCACACCGCATGGTAAGCCCCACCAGTGCTCGCCCCATGCAGTCGATCATGTCTTCGATTTCCAAGTGACGGTATTGGTACGGTCTGGTACCAAATCGTTTTGCCAAGGCGATGAAACCGGTTGCGATCACCGGCTCGGCCCTCGGCAGGTGCGGGTTTTGGTCGGCCAACTGGTCACCGGCCAATTGCTCGTGCAGAAAACGGTCATACGATTTGTCTTCGTTGATCGCATCAATCACGTAGTCACGAAAACGAAACATCTCGGGGACCGGACAATCGGAGCTGTCGCCGGACGTGTCAGAATAGCGAATGACATCCATCCAGTGCCGACCCCAGCGTTCTCCATAATGGGGTGAGGCTAACAATCGCGAGATCAGTTTGTCGAGCGCGTCTGGCGATGTGTCGTGGAGAAAAGCATCTGTCTGCGCTGGTGTTGGAGCCAATCCAATCAGGTCTAAATAGATACGACGAACCAACGTCCGTTTGTCCGCCACCTGACCTGGAACCAAACCCTCCTGGCGGATTTTGGCGATGATAAACTGGTCGATGGGGTGCTCCGACCACTCGCTGGTGTCCACGGGTGGACTGACCGATTCGACTGGTTGAAATGCCCAGTGGCGGCCTTTAGAAGATTCGCTTTGATCTGCCGAGGCAGTGAGCTGGGGCCAAACCGCTCCTTGCTGTATCCAGGCCACGATATCGGCAATCACATGTTCTGGTAGCTGTTCGTGGGGTGGCATCTGCAGATCTTTGTTTTGGTAATGAATCGCCTGGACCAACAAGCTCTCTTGCGGTGCTCCCGGCACGATCGCAGGGCCACGGTCACCGCCCGAGAGCATTGCTTGGCGTGAATCCAAACGTAAACCGTTTGTGTCTTGTTCAGCTCCATGACATTTCGAACAGTGCTCGACGAGCACTGGACGCACTTTCGCCTCAAAGTGGTCCGTACCAGAGTCACCCGCAGATACGAGGGTTGCTGTCCCAGCGATCAATCCAGTGACAACCATGAGGTTCAAGGTACGCATTCTCGGTCTTCCCAAGACTCGATCGTTCGGAGATGCCATTTGGCGTATGTGGTTAGGCTCTGTTTTAAAACAGAACCTAGTGCGTTCATCCTGGCATAGTATATGGATACAACACTTAATTTTAAACCAAAATGGTTCTAATTGGCTAGATTGAATACTGGCCCTTAGAAGTACGGAATGGGCGCAAGTTGATGAGGAAGAATGGGTTGGAGCTGGCCAGTGAGATAACTGATTGCTACCGTCGCCAGGCGGTAGCGTCCGATGGTGATAGCGCGTGACTTACCACGGCAGATAGTTGATCGGGATGTCTTGGTGGTCCGAAATGTAGATCCCCGAGACAGCTATCCACGGTCTGATCGTGGATATCAACTCATCAACATAGACCTGTTTTTCCGGCATGGCGATCTCGAGGCCTACCACCTGGTGTCCGCCGTCGGAAATGTCCGTGCCGAACTTGTGTAGATACGGAGTCGACAAGAACCGCCAGCCATCGAAATTGTCGGTCATGATGCTGCCGACATTGTCTTTCAAAGGGACGTACTCCTCTCCGTTGCGATCGCGGACGCGGAATCTGATTTCGGCCCAAGTGCTGTTGCCATAGACCCACAGTCCTAGCCTGGTCGTACCCGTGGGGATCTCGATGGTTTCTGCGGGATCGATCGCCAGTCGCAGGTGGCGATGTAAAATGCCATGCCGTCCGTCGTCTCGTTGACTGAGTCGAATGCTCAGCGCATCAGCAGCGCTGGCCTTGGGAGCCATTAACTCTGGTGCAGCGCTGATCATAAACTTGTCGGTGCCATCCTGGCCATCCATGTTCCAAGTCGATGGATCGGGTAACGAGGCCAGCTGCTTCCAGCGGCCGGACCATTGCTGAGGAATATTGATGCCGGGTTCAATTCCCTCGATTTGTATTCCGCGGACGTAGGTCGGCAATTCCGAAAGTGTCAATGAGAGTTCCTTGCTGTTTGTAGACACTGGCAGTGGCCGATTCAGGGCGTCAACGACCGTGGGGTTGCCTCCCGAAGTCAATCTTAACCTTACCTTCCTTTCGCCACGTAAATTCCACAGGGCGTACAATGACTGGCCATCAGGCTGCTGGAAGCTCAGGGCATAAACACTCGGCGTGTCGGTATTCAAATGGCCTTCATAGCTGGCACCGTCCAGTAGCTGCGTCATGGTGGCATAGGCAACGTAACTCAGCTTGGGACTGCACTCGGGCGCCTGGTTGCAGTAGCCTGGCATCCCCCAAATCGTATACAGGTAGGCGGCGCTCGAGTCGACCATCGCTCCTGACAGGCCATAGATCGAATCGTAGGCTAGTCCAATCAGGTGGGTGCGAACATACCACGCTGCCTGCTCACGCTCAGAGATTCTCGAAAACCCCGGACCGGTCGAAAAGTAAATGGATTCTGAATGGAACAAAGGCACATCGTGAAAGCCAAAGTGTTCGCAAATGGCTCTCGCCCACCAGTTGATGTTGCCGTAGAAATTGCAGGGCCTTTCGGGGCACTGAGTGTAAAGGCCTTCCTCGGTGCCGAAATAGTCGAAGTGCTCACCATATTGAATCCCACGTTCCAATAGAGGAACGACCCAATTCACGGCGGTATTGCCCAGAGATATTTTTACGTCGGGCCTGAGGCGGCGGAGGGCTGCCGAAAGCAGCTTGAGTTCTTGGGCGACATTGTCTGCCTTATTGCTGATTTCCGGTGAGAGTACTTCCGGCTTGCCGTCGGTGACGACCGCCGGAAGTTTGTGAGTGTGCTGGGAGCTCCAAGCTCTCTCCCAACCGAACATCAGGATGCGAATGTCTGGGCCAATCCCATTGACGATTTCTTCGGCAATAGCCTTGGTGGCGATTTGCTGATTGTTGCGAATCCCAAACAAGCGGTGTGTGTAGGTGTGTTTGCCACGTTCAAAATCAACCCCCGCCTTCTCAAAGAGATAGCTTCTTTGTTCGGCGGCTGCCTGATCTCCAGAGAGTCGCGGCCAACAGCCGAAGCGTGGGTTTTCCTTCTTACGCGTATCGGGAGCCAATAAGGCCACATTCGTTCGCCACTCGGATTTTCCCAAATCGCCAGCATCCGCAATGACTCGCACCTTGTAGTGCCCTCGGTCCAACCTCAAAGTCCCCAACGTCGGGATTTCTGCTTTAGCGCCGCCCGCCAGGTCCAGTGACTCCGTTTTCCTTACAGCTTCTCCTTCGTATGCAATCCAATCCGTTGTCACCCTGAGGTTGACCGGTTGAGTTGTAAGATTCGTTAGGATTCCTGCAAGTTCAGGTTGTTCGGGTTCACAATAGACATTGCCGAGTCCGTTGCCTCGTACCGTCAAAGTGACGGGGAGCTCGGCGAAAGTAATGGCTGCCACGCGCAACGCTGATTTTGGTCCATCATGTTGCGGGGGGGAAACAGAGTGTCGCAGACGGAACCAATTTTGCAACGGACGACCCATGTGAAATGGTAGACGGACACCTGCCTCTGCTGGCCAGAGCTCCCCGTTCGCGGGATTGTGTGTCAGCCAATGCATCGCCGCTGAGTTCAAGGCAACACGTGCCAAGTACCAGTCAGCCCCCAGTTCGCGGACTGCAGTCACGGTCACACCTTCGTCGTTCGGCCGTTCCTGGTCGATCAAATGGATATTTCTAACGTCGGCCATGTTGACGGTTCGAGGTCCAAAGCCCATGGCTGGAACCTGATCCACGCCCTCGTTTGATACATGTAACAGTAGGTAAGCATGCGAATAGGGTCTGGCAGGTACCGTGCCAGTTAAGAATCCTGTACCCCAAGGCTTACCTCGGCGAAACTTTGCGGCAGGTTGAAAATCCTCTTGGCCGACATCCAGGGTCAACAGCTCTCCTGCTTCGCCAAGTTGCGCTATCATCGGCACCCCGTCGCAATCCATTTGGACCAAGGCCGGTGTGGTCCGAAGTGGCAGTTTAACCGGCTCACGTGAAACGGCTTGATTCTTGATTCCCAGGCTGGCGCCGCTCACAGGAACATAACGGCCTGGAAGTCCTTCGCGGATGCGTACCGTGCGCAGCAGGAGGCGATCGCCAGCAGTGATTCGCAGATGGCGAGCGACGAGGTTGTCATCGAGAATCAAAGCCTCCTGTGATCCATTGATCAACATGCGGTAACGTCCAGCACCGAGCGACACCAATACAGAGACAGTCCCCTCCGTCCCTAACTCCGTGGCGGATGCTGCTTCCAGCCATGATACGTTGATTGGTTTCGTCTTCTTATCACCGACTGCGAGGGTTGCATGGTAACCTTCGTTTGCAGCACGAATGGTCAGAACAAGATCTTTCCCCGATGGTTCCGCAGAAGTGAGCTGGCCAATGCGAAGCATTGCAACGGGGCTGGTGCTTGTGTTCTCATTAGGTTCCGGCAGAGCGACGATCATTTCGACCATGCAGCTTTCAGGCAGTGGCTGCTTTGATGTTGCCTGAGCGCTGGTTTGGCTTTTGGCACCGTCGTTTCCGAAGGCCCAGTCTCCTTGGACCTCCCAGCCCTCGGGGGCGCTGTCGACAAAGCTACTTTGCAAGATCGGTTCGACGACCCTCAAACGGACAGCTCCGGAGGCATTGGAAAGAAACATACCTGCAATCGCCGTCAGAATCGGGATCATTTGGTGCGACTTCATGATTACTCCTAAGCATCGACCGCGGGTTCAATGACGAGATGTAACTCCGAATTGCCTAGGAGCCTTTACTGTTTTATACCGTAGATGGATCAGGTTGGTCGGCGGGAAGGCGCACCTGAAAATCCTGTCTTGTAAAGGTGTGGAAACGGGTCGCTTTCGCTAGGAACCTGATTCCCCCACGAGATGAATTTGTGGGGGCTATTTCGTGAATGCATCGCTAGGTGGTAAGGGAAAAACAGCTCAGTTTGAGTAGTTCTACTCTGCAAGTTGTCGAGAAGCAACCATTCACTGGGATATCTTTGGCCTGAACGCCACGAACATAGGGTTTCGTGACACCGAGGATATTCTCGGGTGAAAACTACGAGTCGCTACGGGTGCTATGCTGTTTGTTGTGCCAATTGAGATTTGGCATCCTAACGAGGGTGCCCGCCGCATGGTATAAATGAAGGAAGCGTTGTTTCCCAAGCAACGTGCCCCGACGTGTTAGATTGACGTTCTCCACTTGAACAGACGTTTGAGACAAAGCGTTGGTTTTCGACGGAGCTATTCATGACGAAACCATGTCCTAAACATTCACCGTCTTCTGAGTCTAGCGCCCCTGTTTGTCGTCGGACTTTTCTGGGCGGTGTCGCGGCAAGTACCCTCGCGAGCGGCGTTGCTGGGTGCGGTAATTCCGACTATCTCGGACGCCATTCGAAAAAGCAGTACGCTCAATCACCGTTTGTGGCCGCGTCAGATGCGACAGCCATGCCTGGCCCATTTCCGGGACGCGTCATTGAAGTGTCACACAACGGGTCCGTGGCGGCGGGTGTGCGGAGTCGGGACGCGGTCAAGTCGATGATCGATTACGGAATGGAACAGCTTGTTCCCGATGCCGAGACTCCAGTCGATGCGTGGCGTTATTTGTTCCAAAGAGGGGATCGTGTCGCCATCAAAGTAGTGCCGGTCGGAAAAGACCTCAAGCCGGGGCGAGTGAGAAGTGATCCCGGATGTGTCGTCGATCTCCAAAGACCTGGTTCGATTTCCAGCTATGAAGTCGTTCTGGAAGTGATCGACGGTCTGACGGCCGCGGGGGTGAACCTATCCGACATTTTGGTGACGGAGCGCTATCGCGACGACTTTTTGGCGGCTGGCTATAACCTGATTTTGCCCGAGGGGGTCCACTGGGAATGCTGTTCCGCCAGTTTCGATCTTGCGCAATTAGAAATCGATGGCCAGGTGCGCGGTGAAAGCCGCCAAAAAAATGTAGCCGGATACGATCGCGACGTTTTTCGGGAGCTACCGTTTTGCCAACCGCGGACGATTCACGATCCGGAGGACGACCGCCGATTCCGCTCGCACTTGTCCAAGATTGTCACCCAAAAAGTAGATAAGGTCATTTCGATTCCGGTAGTGAAGGACCATCGGTCGGCCGGTGTCACGCTTGCCTTGAAAAACATGTCCCATGGATTTCACAATAACGTAGCGCGTAGTCACGTGGGGAATGACGTTCCCATGAGATTGAATCATTGCCAGACTTTCATTCCTGCCGTTTGTTCGTTGCCGCCCATACGCGAGAAATGTGTCCTACAGATACTTGACGGTTTGGTCGGTACGTACGAAGGCGGACCTGGCAGTTGGAGCTCTACCTTCGCCACTTGGGAATACAAATCCCTGTTGTTTGCGACCGACCCGGTTGCCTTGGATCACATCGGTTGGGAGATCCTTGACGCGCAACGCGCCCAGGAAGGTTGGCCTAGCGTGGCCCGGATGGGGACAGACGCCCAGTCAGGAATTCAGGCAGAGCTCCAGGGGCGCGACGGATCTGAGAGATACCACATCCGCCAACCACAGCATGTGCCGTTGGCGGGAATTTTGGGGCTGGGCACGTTCGACCGACGTGCGATCGACCACCAGCGATTTCAGATTGGGTGATAGCAGGGTGGGCGAGGGTTTCAGGTTACGTTTTCGCGCTGACCGTTTCAGGGTCGACAGAAGACGGGAACATCAAACTGCTGATCCACCCCACGACCAACGTCGGCACACAGGTAAAGGCACCGTACCACCAGTGCGAAACATTGGTCCCGTACCAAACGGCTGTCAGCACGATTGCTCCGGCGACAAACCCGATCCATGCACCGCGGCTGTTCGCTCGCTTAGACAACATCGCCAGCAGGAACAGGCCGAGCATCGGGCCGAAGAGCGCACCGCTAATTTTAATGATGATGTCGAATACGTTTTTTCCAAACACTGGGACCAATAATGAGGCTGCAATGGTGAGCAGTCCAAATCCGACACACAGCCATCGACTAAACTTCACGCCGGGATGACGTCCTGACATCCAATCGATGGTAATGGTTAAAGTTAAGCAATTGATGCCACTGTCGATGCTGCTCATCGCAGCTGCAAACAGACCGGCGATAAGTAAACCGGCTAACCCAAATCGCGGGATTTCAGTGACCACGAAGAGCGGTAAAAGCTGATCCTGACGATCCGGGGTTATCGAAGTCGGAAAACCGCTTGCGCCTGGCTGGTGGTAGAAAGCGAATAGCGTCGTCCCGATGAGAAAGAATAACAGGCAGATTCCGGAAACCATGACCGCATTGACGACCAAGCATCTCCGGGCATCCGCAATGGTAGGTACTGAAACGAAACGCTGGACCGTTCCCAGAGAGATGGCTTTGGCAGGTAGATAGACAAACATGCCAAAGGCGACTGCGGAAAAGAAATTGGCGCGATCAGTCAGGTCGAACCGCATGTCGAACATTTCGAATTTGTCGGCGGCCGTTCCTATTTGGCATACCGATTCCCATCCGCCGTCAATTTTCCCCAACGCCATGACAAAAACGACCGCCATCCCGCCTCCCAGCGTGATTGCTTGTAACACGTCGGTCCAAATCACGGCCTTCACACCTCCCAAGGCGGTATAAAGCGTCGCGAATAATCCGACACTTACCAGCGTCATCGTGAGTTGCTGCGGCGATAATTCGAGCACGGCTTGTAAGATTACTCCTACGGCAAACAACATACTTCCCATCCAACCAATGGTGTAAACGGTCGACAACGCGCTGCAGAGCCTGCGAACAGAACGATCGAAACGTAGCTCCATATACTCGTATGGACTGGTCACCTGCAGTCGGTGGTACAACGGAATAAACCAAATCCATATCACCGGTGTCACAAACAGTGGAATGAAGAGAATCGCCAGATAGAGATGGTAGTCCTCAAATGCTGCTTCACGTGGCATCCCCACAAACGAAAGTGAACTAAACGTAGTCGCAAACATGGAGAGCCCGACCGGTAACCAGTTCATCGTGCGACCGCCGACGAAATAATCTTCGTTGGAATGCTGTTCGCCCGCAAATTTCAATCCGAGCGCAAGCACGACCGTGATATAAAGCACGAAAAACGTCCAGTCGAGTGTGCCTAGTGATATCGACATGTTGGAACCCGCGGTCCTGTGGTGGCTTTCAGGGATGACTCAAAACTATTTTCAAGTTTATGGGAAATCTATATTGAAAGAACGAACAAGAGCAAGCGTAGCGAGCAGAGTAAACCATTTACGTTTTCTCAGTTACCTTCTGTTCTATCAAGTCCGGTTCACAGCAGGACCCTGCTTGAGAGCTGCGGAAGATGTTTTTTAGCGGCTCCTATTGGGATGAGGAGAGTCGGTGACAAGCGTTTTCTATGATTTCGTTGACCGTTTGTCCCGGTCGAGCTAACTCACTAACAATCTTTTCCCTTCTACGCAACACGTTGGTTTCGGACTTCCCACCCTGCTATCCACTGCACGCTTGGCTTAAATCGCCACGGCTGGCTTCGATTTCCAGTGGCCGGTAGCCTGCTCAAAAGCGTGGGCCAACTGTAGGACTCCGAAATCATCCTGATGTCGGCCGACGATCTGGACGCCAACGGGCAATCCGTCATCTGTGAATCCGGCGGGGACGGAAATCGCGGGCAACCCCGTAACCGTAATGAAGTAGCAAGACTTCATCCAGTCAATGTAGGTCTCCATTTTGGTTCCTTCGATTTCTGACACATAGGGCTCCGTGACATCAAATGGGGGAACCTGGTTCACTGGCAGCACCAAATATTCGTAATGTTTCATGAATTCTCGCACACGGTGGTAGAGTTCGGTCCGTTTGTACTCTGCTCGCGCAATTTGCGGGCCAGTTAGTTTTATCCCTTGTTCTACGTCCCAGATGACCGTCTCTTTTATCTGGTTGCGGTGAGTTTGTAAGAGTTCCGCGAACTTTAGCTCCATTCGCCAGGCCCGCCAAACCTTAAAAACTTCATCCGCATCGCTGAAATCTGGCTCATCGTCATCGACCTGGCAGCCCAAATCTTCAAACACGGAGCGGCGGGCCGACAACACATCGGTCACTCGTGAATCGACCGGCAAGCCTCCCAGGTCTTGGCTCCAAGCGATGCGGACGCCGTTAAAGTCTCGTTCAAGGGACTGCCGAAACAACTCGCCAGGTTGAGCAATAGCGATCGGTGAGCGCGGATCGGGACCAGCCATCGTGCTCAACAGCAGCGCTGTGTCTTCGACAGTGCGGGCCATCGGTCCTTGGACCGAGATGGGAAACCAGGCCGCGTCACTGGGCCAAACGGGAACTCGACCGGGCGATGTTCGAAAGCCAACGACGTTGCAAAAATTCCCTGGATTCCGCAGCGAGCCGCCTGTGTCGCTTCCGTCGGCAATCGGAACCATTCCACATGCCAATGCCACTGCAGCGCCGCCGCTACTGCCACCACACGTCTTGGAGAGACCGTACGGATTGAGAGTTGCTCCAAAGATATCGTTATACGTTTGCGAACCGGCGCCGAATTCAGGCACATTCGTTTTACCCAGTGTGATTGCTCCCGCTTCACGAACGCGTTGAATGATCAACCCGTCTTCCTCGGGGACATGGTCGGCAAAGATAGGAGATCCATAGGTCGTGCGGATGCCTTTCGTAGGGACCAGGTCCTTGTGGGCGACTGGTAGCCCGTGTAGGGGGCCCACCTTTCGCTTTTGTGCGAGAGCTTCGTCCGCTTCGTCAGCTTGTTGGAGTGCCGACTCGCTGACGAGCGTGACGATAGCGTTGACCTTGGGATTGACGCGTTCAATCTGGGCTAGGTGTGCTTGCATGACCTCGCGGCACGACAATTCTTTGGAGCGAATTCGTTTGGCTAAGTCTGTGGCTGTCAAAAAGCAAATTTCGGAATGGGACACCGCGTGTTCCTTTCAACAATGTAAAATCACGAGGAGTTTAGGATTTGTCGGATGCTGGTTTGTGCATACGGGATGAGTGCTGTTTCAAAACTCTGTCTTATTTAGAACGCTTTCATTGCCAGCTCTTGGATCCTCTTCGGGTGGCCTATCAATCAAGGAAGAGTTCTGGTGCCTGGTGTTGTCGTATCGGGTGATTTTCTGGTATGCGATGCGACAGTGTACAGGGCGGTTAGCAAACGTGATTGTTTTCATCAAAGCCACGTCAGTGATAAAGCGATTGCTGGGGAATGTATCCATTTCGTAGCCAGCGATGCATCGCAAAAGGTCGCAAAAGAGAAATGTGTCCACCCGGATTCCGCGAAACTTAGCAAGGTCTCGCTGGGTGACGCATGTCTAGCTGTCCCGCTAGGACTCGAACCTACAACCCGATGTGGGTGACACATTGGAATCGTGTTGGTGTGGTGAACGTTGGACAGGACTTAGCACTTTGCGGCATTGATAAGGTATTGGAGTCGTATCGGCCCACAATGTTTAATTTCTGTTGGGTCCTGGAGCTAATCTACTCCGAAACTTCAGCTCGACAATCCCCCTCAGGGCAAATCTAGCGGTGGGAGCAACCTACGTCTCAAAGTCTGTTACGTGAGGAGGGCGGCCGATTTTCCGGTCCAGTCGATAAAGCTTATCTATATCCGGTCCGAACTTCACCGCGACCGTGAGCGATCGGTCGGCCGCTGATGCGGCGGCTCCGTGCCAGAGGTTGGTGATCATGAAATAGCGTGCTCCGGAGTCGTCTCGAAAGAAGCCGATCAGCGCGTCCCTGCCATCGCCGACCTGCTCAATCGAAACGCTGACGATACGGTCGTCACCGCTGGCGTCGGGGCCCATGCCTTCGTGCCTATCGGCAACTTGTTTGCAGTGGTCGTGTCCCCGTTTTGGTGGCGACCCGGTACGTACCGCACGTCGGTGCTGGTCAGGAATCGCATGGCTGCGCCG
>JAKVBZ010000113.1 GCA_022448645.1 Pirellulaceae bacterium
GCACAGCAAGAACCCATGACCGACGACGACTATCAGCAACTCACCGAACTTCTAAAGCGAACTGGACTACAACACAATCCTCAGGATTTTAAACGCATCGCATCGGCGCGCAACCTATATCACTGGAATGCCGATACGTCACAGGAGTATTGATTCGTTTTTTGGCCGAACCATCCAAGCCCCCCAAGCGTTAGTCCTTCACCAAATGTAACCTATGCCTTCCGACCCTCGCCATCTCGAAGAGAGCGCCTCCTTCAATCGGTCCACCATGTCGTACATACAAATGGCGGCAGAGCGAGGGGTGTACGATATTCGCGGGCTGGGAGCGAAACGTTCCTTGCCCACTTTTGACGACCTGGTATTCCTCACAGCATCGGCCTCGCGCTATCCGTTGGAAGGTTACCGGGAAAAGTGTGAAACTCACACGGTTCTAGGAACCCAGCGCCCGACGCAGCCGATCGAATTGGACATCCCCATCACCATTGCCGGCATGAGCTTTGGTTCCTTGTCGGCCAATACCAAAGAAGCGATCGGCAGGGCCGCCAGCCAGATGGGGACGAGCACCACGACCGGTGACGGCGGCATGACTCCCGAAGAACGGCAGTCATCGAAAACACTCGTGTACCAATGCTTGCCGTCGCGGTACGGTTTCTCGCCCGAAGACGTAGCCAAAGCAGATGCCATCGAAATGGTGATCGGACAAGGCGCCAAACCGGGTGGAGGCGGCATGCTGTTGGGCCAAAAAATTAGCCCACGCGTCGCCGAAATGCGTACGTTGCCCGAAGGAATCGACCAACGGTCCGCTTGTCGTCACCCAGACTGGACAGGGCCAGACGATCTGGCCATTAAAATCGAAGAGCTGCGTGAAATCACCGACTGGCGCATTCCTATCTATGTAAAAATTGGCGCGACACGCGTCAAAGAAGACGTCAAGCTGGCCGTTAAAGCAGGGGCCGACGTTGTGGTTGTCGATGGCATGCAGGGAGGAACAGCCGCAACCCAACAGGTTTTCATTGAACACACCGGCATTCCTACACTACCCGCCGTCCGACTGGCAGCCGAAGCCCTTGCCGAAATGGACGTGGTCGGCCAAATCCAACTGATTGTGTCAGGCGGCATTCGCAGCGGCGCCGATGCCGCCAAGGCTTTAGCACTGGGTGCGGACGCCGTCTCCATTGGACAGGGTGCTTTGATGGCACTCGGTTGCAACAGCGACCACTGGTCGCAAGACGGCCAACCCGTCGATGCCACCGAAGACTACGCTCAGCTAGGAGTCCAGCCCGGATACTGCCATCACTGCCAATCCGGCCTTTGTCCTGTGGGCATTACCACTCAAGATGCAGAACTCGAACAAAGGCTGGACCCCGCCTGGGGTGCCAGGCGGCTGAAGAACTACTTGCAGGTGATGACCATGGAACTGACCACTTTGGCGCGCGCCTGTGGAAAATCAAATGTCCATCACCTGGAGCCGGAAGACTTGGTGGCATTGACCGTCGAAGCAGCCGCCATGGCCAAGGTTCCGCTCGCTGGGACTCAGTGGATACCTGGAACCTGATCCATCCAAACGCTTATTCGAATTCCTGAGGAGAGACGTCCCATGGCTGACCGTGAAACCCTTCGCCAACAACTTCAACAAGATGGCATTGAGTTCTTGCTCGTTCAGTTCGTCGACATGCATGGGTCGGCCAAAGTCAAAATGGTGCCAGTCTCCAGTTACGACGACGCCATCGATGAAGGCGCGGGTTTCGCAGGCGCCGCAGTGTGGGGCGTTGGCCAAGGACCACACTCGCACGACATGCTGGCTCGTATCGATCTGGAAACCTACACACCGCTACCTTGGCTGCCTAATACCGCAAGGTTTGCCGCCGACCTTTACGTCGACGGCGAATCCTATCCATTTTGTGCACGCACCAACCTGAAACGAGTCTTAGGTGAGGCACGCGACCGCGGCATGGTTTTTAACGTAGGCATGGAACCCGAACATTTCCTCGTCACACGCGACGAACACGGAGTGATTCATCCCTGGGACCCCGACGGCGTCGATGGCCTTGCCAAACCGTGCTACGATTTCCGGTCGATGGCCCCGGCGATGGCATATCTCCAGGATCTCACCAGCTCACTGAATCAGCTCGGCTGGGGTGTCTACCAGACAGACCACGAAGACGCCAATGGCCAGTTCGAAGTCAATTTTGACTATGCCGATGCCTTGACCACCGCCGACCGCATCACGTTCTTCAAAATGGCCACGTCTCAGCTCGCCAAAAAGTTCGGTGCCATCGCAACCCACATGCCCAAACCGTTCAGCGACCGTACCGGCAGCGGGCTACACGTACACTTTCACCTGGCAGATGCTGATACGGGAAAATGCCTGTTTGACTCGAACGATGACCAACGTGGGTTGGGCTGTTCAGAAATGGCTTACCATTTTATTGGTGGCGTGCTTCATCACGCGCGAGCCCTGTGTGCGGTGACCAGCCCGACCGTCAATTGCTACAAACGATTACAACTGGGTTCGGGACTCTATTCCAGCCGTTCTGGCTTTACCTGGACTCCGGCCTTCGTCAGCTACGGCGACAACAACCGAACACAAATGATCCGCACCGCCGGACCAGGCCATTTCGAAGATCGTACCGTCTCGGCAGGCTGCAATCCGTATTTGGCTTTGGCAGCCTACCTGGCCGCCGGCCTGGACGGGATCGACAATCAGATCGACCCTGGTGAGCCGAATTTGGGAAATCTTTACGAAAAGCCGCTGGCCGAAATCCTCGAATCTGGAATCCAGATCCTACCTCAGTCGCTCTCCGAAGCCGTACAATATCTCCGTGAAGACACCGTGATCCAAAATGGGCTCGGTTGCGTCGCCGACGATTTTATCGATCTAAAAATCCGCGAATGGGAAACGTACGACCGACAAGTCACTCCTTGGGAAGTGAACGAGTACTTGACGTTTTTTTAAAGAGGGTACTATTGTTACGAGGATGCACGATTTATCCTGCCCTCTCACCGAAATTTAGACCTCCCATTTAATTTTCTCCAGGTATGCCCCATCGTCTGCTGCGGTTCGCGTTGTCTCCCAAGAAATATCCCGAAAAACGGATGTTTCGTCAGCCGGAACGATTAAGGGACGAATACGACGTTGTCATCATCGGGGGCGGGGGGCATGGCCTGGCTGCCGCGTACTACCTTGCCAAGGAACACGGCATTACCAACGTGGCAGTCCTGGAAAAAGGGTACCTGGGCGGTGGCGGAACAGGCCGCAACACAGCGATCGTGCGTTCCAATTACCTGACACCGGATGGTGTCCGTTTCTACCAGCGCAGTGTGGATTTATTCCAGGATCTCTCGCGACAACTAGATTTCAATCTATTCTACACAGAACGAGGTCACTTCACGCTCGCTCACTCCCCTTCATCCCTGAACACCATGCGCTGGCGTGCTGAAGTCAACAAGCATTTGGGAGTCAATAGCTTGGTGGTGGATCGGCAGTTTATAAAAGAAGCCTTACCCGATATAGACCTCGAATGTGGTGGCCATCAAGCTCCTGTTCACGGAGCGTTGTACCATCCGCCGGGTGCCATCGCTCGACACGATGCTGTCGCTTGGGCGTACGCCCGGGGTGCCGATTCTCGAGGTGTCGAAATTCATCAAAAAACCGCGGTCACGGGAATTGAAGTCCGTGATGGCAAAGTCGAAGGTGTCCATACCAGCCGAGGCTTTATCAAAACCAAACGAGTGCTCAGCGCCGTCGCCGGCTGGACAACGCACGTCACCGACATGGTGGGCCTGCGCACACCACTCGTGATCCATCCTCTGCAAGCCATGGTAACAGAACCGTTGAAGCCATGGCTGGACCACATCGTTGTCTCCGCCAGCTTGCATTTATATGTGAGCCAATCATCCCGCGGTGAATTGGTAGGTGGAGCTTCACTGGATCCAGCAGAACTCATCTCCATGCGTTCGACACTTGATTTTGCCGAATCGCTTAGTGGTCACTTGGCGGACATGTTCCCTTTGTTGGGGCAAGTGAAAGTATTGCGTCAATGGGCCGGCCTTTGTGACATGACCCCGGACTTCTCACCCATCATGGGTAAGACCCCCATCGGCGGTTTTTACATCGACGCCGGCTGGGGCACTTGGGGTTTCAAGGCAACTCCTGTCAGCGGCGAAACGATGGCCTACACGGTCGCCCGAGACGAAAACCATGCGTTGATTCAACCCTTTACTCTCAAACGGTTCCAGCAGTTCGATTTAGTTGGCGAAAAAGGCGCTGCATCCGTAGGACACTGAAACGATGAAAATCATTCCTTGCCCTGTCAATGGCCCGCGACCAGCTCAAGAGTTTCATTTTGGCGGAGAGTTTCGCGAAATGCCTGACCCCGACCAGGTGAGTGACGAGCAATGGGCGGACTACGTTTTCTGCCGAGACGGTCAACCTGCTGTCAAGCGTGAATGGTGGTATCACCTTCCCAGCGGAACCTGGTTCATTGCTGAGCGAAATAATTGTACTGACGAGATCGTGCGTACGTACCTGCCTGAACCTGCTACCTCCTGACAACGAAACCCCTTCGGCCCAACGAATTCACTGTGTTCAATCATGACGAATCGACTCCCCCCCCAGCCAGGTGAATGGATTGACCGACAGGAAGTCATCGATTTCCATTTCGAAGGGCAGCTCTATCACGGCCACGCTGGCGACACACTGGCCACAGCGCTGTGGTCCCATGACGTCCGTACCGTAGCACGTAGCTTTAAGTACCACCGACCTCGTGGCATCTACAGCCTGGCGAATCACGATGCCAATTTTATCGTGGAGGACGAAACGCAAACGAATCTTCGCGGTGATGTGTTACCGCTTTCGCCGGGACTGGACGTACGTGCCGTGAATACACGAGGCGGTGTCATCCGTGACAAGCTTCGAATCACGGAATCGTTTTCACGTCTATTACCTGTTGGCTTTTACTATAAAGCTTTTCATACTCCGCGTCGGCTGTTTCCGTTCTACGAAAGACAAATGCGGCAAGTCGCCGGTTTAGGCAAGGTCAAACCCAACCGCACAACTCGCAGTACTCCCAAAGATTACGCCTTCTGTGACACGCTAGTCGTGGGCGCCGGACCAGCAGGATTGTCCGCTGCAGTAGCCGCTGCCGACGCAGGATCCCAGGTAGTCCTCGTAGATGAATTGCCTCGCCTAGGAGGAAGCTTGGCTTGGCAATGGACCCAGGACAATGAAGCGCAGGCCCAATACCAAGCTCTCTTACGGCAGGTGGCTGACCACTCTCGAATTCAAGTGCGAACTTCCACACAGGCTGCCGGATGGTATACCGATCACTGGGTAGCCCTTGTTGACCAACAACGACTCACCAAACTGCGGGCAAAATCCCTTGTTGTAGCTTCGGGATGCTACGAACAACCTGCCGTTTTCCAAAACAATGATTTGCCCGGTATCATGCTGGGATCCGCCGCACAAAGGCTGGTACACCTATATGCTGTGCGACCCTGTGCAGCCGCTGCCGTCCTGGTAGCGAACGAAGAAGGATATCGAGTCGCCTGTGACATGATCGCAGCGGGTGTAACCGTCAATGCTGTGATTGACCTGAGACCGGATGGTGTACCCCCCACCACCGCACAGTTACCAGATTCGGTTCCGTGGCTCTCAGGTCACACCATCGTGGCTGCGGTTGCCAGCGGAAGGAATGGCAAATCGCCCATCTCGGGAGTGCAAATTGCGCCACTGAGCACTACCGGAACATGGTCGTCGGATCAGACCCAATTCATCGCATGTGACGGCGTATTGGTAAGCGTTGGTTGGGCGCCGTGCGGCGACATCTTGTATCAAACGGGTACAAAGTTCTCCTACAACGACACCCTCGAGCAATTGGTCCCTGCCTCTTTGGCACCCGGGGTCTTTGCCGCGGGGCGAGTCCGTGGCGTCTTTGACTGGCGTGACCAGATTGCTGATGGTCAACATGCGGGCCAGGCTGCGGCTGCCAGCCTAAACATGCTTTCCGCCGATCCAGCACCGAGCATACCCAACAGCCAGTCCGCTCACAGCCATCCCTATCCCATTGTCTCCCATCCCAAAAAAAAGAACTTCGTGGATTTCGACGAAGATCTACACTTATCCGACTTCGCTCATTCGCACCAAGAAGGCTATGACAACATCGAATTGTTAAAACGCTATTCGACAGTTGGCATGGGACCTAGCCAGGGCAAGCTGTCCAACATGAACGCGGTGCGAATCCTGGCTCGATTGAATGACAAGTCCGTTAATGAAACCGGTACTACCACCTCCCGACCTTTCCACCATCCTGTTTCGATCGAAGTTTTGGCGGGTCGTCGATTCCATCCAGAACGGCGTACGCCTCTTCACCACTGGCATGTCGACAACCAGGCGGCTCTGGTTCACGTCGGTGGTGGCTGGTTGCGACCTGAGTATTACCGAAAGACAACGCAAACCCGCGAACAGAGCATTCTGGACGAGGCACTGCACGTGCGCCACCAAGCGGGACTTATCGACTTGGGTACTCTGACCAAGATCCACGTTGGTGGTCCCGACTGCGTTGAATTCCTCCATCGAATCTACACAGGATCCTTTCGCCGCCAGCGAGTGGATACGTTACGATATGGACTGGCTTGTGACGAAACAGGGGTCATCATCGACGATGGCATCGTCGCTCGCTTGGCCGATCGGCAGTTTTATCTGAGTGCGACCACCACAGGTGGTGGCAGCTTCTTTCGCGAAATGCAGCGCTGGGCTATCCTTTGGAACCTGCAAGTCGAGTTGGTCAACTTGACTGGCCAATACACGGCGATGAATCTGGCCGGACCTCAATGCCGCGAAGTGCTGTCGGGGCTCACGAACGGCGATGTATCGTCTGAGGCACTGCCTTTCTCCGGTGTAAGACAGATGCACGTCGCGGGCATTCCAGCTCGGGTCCTTCGCGTCGGATTCATTGGCGAATTGGGTTACGAGATTCATGTTCCAGCAGCCCACGGTCAAACCGTTTGGAATGCCCTCATGGACTCGGGACAATCTGTAGATTTGCGGCCATTCGGAGTCGAGGCTCAACGTTTACTACGTTTGGAAAAAGGCCATTTAATCGTGGGACAGGACACCGATGCTTTAACGACTCCGCGTGAAGTGAACCTGGACGCCTTGATCCATGCTAAGAAGCCATTTTTTGTAGGGAAACGCAGTTTGCAAATCAACGACCGAAAACCACTCACGCGAAAACTGGTTGGCTTTCAGTTTTCCCCACAGTTCCAAGGGCAGTTGCCGCTGGAATGCAACTTGGTAGTAGACGAAGAGGGAGAAATCGCAGGTCGCATCACGAGCATCGCACACCATTCCACACTAGGAATGCCACTGGGGCTGGCTTTCGTCACCCCCCAACTGGCAAAGCCGGGCACATCTTTAAACATTCGCACCGACGACGGCCGACTTGCTCCATGCCAAGTCACCACCACGCCGTTTTATGATCCTCAAGGCGAAAGACAACAACTGTGAATCTCTTATCTCAACGAAGCCCCATCCACGAAATCCTGGAACAGCTCAATGCTTCTTGGCAAACGGTCACTGGACAAAGCTACGCTGTCCAGCTGAAACCGGCATCTTCACGTATTGGAGACGTGAAGCAACTCGCACTTTGTGACGTCAGTGGCATCCCCAGCTGGACATTCAAGGGATCCGGGGCGGCAGAATGGCTGGGACGCTATGCGACTCGGCTGCCTCAAGAACTCTTTGCTTGCGAGCTTAGTGAAGTCCGAGTGACTCGCACGGGTGGCGATGAATTTCTGGTCGAACAAATTCCAAATGGCACCGAACCTGCCTGGATTGGTGAATTGAACTCCACGCCGAACACTTTTTTCACCTTCCCACGCCAGGATGCCATTTTTTTACTGACCGGTGAAAAGGCTACGCAAGTGTTGGCCCAAACGTGTGGGATCGACTGGGCCTCGGTAAACAATGACACCATGGTGATGACGCGTGTTGCTGGAGTAAGCTGCAACATCCTGCCTTTGCCGCTACCAGAGTTTGAAAGATATCAACTTCGTCTCGACGCCTCGTATGGCATCTATCTCTGGAATCAACTCAGCACGATTTGCGAGGAACTCGATGGGCAGGTCGTAGGTGTGGAACTTGCCTGCCCGGATTGGTTTCGGGAGTAACGGTGGCAAGGACTTCAATCGGGTGACATACACCTTACCGCCGTCCAAGACGACTGAACGACTTTTCGCAACCTGTTTCACTTCAAGAACGAGTTCGTGAACATCGCACTGGGCTCTAACTGCTCCTTATCCACCAATCCAATCTCTGCCAGCTGGTCCACCAACATTCGCCACCGCTGGTCAGTCATTCCGCCAAAGCCTAACGTTTGCTCGACCGCTTCCTCAGGTTGACACAGTTTGGCGATTTCTTTGACGCCATAGTCCAACACACCAGCATTCATGTCTGGATTGATTTTCCGAATGAAATCATTGGTCTCAGCCGAATCCTCTAGATAACGCTGCCAACCCCGTACCGAAGCGCGGACAAAACGCCGAATGACGTCTGGCTTCAGAGAAACGTCAGTTTGTCGAACTACCAACAAACTTGCATACGGATCGTAGCCCATCTCAGACACCAGCAACGCCACCGGATCCGCACCTTGCTGCTGAGCCAAATAGGGTTCGCTAAACACATAAGCCTGCTGGGCAAATTGAGGGTTATTGACAAACGTCGCCACGCTGCCGGGATACGCGACGGTTTCTACATTCCTTAAAGGAAGATGGTGAGCCATGTACTTGTAAAATGCTGGACCGCTGCCTACCGCCAAGGTAATATCCTGCAATTGTTCTAGTTTGGTAATACCACTATCGCGGTGGACCATAATGCAACGAGGGCTGTGCTGCATTGGGGCCAGCAGTGTCACCAGATGAACATCAGCATCATGTGCAAAGACGACTCGATCCGCATTGGTGACCGCGAAATCAGCGCGGCCTGAATCCAATGCTTGAATCACAGGCACATTCGGTCCTCCCGGAAGAATCTCAACGTTCAAACCTTCTTCCTCGAAATACCCATGGACCTGTGCCGCATAATAGCCACCATGTTCCACCTCCGGGAACCAGTTCAACTGTAGTTTCAATAGATCTGGATCGTCCGTGGCAGGCTGGCAACCGAAACCACAACACCCCACAAGAGCATACAGGAAAAGTGTTAAGTATCGAGACATACTCATACTACAAAGACCTTTAAGGGTTCGAACTTGACAAGGTCGGTCACGAACGAGGTTGGCACCACCGGCCAAGTACTGTGCTTCGCAACAGACTCACTACAGAAAACATTATCACACCCAATAAGGTCGCTGCAGCTACGGCCGCAAACGCCTCATCTGTTTTCATCCAATGAATGCGCTGTGGAATCATAAAACCCAAACCATGCTGTCGCGTCGAATTGCCGGCAAAAAACTCACCGACAATAGCACCAATGACGGCCAAGCCAGCAGACGTACGTGCGCCAGTGACTAAGTCTGGAATGGCATGTGGTACCTGCAGCTTGAGGGCAATCTGCCAGCGACTGGCTCGTTGCAAACGAAACACATCCAACAATCCACGATCGACAGACGTTAATCCGGCGGTGACGTTCGCGATAATAGGAAAAGCGCTGACAATAAAAGCAATCGACATGACACTACCGAAACCCGGCCCTTGCCAATTAATCATCAACGGTGCGATGGCCACGATAGGGACAGTCTGCAATAGGACAGCGTACGGAAAACAACCAATACGAACCCAGGTCATCTGGGCAAACAGCATGGCTACCGTCGACCCAAATACAATGCTTAACAAGAACCCGCAGACAGCAGCTCGAGCCGTCAGCCACACCGCTGACAGCAACTCCATTCGAATCTTCCATGCAGCAGAGACGACGTCGACCGGAGACGGCAAAAAATAAGATTTGATGTTCAGGGCCTGCACGAGGCTTTCCCAACTCACGAGCAGAACCATCAATGCAATCACCGGAGGCAACGCATACCGCAACAAAGATGGAAAGGAATTATTCTTGAAGGTCATGGTGCTAAAAGAGGGCATCCGTTCTGGCATTTATCTTCTGAGGTAGCGACGTGGCATGCAAAGCCTGGCGCGAGTGCTTTCCACCCCGGTCCTAGGTGGCCATTCGCTGAACACCCCATGCGGTCGAAATAAAACAACCGTACCGGTGGCCACTCATCTGGCGATCAGCGTTTGTATCGAATTTGACTTGGTAAACCAAGCCCGGACCATAGCCTCTCTAGCCCGTTTCATGTTCTCCACGAAGCAGCCGACTGAGCCGAGTTGTCAAGCCAACGAATTCACTCGACCCTCTCAACTCTGGAGACCGCGGGTACGAAAAGGGTACGTCGATCTGTGCTTGAATCGTAGCTGGTCTGTCATCCAGGACAAGTACTCGCTCACTCAGAAATACAGCCTCACTCACGTTATGCGTTACGAAGAGTACGGTCCAGCGATTCTCTTGCCATAATCGCGTTAAATCTTCGTTCAAGCGCTGGCGAAGAAGGTCATCGAGGGCGGCAAATGGTTCATCGAACAACAGCAATTCAGGCTGGTTTACCAAGGCTCGCGCCAACGAAACTCGCATTTTCATTCCGCCGGACAACATATGGGGGAACTTCTCACGGTCTTCTTGCTTTAGTCCCACCATCTTTATGGTGCGGTCAACGTCTGACTGGCTAGCGTCTTTTCTGCGATTCGATAATTCAAGTGGCAGTTGGACATTTTCCACCACATTGCGCCAGGGAAGCAGATGGGGATCTTGAAAAACAAAAGCTTGGCGTGGACTTTCCGAGTGCTGGTCACTCATGACGCGAAGTTCGCCAGATGTGGGCCTTTGCAACCCCGCCACTAGCCTCAGCAAAGAAGTCTTCCCGCATCCCGACGGCCCCACAATGGACACAAAACAGCCAGCCGGGATCAACAGCGAGATATCGCGGAGCACGACTTCATCGCCGAACCTCAGGTTCAGATCACACGCTTCAATAGAGTTTTGCGAAGCCGTCGGTAAGGGATTTTTCGAATTGGTCACCCCGATGTTGTAAGCCGAGTCACAGGCATTTGCCAAGGGCCCCACCCCGCACTTGTGCTATTAGAACCCTGCTTCGGGTCTCAAGATAAAACCACTAAAGTTCAGTACGTCCCCCAGATCGTTGAACGAACCATGCTGGAACTCGTGGATAAATTTGGAAGTCGTGATATGTCCCAGGAATCCCATGGCCTGAAAACCCGCATTCGCACTCCAGCGACCTGCTTTCGACTGCCACCGCACACCGACTTCCGCTTCCAATACGGCAAGCAATCGGTAATCATCAAAATCGGCAGAAACGACGGCACCGTCGCCGAACTCGCTCGTCTCATGGTAATCCGCCTTGGTTGTCGCGATGCTCCCCACCTCGGACGGATGGTTCGTGAGCATTCTTCCCCGTCCCCACTAGGCCTCATCTTGTCACATGGAATTCAGCTAATAACAATATGCCATCCCTGGTTTCAAAACCCACACGCGGACCACCTCCTACAGGAACCTTTTGCTCATGCCTCATTCACCCCTCAGGGAACCATTCGGCGTTACTTCGACCGGAGAACCCATCGAGCGATGGACGCTCCAAAACAGTTTAGGAGCATCTGTTCGCTTGATTAATTTTGGTGCCACTGTCACGGAACTTCATGTGCCGGACCGTGACGGACAACTGGCGGATGTTGTACTGGGCTTTGGCGAACTTGAGTCTTACGAGTCCGCCTCGATCAATCCCTATTTTGGCTGTACGGTCGGACGTGTTGCCTTTCGTATTCCGTTCGCACGGTTTGAACTTGAAGGAAAGGAGTACCCACTCACCACCAACGGAGGCCCTCATCACCTACACGGCGGAGAAGGTGGCTTTAGCTGGGTGGTTTGGGACGCCCAGCCGATCACAATCGCAGGACAAACTGCGTTGAAGTTCAACCATACAAGTCAACATGGAGATCAAGGCTATCCGGGCACGGTCCAAGCCTCGGTGACTTACTGTTTAACAGAGACAAACGAATTACATATCTCGTATCGAGCTACAACAGACCGCCCCACTCCGATTGATATGACACATCACAGCTATTTCAACTTAGCCGGTCACCGTCACGGTTCTATCTTGGACCACATCGTACAGATTCAGGCAGACCAATTTTCCGAAACCGACGACGAATTGATCGCCACTGGAAATTTACCCACGGTAGAAGGGACAAGATACGATTTTCGACACCATCGTCGAGTCCGAAGCAATCCTGGATCGGAATCCGTCAGCGATCAGGGTTACGACCTGGCCTATCTCCTTAAAGGTTCCGCTGGCACCCTGCGAACGGCAGCCCGTGTGACAGAGCCCACCTGCGGGCGTCACCTTGAAGTGCTCACGGATGCTCCCGCACTCATCTTTTACACGGGAAACTATTTAGACGGCAGGCTGAAAGGGAAAGACGAAGTCTCGTATCCGCAATTCGCCGGGTTGGCACTGGAAACGGCAAGCCTGCCAGACGCCGTCCACCACGACGAGTTCCCTTCCGTGATTCTACGGCCAGGCGAGACCTATTCGCGCTCATGCGTCTACAGGTTTACGGCAGAATGATACACGGTCCCCATCTGATGACCAATTTCCCCGAATAGTCTTTCCCTAATTTTCACTCGGAAGACGCAACATGGCGACGTGCATTTCAGCGAATGACCATCACACCGGTCATTCTTTTCGAGTCCCCACCAACCACTGGCAAATGGACTGCAGGTTGCACCTCCCCAGGACGGTCCTTCCAGACAACCTGCCGCTTACCAGATCCAATAGGTCATGCCGTTTCACCTGAATGCCTATTATCTCTCAGGGCACTAGGCTTCCACGCATCCGAACCTAACAAGCAGTTCCATGAGACGGTCTCTGGCGCTGTCCAGCATTCCCATAGATGTTTGCGCGTGCCCCTGGACGATGAACAAGCAGCGCCTTGTCGTTAACGTCAATTTGCTTTTATCACACTGCCGGTAATCCAATCGACACAATACATCATCCTCCTCATCCACATAGCAATACTCACCAGCCTTGATCGGTTCCAGTTGATCACTGCCTAGAGGCACAAATATCTCATCCCCGTTCGCCACAGAAAGCGAAATATTTCCAGCGACTTTATCCAGATCGTGCGCTCCCAACGTAAGACGCGTTTCGTACGAAACGGCGTTGTAACAATCGACAACCAGATTTATTCGAGGCAAAGCACGGCGTTTGCGCACGAATTTAATGAGTCCTTCGATCGAGCAGGGAAACTTTTTGGGAGAACACCCTACCGCCCGGTGTAGCTCCCGAAACCCTTGGACAATTTTGTCCGTCGCGACGAATTCGCTGGAATAGATCGGTATCAGGCGTTCGCAAAGCGAAGCCTCAAAATCGCCAAAGGCTGCGTGTGTCGGCTGATTCTGCAGCCGGTCGACGACGAGGAATGTCGCCTGAAGTCCTAATTGAGCGGCCTCGGACGACACGATCAGTCGGGGGGTAGACATAGTGAAGAACTGTTTCCGTTGCTCTCCCTGGGGGAAACGCTGCAGCGACGTCGCCACCTTTCCTACATCAGAATCGGCTTTACTATTTCCCCGGCCACGTCGGTCAGCCGATGACGTCGACCTTGGAATTTAAAAGTAAGCCGTTCATGATCGATACCCAAACAATGAAGCAAAGTCGCCTGGACATCGTGAACGTGCACCGGATCGCGCGTAATGTTATACGAAAAATCGTCTGTCTCACCGTAAGTCATCCCCGGCTGTATACCACCACCTGCCATCCAAATCGAAAAACAACGGGGATGATGATCTCGACCGTAGTCATCCTTCGTCATTCTGCCTTGGCAGTAAACCGTTCGGCCAAATTCGCCCCCCCAAACAACCAACGTATCTTGCAACAAGCCCCGTTGAGCCAAATCGGTAATGAGTGCTGCGGAGGCCTGATCGGTATGGTCGGCCTGTTTGCGTATTCCTTCCGGCAAGCGAACGTGTTGGTCCCAACCTCGATGGAACAATTGCACAAATCGCACTCCACGTTCGACCAGTCGCCGAGCCAACAAACAATTTGCCGCGTAGGTACCTGGCTTGCGTGAATGGGGACCGTACATGTCGAACACATGGTCGGGTTCCTGAGATACATCGATCAACTCCGGCACGGAAGCCTGCATCCGGAACGCAAGTTCATACTGAGAGATACGGGTGGAGATTTCCGGGTCACCTTGTTCGGTTAATTGAATCT
>JAKVBZ010000114.1 GCA_022448645.1 Pirellulaceae bacterium
GTGTCGAGCATGCTCGGGTTTGGCAAGCCGTTATCCTGACACACGGCTTCGGCTAGCCGCACGGCTTCCTCACCGTTGCGAATCTCCGCAGAGGGGTGCGTTGCCAGAATCCACACCAGATTGTTGGCTACCTTGAGGTTGGTCCGCACACCATAAACTAAACGCCATCAGCAATTAAACCACGAAGAGTTTTTGAGGCAACGTGTTGAGACGTTGTAGTCCGTCTTCGGTCATCAGATAGGGGGTCCTCGGTACTCTTTGTCTCCACCATGATCAGCATGTTCTGGATGCCGGCTTCACAAGCGTTTACAGCGGTTTTGATAAACCCCAACTGTTGTTCGGTCTTCACAGCCCGTAGTTGCCAGAGGATCCACTCACCGTCCACAGCATCCAATCCCGGCAACTCGGTCTTCATGCCATCCATGATTCCCGCCGGGACGAAACCCATCTCAAAACCGACTCGGGCGTTCTGGAGTCCTTTGTCTTGCAGAGTCCGCGCCAGGGAGTCGATCATCGCATGTTGGTCATAGTACGTGGTGTCCTCGTACCGTCCAACAAATCGGTCGATCCAGGGAGCATCCTCTGCTCGATGATTCGGTCGTGCCATGACGGCAAGTATTTCTCCGGATGCCGTGATGACGATAGCCGTGGGGGTCTCACGAAAGCTTGTCTCGATAAATATCTCGTTCCAGTGATGGAGCAACAGTGCGATGGTGTGAGGCTCCATGGCCACCAGCGCAGCCAGACCGTCGTCCTTCATCGCCTCGAGAATGGGGGGAAATCCAAATGGGCGTTTGGAGTTGCATTCATTCTGCCGAACTAGATTGGTTGAAACGAAAAAGGTGTGTATAGCGAAAGGTCGCGAGGATTGGAATCCGTGTATCGTACGGAAGTCATCGTCCGGGATGGATCCCCTGAGAGTGATCAAATAATGAACAGATTCTCGATCCAGAAATCTGAAAATATGATGACTCTGTTAAGTTTCTAATTCGGTCCGTTATCGCTGGACATCCACAGCATGCGTCTCAGCTTGGGGAACAATTTCAAGGCGTTATCTCGCATGATTTGGCGTCCAATGTGCATCGCATGCGATTCTCTCAGTTCACCGCGATGAACTTTCTCGGCGAGCGCCTCGGCCAAACAGCGACGGGTCATTTCGGTGGCTCCATAGATGCCTTCGGCATCGACGGTATCGCCCCCCCACATGATTCGGTCGGACGGCACGGCGTCGAGCCATTCTTGATAGGCACGTCTGGCCATCGTGTAGCCGAGGGTGGGTAACCAATTCGAGTCGATCCACACATTCTTGCACTTCATTGCAATCGCTCCTGTCTCTCCGACCCATGGATATCCACCATGAAACAGAATGAACTTGGTAAGAGGATTCCCTTCGATCGCATTGACGAGCAGGATCGGATTGGAGCCTTGGACGCGTGCGTTCCCGGTATGTATCTGAAATGGAAGCTCGTATTTGGCGCTTAAATGGCAGACGTGCCAAAACATGAAATCTTCGAACCGCTTCTGCTCGTCATCACTCGTCTCCGCTGGCGACTTGCCATACGCTTTCGCGGCTTCTTCCTTGGACACGCGCTCGTAATCCAAACCACGCTCGTAAGCCTGGGTCGACTTCAGGCAAACTGCATCAACCGCCAACGCCTCTTCAAACAAGACCTCGACCACAGCCAGAAAATCATCAAACGTATCCATCTTCATGTTTTTTTGCTTGGCATACGTAAATGGATTATCCGGATTGAATCGAAACCGCTCGGGGTGGCTCGATCGCAAGAGTAGTGTGACGTTCAAGACCGGAACAGAGAACCGGTAAGACCGTTGGAATTCCAGACGATTCCAAAAAGGATCGATGAACATCAACTCAATGTTCGCCCGCTCAGTAACGACCTCCGTGATCCAGGTGTCGTCCTGATAGTTTTCGAAGATGCGATCGTTGAGCTGTTGGGCTTGTTCGTCAGTGATCGTATCGAAGTCGACGTTATACAAATCTCGAAATGCGGGCTGTAAATACCGATAAAAGCTTGTTGCGTGAACATTGTCAAAGTCATCTCGAGCATGCTGCCACCAAGTGGCGAAGGAACGATCTGCTGGCCAAGGAGTAATCCGTGTCGTCCGTGCCAGGTAGCTATGTGCCCAGAGACTGTACAATGTCATGCCACGACCGCGCGACGTTTCGACACGATCCGCAATGTCTTCGAAAGGCCGAAGATGATCGTGCGTATCGATGGCCGGTACCGCATCCAAAGAGGCTTTGATGCGACGATAGACATCCGTCTGCTTCACGTCGTTCGTGTGGCCCAAAAGGGCCCCCGCATGGACTAACAAGACCAAAACGATCCAAAACATGCGATTGTGGACAATGGAATTCATATCTCACGCAATCACTTCATGAATCACTTCTGCTGGCTGCACGCTGGTGAGCTTGTGATCGAGACCGCCGTAAAAATAAGTCAGCTTTTCATGATCCAGCCCCATTAGATAGAGAATGGTGGCGTGTAGGTCACGAATATGATGACGGTTTTCGGCGGCACGGTGACCCAAGGGATCCGTTTCACCATAACAGTGACCTGGCTTCACACCGCCACCAGCCAGCCAATAGAGAAACCCTAGTGGATTGTGATCGCGACCCTTCTCGCTTTGGCTCACCGCCTGACGTCCAAACTCGCCGCCCCAAACAACTAGTGTCTCGTCGAGTAGACCGCGCTGTTTAAGGTCCGTCAGGAGACCGTGAATCGGCCGATCAACCTCAGGTGCGTGAATGCTTAGATTCTTTTCGACGTCGAAATGAGCGTCCCAGGTCTCATCTGCGTGACCCCCACCTGAATAGATCTGGACGAAACGCGTACCTCGTTCGATCAGCCGCCGGGCAATCAGACATTGTTGGCCGAACGTTTGCGGGCCGATCGCCTTAGGAATCTTTTCGTAGTCGTCGAATATTCCGTACATTTCCTGAGTCTTGCGCGTTTCCTGGGACAGGTCCATCGCCTCCGGGGCGGTCACCTGCAATTGGTAAGCCAACTCATAACTAGCAATCCGTGCTTGCAACTCCGAATAACCCGGACGCGATGAGATGTGCCGAGCATTCAACGCGTGCAAGACCGACAATTGATCGCGCTGCATATCGCGGGTCATGCGTGACTTCGGCGAAAGGTCCAGAATGGGCTCGCCCTTGTTTCTTAGATGCATGCCTTGATACGCCGCAGGCATGAACCCACTGGACCAATTGGCCGCGCCGGCGATCGGGCCACCGCGAGGATCGAGCATCACCATGTATGCAGGCAAGTTCTCGTTCTCACTGCCCAATCCATAAGTCAACCACGAACCTAACGTTGGATAGCCCTGCAATACACTGCCGCTGTTCATCTGAATCAATGCAGAAGCGTGTGCAAAAGTATCGGCATACAAACTCTTGACCACACAAATATCGTCCAGACAAGAATTGATATGGGGGAAGGAATCGGATCCCCACAACCCAGACTCGCCGTGCTGACGAAATGTCTGCTTCGATCCAAGTAACGTGCCCTGCGAGACTTTGCGCCGACGCTGTTCGATGTCGATTTTTTCGCCGTCATGTTTTTGCAGTTCGGGTTTGTAATCCCAAGTATCCATCGAGGGTGGACCGCCGTACATGAACAGAAAAATGACACGTTTTGCCCGGGGTTCGAAATGCGGCTCCATGACCCTGACCGGGTCGGCAATCCGAGCCGCCTGAAAAGATTCACTTTCAAAGGATGATGGCTGCGCAGCTTGCCCCATGCTTGTGAAGAAGCCATCACGCTCGAGCAGCGACGCCAGGGCCAATCCGGCAAAGCCAGCCCCCGATTCCCAAAGGAATCCGCGCCGAGTTTCGGTTTGATTTGAAGAATGTGGCCGAGCCATATCAGTCTTTAGAATCTTTCGTTGTATCCATCCGTCGCTGTCCCATTAATCAATATAGGCAAACTCGTTCATGTTGAGCACTAATTGACAAAACGACATCAGCGCCTGACCGTCTGCGAATTCCGGTTCTGCACCGGTTTCGGCCAACTGGCGCCATTGAGCGCGCTGTCTATCCAAATAAGCTGTCGCCATGAGAATCTCGTTATCGTCCGCCGAACGTCCAAACGCCAGACGAAACGCTTGTTCGATTTGTGCGACTTGATCCGACCCAGCCTCGTGGATGAGCCGTTGCGCCAGCGAAATGGATTGATCGCGAATGAATTCGCTGTTCAGCAAGATCAACGCTTGCGATGCGATCGTCGTGGTGTTTCGGGCTGGCTCCGGTTTGTCGGAGCTCGGCATGTCGAACGTTTCTAACAGCGGCACACCAAGCGTTCGTTTGATAAAGACATAAACACTCCGCCGTACCTGCGCATCTGCTGCCGACACGTTCCAGCCGTTGCCGGGCATCGATTGTGTCGCCAGTACCTCGGCAGGCAAAGCAGGAACTACACTGGGGCCTTCCATCGCCATGTTGAGCCGGCCAGAGACGGCAAGTATCGTATCGCGCAACGCCTCGGCTTCCAATCGTTTCAGGTTCTGTCGCCAGACAAGGCGGTTATCAGGATCGATGCGAACGGCCCGCTCATCAACAATCCGCGACGATTGACCGTAAGTGTTCGACAGCATGATCAATCTGTGCATCCGCTTTAGTTGCCAGTTACCTCTGGTCAACATCGATGCCATCCAGTCCAATAATTGAGGATGTGACGGTGGCATTCCAGTGCTCCCGAAATCGCTGGGAGTCGGCACAATACCACGTCCAAAATGGTAATGCCAAATCCGGTTGGCGATCACCCGTGGCGTAAGCGGATTCTGGCGATCGACAATCCATTCCGCCAATTGCCGACGACGACCGCTCGTCGGCTTCACACCATGTTCGGTCAGCAACTGACGAAAACGGTTCATCTGTGGTGTGCGAATGGGCACCGGATCGGACGCTTCAGTTCGGCTGAGCACCGACAGAAAGACGGGTGACACTTCCGCTGCCGGCGAGAGCGGATTACCACGAATCAACACAAAAGTCTTTTCAACCTGCGGCCCGTTTCCTCGTACTGATAATGCCAAGTCAAATGGTGGATTGTCCAACTGCGACTTCAGCCGCCCGATCTCCTCGTCCAACGGTTTATCGTTCTCGGTGTCCTTCTTTTTCTCTTCGATTTTTTCAATTTCACCACGCAGCCGATTCTTCGTAGTGAGCCATTCTTGAGCCTGTTGCTCAGACTTGAAAAGCGGCGTATAAACCGCGTCCTCATTGGGTACCCAATGTGTGGGAAACGTGTCTTTGCCGTACTGAGCCACCCCTTGGACAAACGCCACCAGGCGATAGTAATCTTCTTGTGGGATCGGGTCGAATTTGTGCTCGTGGCAGCGAGCACACCCGATCGTCAGTCCGAGAAACGACGAACCGATCGTACTGACGGCATCGTCAAGTTCGTCGTGGCGTGCCAAAATCTTGTCATCCGGCTCGTCATCCCATGGTCCGATGCGGTAAAAACCAGTCGCAATAATCGATTCGTGTGTTACCTCATCTAACTCGTCGCCGGCCAATTGCTCCCTGACGAATTGATCGTATGGTTTGTCTTCGTTGAAAGCCTCAATGACGTAGTCTCGAAATCGCCAGACGTGTGGCTTTTCGTGGTCGCGCTCATAACCATTCGACTCGCCATAGCGGACTAAATCGAGCCAGTGGCGTCCCCAGCGCTCACCGTAGTGAGGAGATGCAAGCAAACGGTCGATCAAGCGGACAAAAGCGTCTGGTGAATTGTCCGTGGCAAACGTATCGACCTGTTCGGGTGTAGGGGGCAAGCCGATCAAATCGAAATAGGCCCGACGAATCATCTCGCGTTTTGACGCAGCCGGCGACGGTCGAAGACCCGCCGCTTCCTGAGCCGCAAGAATGAATGCGTCGACTGGATTAGCCAACAAACGACTGTCCTCGACCGTTGGCACCGGCGGACGAACAATCGGCTGAAAGGACCAAAATTGACGATCTTCTTCGGAAATATTGTCTTTGTCGTTTTGTTCCACCTTAGATCGGACCATTTCGCCAGGTGTCCAGGGTGCGCCCATGGCCACCCATCTCGTCAAGATCTCGATTTCGCCATCTTTTAATTTACCGCTGGGTGGCATTTCCAAACTTTGATAGTTGATCGCTTGGATGAGCAGACTCGCTGCGGGATCATTTTCCACAATCGCCGGACCTGATTCGCCCCCTGCGACCAGCGTTGAGCGAGAATCCAAACGCAGCTTTCCTTTCTGCTTCTCCGGTCCGTGGCATTGGTAACAATGGCTGGCAAGTAGCGGCCGGACTTTGGATTCGAAGAATTGAATTTGTTCGCGAGTGACCTCGGTGTCAGCTAATGCGACGTCTGTCGGTTCAAGAAGAGGCCAAAGCAAAAGGATGAAAAACCGTTTCCACATCAAAGATCTGTCTCATCAAGTCAATCGTGCTGAGAGCGAAAGTACATACAATAGTTTAACATGATTAACAAAGGCAAAACAATTCAAGAGAGGAAATGAAGTGGGTACCCACAGTGTATTTATGAAGATACAAAGATACGGTGACAGAAGAATCGACCCACAATGATGCATCGTTGGCTTCATCTCGCCTGCAATGATTCGATCAGTTCAAAAGCTTCTCTTCGTACACGACGTATTTGCTGTGGATCCGACTCGCCTCCCAGCAGCTCCAACTGCAGCAACTTGTTCGCTCGCGTCTTCAGATCAGGATCACCGCGCTGATCAACTAGTTCCCTCAGATGGTAAAACAGTTCCCAATCCTCAATACCGTCGCGCGTGTGCTTCAGTCGAGTCGAGCCATACAGGCTGATGGGAGAGCGCGGGTCGGGATAAACGATCCCTCCATCTCCCGCACGCGTGAGTACCCATCGGTCATCTCCATCGAGGGCATAGAATTCCGTACTGGCAATGGCACACCAGTAGAAGAAACCTTCGGCATTCATTTTCCAAGCCTGGCTTCCGGCGGCGCCACGCCACGTTGTCGGACCGTTGATCGCACCGGTCATGTAGAAGTAGTGCCACCGATGTTTGCGCGACTGGTGGAACTCGGGGTCACGTCGCCAATTAGCAGCGTCGGGACACCACACGTCGACAACGTCTTGGTACGGTCTGATTGCAGTACGGGCTTCAGACAGTGTCAACAGTGTCTTCGCCAGTGGATATTTCTCTTTAAATTTCCGAGACTCGGAAACTGCCTGATCGCCAGGTGCTTCGTCCCAGACATTGCAATACAAGCCGTCGATCCAACCTTCCTTGATGGCAGTATCGTATAACTGCTGCTTGTCATGGTCATTCAGACCTTCCATCCCAAACCACTTGAACCCAAAGTCATTCCTAACCATCGCATAGGCTTTGATCATGAAATCAACTTCTTGGAATTTGAGATGGGGCCTGACGTGATGCCGCGCTAGTAGCGAAATCCTCTCTAGGGCAATCCGCTCCCTGTCTTCCTGGTTGTGCATTTGATAGTTGGGAACCGTGGTCATCACCGCCTTCATGCGTGTGGGACGAGGCAACACGGGCGCGTAGACAATGACTCGCACGGGTTTCTCTAAGTGGATACCACCGGGACCCGTGACGCGAACGCGACCTTCGTAAGTGCCGGGAGCCTGTTCTCGAGGTACTTCGATATCTATCCAGACTGGCTGAACATGACCGGCACTTAACTGGAATTCCCTGGAAGGAACCAGTACGTCCGGCCACAGGTTACCGTGTGCTCTGAACTGTGTTTCATATTTGACATACTCCACTCGATACATCTTGATCTGTTGGGGCGAAATACTCTGACCAGCTGCGCTTGTCAGTCCATCGACAGAAATCTCAACGCTTTCCATGGCCGAGTCGGGGGCGAGAAAAGCCAATTGAAAAGATTCCGTTTCGCCGCGCATGGCTCTGAGGATGACCGACTGATCGAAATCGTCTGGTGGCCATTCGGCCGGCCCTCGATAGACAGAGGTGACCGGCGCACAGCACCTCAGCACCAACGGTTCCGTAAACCGCGCTGCGGCGATCTGGTTTCGGAATGCTTCTAGCCTGTCCTCAAGTTCCAGCGCCCGGCGCTCGGACCGCTGCAATCATTCGATAGGCTGATTCCGCCAACGGACAACCTCTTTGCTGAGCTGAGTCACCTCTTCGTGCCAGTCCCGCAAATCTGCCGGGCCTGACGCCAACTGCTGTGCAGGGAATCCTTGGGCACGAACTAGCAAGTCCGCCGTCAGTTTGAGAAAATACGGCACGGCAAGCAGGTCGTCGGCCCATCCTTTGCCACAGGCTCGGCGCAGCTCGACACCAAGCGGAATGTTCGCATCTTCGATCGCGATGTCGACGACTACCGCCTCTTCACACCAATCGGAAGTCTCAGAAGCACCTCCGAACGACCCGACGGGCGAACCCCACTTTCCATTCCAGAGCCAGCCGGTAAGCCCTCCCTGAGTAATCCCTTCGCTCTTCCACCAACCGGAGAAGTACCATTTGATCCCACCACGGAGAGGAAGGTCACACCAGAATGCACCCCAGATCGTTGCATCCGTCGGCTCGCTGTAGATCAATACCGAGCGCCGACCACTGTGTACGTTCACATCATCCCATTTGAATTGCACCCTGTCTCCGCCTTCTCGGCGAATGCGTGACCAGCTCTCGGGCCAGTCCTTTCCCCGTTCAAAGGAAGGGTTGGGGATGACGTTATGTTCGTAGAGATCAATGTGTGCGATCGCAAAGTTACAAAACCAACTAACGATCACCGACTGTATGGTCGCATGAATCAATGGACGATGCATCACTTGTATCGGAGTCCTCTCATGGGTTGCAGGCGCTAGCTTCGGGCGGCCAATCCCCGAATCACTGCCCTACGATTCCTTTGATCGAGTTGCCGTGTCGGGTGATGGATACATAAAACGGAACAGGTGCGCAGTCAGCATCGTCGCCGACAGGTGGCTTGACCATCGTATCGCAAAGCCCCGAAAGAGCACAATAAAATCGTTGCATCACGAGCGACTCTCACCAATTGGTTTCTCTCCGTCAGGACTCTAGTATCTGTATATCCAGCGATTTTACCAAGTCATCCCTGACCTACCTGAGGCCCTCGCTACGCATGCTACACTCCTGGTGATTGGTTGATGAGGCACGGCGTAGACCCGATAATGACTTGCGATTGCCGTCATCGTGACACGATGATATCCACAGCCGATACGAAGGGAACCTCTTGGGGTTTCCAAAGGTTCCAAGCTTTGTTTCAAAGTGTGAGCCGACGGCTTATGTGATGAACAAATCGGAGAATGGAAACAGAGCCTACTATGTCCGACAAGAAAGTTTGCTGGGGTTTGTTGAGCACCGCGCGGATCAATGAACGGATCATCCAACCGATCCGCGACGAACCTCGCAGTGAGCTGGTAGCGGTGGCCAGTCGTAGCGAAAAAAAGGCCGAGGCGTTTGCCGGGCAGTGGAAGATTCCGCGTGCCTATGGTAGCTACCAACAGTTGCTGGCAGACAACGATCTTGACGCGATTTACATTTCTCTCCCTAACAGCCTGCACACCGAATGGGCGGTCAAGTGTGCCGATGCCGGCAAGCACGTACTCTGTGAAAAACCGCTGGCGTTAACGGTAGAAGAGGTGAACCTGATAGAACAAGCTGCACAGCGCAATGGGGTCGTTGTTCAAGAAGCTGCCATGATGCACTTTCATCCGCAAACGAACTACATCCGTCAGCTGGTCGCGGATGGTGCGATTGGCCAAGTCCGTCTCTTGCGAGGTGTCTTTACTTACGTGCTGGATAACCCTCAAGACGTCCGCCTGCAACCCAACCAAGGTGGTGGCTCGCTGTGGGACCTCGGAAGTTATTGCGTGAGATTCATGCGCACGGTCCTCGGCCAGGAACCACAAGAGGTTTTGGCGTCGCAAGTTTCCAGTGATCGTGGCGTTGATTTGAGTCTGGCTGCACAGTTGCACTTTCCCTCCGGGGCACTGGCGCAATTTTATTGTAGTTTTCAGGCCTTCGGACATGTTGAAGGCGACTTGGTTGGCACGGAAGGGCGTATCCAAATCACCTCGCCCTGGGTCAATCAACCGGGATATGATGCGCATGTGCATTGGATTCGTCACGACGGCTCGCTCCCGCGGGGAACGTGGGACGACGGCATGCTCAACCAAACCGTCGACACCAAAACGTATGGCAACACCAATGCTTACCAGGACGAAGTCGACTCGATGGTCGCCAGCATCCTGGATAACGCTCCCCCGGAAATACCGCTTTCGGATAGCCGGCAAAACACGGCTGTCATCCTTGCGCTATTACAATCGGCACGCGAACACAAATCCGTCACACTCTAAATCAAGATCGGACCATGGAAACGAAGGATCTTGGCGTCATGGCGGTCAATTACCCTCTCCTACTAACTCCAAGGAAATGACCATATGACTCGTGTCAGCCAATTCCAGACCAAACTTATGCTCAGTCTGATGTTTGCTTGCGTGCCGTGGACAAACGTGATGGCTTATCCGCCTGAGCGCGACGTACCCGAGGGAGTACGGGCCGCGCTCGACACGGCGATGACGGAAGGCGAAGTGCTTGCCATCGAAGCTCCTCCGTCCGATCTCCGCGACGGTGACAAAACTCTCAATTCGGCTGAGTCGTTCCAGCAACGATTCGATGCGCTGCGTAACGACCCGCAAGGCGTTTATCAGGACGTCTACAAAAACTATCTGGCAACACTGCACCACGATGTTGACCTGGATACATTCTCCCAACACGCCCACGCGCGCTATGACAAGTTGATCCTCCAGCAGGTCCCTGGGCCTCGATTGACGAAGATCGAAGTGACACACTATACGCTGGTGTATCCTCCCGCATATGACATCAACGAACAGGAAGTTCAAGTGCCGACACGGCGAATAACGATTCACGCCGTAGATCGCTTTGGGGACCGGAGACACTTGGTCGCCTACTTTGCGAATTACGACAAAGTGGATCCGTATCATGCCTCTGTGGTATTCCAGGTCAACGGCCATTTTGGGCATAATCCTTCAAGGCAGGGACTGGGCATCGAAAACCGTGGAGGCTATTCCGGGGCGGTGCTGGGCAAGCTGGCTTTGCGAGGTATTCCACTGATCACGTTTGACGACCATGACGTGGGAGAAAGCAGCCCCGCCACCAAGAAGGAAAACGGCCAGTATCGGACGCTGGCCAATCTGCAGATGATGGACGAGGCATTGCTGGTGCATTTTGCGCGTGTCGATGGCATAGGCTTGTCGGGCGGTTGCGAAAGGCTCTACCATTTCCTGATGTTTCATCGCTGTCCGTTGCGGACGGCCTACTTGGCGGGATTCTTTCGCCCGGTTTGGTTCGACTTGTATCATTGGAGGACGACCGGTGGAAAACGGGGTGTCGATCATGACACGTTTAATGAAGTCTTCTATGAGAATTTTCAATGGGCGGATCTGGTGCTGGTCGGGATTCAACGCAAGGTCGACGTGCGGCTGGCGAGCATGACCTACGAGAGTGGCGGGGGAAAGCAAGGGCTGGTGGTCGAGATGTTGCCCACCATTCGCCGGTACACGGACCGCATCACGGTCGGAGGTGACGATCCGGACGGAGACGGCGTGAGCAACTTTGGCCGCAACCTGTCGCACGAATACGATCTGGTGGATTACACGGAATACCTGGCCCAGCAGCGCAAGCAGTAGCTACATTCACAGCGACACGAGCACATCGAGTCTCGTCAAAATGATGTGATTGTTTTCGTGCACCATTGCGCCCCCAATCATTTTGGCGATTTCGTGCCATTGCCAGGTGTCACGAGCAACCTTATCCGGTTTCACTCCCACCAGAATGAAAACAACTTGCCGGATTTTAGCTGAAATTCAAGCGTCACCGGTTCGTCCAGGGGTAGCGCATCACCGTCCAGGTTGACTGGTTTTTCTAGAAAATCACCAACGATGGGGGGCGACGCGGCGACAGCGGTGCCCGCTGCGTCGCGGACGACAACCTGTAATTCTCCTTCCTCGGCGTCAACATTCACGTGTAACTTTCCACCGGGCCAACGGAGCAAACGCGTGACAACCTTTCCCGGTTGCGGTCCGGCATCGAGCGACACCCAACCGTCCCTGCGCAACGTGGCAAGACCGATATGCATGGACCGATATTTCTGGTGATACTCGTGTGAGTATTTGTCGATCTTGGCGACCACATCTCCGGTCGGGTGACCACCAGCCGCGGCGCAGTAGTAGATGAAGATTTTGTCATCCCGCACGACGATAGAATTCCCCATCCGGAAATCAACCGCATCCCAACTCCCTGCCTTTCCAGTGACGATCACCTGACTGCGATCTTCCGGCCGCTGCCACTGGTGGCCGTCACGGCTAAACGCGAGCTTGATGTCGATCACGCCGTCGGGATAAAACAACCACGGCAAACCAACGTAGACCCCTTCATAAATAACGACACTCATTCCATAGACTTGGGTTCTGGGACGGTCCTGTTCATCGCCCTGGAAGACGCGTTTTGCGTCGCTCCAGTTCAGGAAGTCTTTGCTGTCGCAGCGGCCGATTTTCCGGCCGCCGGCTCCAAGCCGATTGAAGCAGACATATTTCTGCAGATCCGGGTCATAGACCACCGTCTGATGGGTATCACTGCCACCGGATATCACACGTCCGTGATTCGTCCAGTGGAGTCCATCTGGCGAATAGGCAACCCACATACCGGCGTCCCAGTCTCCATCGGTGGGGTTCTCGTACGGTGGCACTTCATAATCATCAGCGCGAAATGATCGATGCTCCCAAAAAAAAGCCAGCCATCGTCTCGCGGGATCGACGGAATGTTGGTTGGGTAGGATCGCGATGCCCTCGACATTGTCCCGTCCGACATCCACCAGGTTGTTGTGCTTGGTCCCATTGAAATCAAGCTGTGCAAGCGTCGGCTTGTTCCAATGGACGCCGTCGGTGCTTGTGGCGTAAGCGATCAGCGTAACCCAGGGGACTCGGTTTTCGCCGTTGATCTTCACCGCCGGCTGAGTGTTGTTATGCGGCATACACGTGTACCACATCTTAAAAAGCTGGTCTTGCTCGTCGTACAACACCGTTCCGTAAATCATGGCACGAAATTGTTCCCACGGATGTTCACGACGGACGACCGGGTTGTTTGGCGACTTGGTAGCTTGATTCGTAATGCGGCGGAGGCCTTCGATACGTTGGACCACTTGATCATCCAGGAACAATTGCCGCGCGTCTTTAGCGATCTTTAGTGGTTCTGCATCAACAACTTTGATACTGAGCACACAGCAAAGCACCGGCATGATCAGATTCGCAAGGATGTATCGCATGTTTAATTCCCATTTCTGATGAAAGTGATATGAAGGCTGGTGCCTATTTCTGTGGCTACATTGTCGCCCGACAGAAGTGCCCCAGATATCCACTACGAGTTGGCGGGACACTGGCAAGTGACTACGGGTTTGTTTTTTTATCGCTTTCCACTCCTGGCGCCGCCAAGAACGACAGGATTTCCTGCCCGTCATCCGTGTTCCATAATCGTACGTGACCTCGATGGTCACCGGTAGCCAAAATCTTTGTCGACGGATCCAGTGCTAACGAGTAGACCCAATCCTGGTGTCCGGTGAGCGTCTTCTGCAATTTACCATCAGAAAACTTGTGCACGCGAATCGAGTGGTCTGCGGAGGTAGTGTAAATGGTGCCATCCGAAGTGATCATCATCCTCAACACGTCGCCGTCGTATTGTCCAATGTCGCGAACCAGTTCGCCATTCTGAATATTCCAAACTCGAATCAGTTTGTCGTTTCCGGCGGATAAGATTTGCTTTTCGTCAGGACTGAACGCCGTACTGAAATGACGTCCTCCCCAATTACTCTCCTTCGACTTTTGAAAGTTGGCGATTTGCAGGCCAGTGGCCATGTCAAACACTTTAGAGTTTTGGTCAATGCTAGCCGAAGCCAGC
>JAKVBZ010000115.1 GCA_022448645.1 Pirellulaceae bacterium
GCAATCAACTCCCTTGACGCTTTTCTCTGGCAGGTTTCCTCCTAGACTATCACATTTGCAACCTCAAATAGGGTCGCAGCTGTGAAATCGGTCATCATCATTCCGGCCCCTGCCAAACACATATTCCTGACCGGCGGAGTCGTCAGTTCTTTGGGAAAAGGGCTAACCAGTGCTTCCATCGGAATGCTCTTTGAGCAGCGCGGCTTGACCGTTCCGATAGAGAAATAGATCCCTATATCAACGTCGATCCTGGGACCATGAGTCATTTATTAACACGGTGAAGTCTATCTTTTAGACGACGGCTCAGAAACCGATTTGGACCTTGGGCATTACGAACGATTCATCAATAGCAACTGACTCGAAATTTCAACTTCACCACTGGCCAGATATACCAGAATGTTATTGAAGAACGGGACAAGGATTTCTCTATCTATGAAGTTCCTTTGAGTCTAGTTGAACACGTATTGGACAACTGGCGAGACCTTTTGCATCGCTTACATAATCCAGAAACAGAAATCAGTATCGCAGTCGTGGGCAAGTACGCCGAGCACAAAGATGCCTATAAATCAATCTATGAAGCAATCGATCATGTCAGGATAGAACATCACGCTCAAATCCGAATTGGCCGAATTCAGAGTGAAGCCGTCAAGCGAGAGAGGCCAACTGACAGGAATTTGCTTTTCAGCACCAGAACCTCAGCGTACCAAGGGAGAATGGCTCATTGAAGGAGGAAGGAAAGAGGACCGGTGGGACGGTCGAAAGAAAATTCACTGTCGGCGCTGCACACCATGTCGTTCGACGCCAGTGACTCGCTTGTCGCTGGCAGGCTAGGGATGGTCAACGCCCCTGTGTTCCTTAGCAAAAAATCGACAGACCATCGGAATCACGAACAAAGTCACCAGGGTACCGGCGATCAACCCGCCGATCACAACGCGAGCCATAGGAGATTGTAGTTCACCACCCTCGCCCCAGCCTACAGCCAGCGGTAGCATTGCGCAGACCGTGGTCAAGGTTGTCATGGAAATGGGACGGAAGCGTCGTACCGCAGCCATTGTCAACAGTTGGTTCCAGGACCAGTTGGGTTCTGCTTGTCGCAACCGATTAAGATAGTCGATGAGCACGATCGAATTATTGACAACAATCCCCGCCAGAATAATGACCCCAATGAACGATTGCACATTGAGTGTCGTGTTCGTGGCGATGAGAGCGAGAATCACTCCCACCCCGGCTAGTGGAACAGTAAATAAAACAAGAAACGGATCTCGCAAGGATTCAAATTGTGAGGCCATTACCGCATACATTAACAGCAACGCCAGGATAAAACCCATACGCAAATCTGCGAAACTTTGTTGTTGATGCTCCCAGTCACCAGCGATCCGATACGTGACGTCGGCAGGCATGTCCAGCGCGTTTAGTTGTTTTTCAAGGTCTTCTACCGTATGTCCCAAATCACGATCTTCGACATCAGCATAAATAACGATGGTGCGTTGCTGATCTCGACGATTGATCTCAACGTCGCCAGCATCCCGGTTGAAATCCACAATATTCTTCAGCGGCACCAGTTTGTTGACGCCGGATCGCACACAAACTTGTTCGACCGATGATGCGCGGTCTCGATCCTTGGCTTGTAAACGAACCCGCACATCAATTTCCTCCCCTTTTTCTCGAAAAAGGGTAGCCCGCGTACCTCGTACAGCCGTTTCGATCGTTTGGCTGATATCAAGTACGGAGATGCCTAAGAGGCCTGCTTTGGCTCGGTCGATGGTGGCTGCCAACACGGGTCGTTTGGCCGTGTGTTCTCGATGAACATTGACCAGCCCGGGCGTACGATTCATTTGCTCGACCACTCGGCTTGCAACCCGCTGGATCGTATCCATGTCCGTACCTTGGACATCGATCACCAAATTTCCACCGCCGATACCTCGCAATAGGCGCCCCATGATCATGTCTCGTGAAGCTTGCACACGGTATGTCATACCGGGAATCTCGCCCACCATGTCGGAAACACCAGCACGAATTTCCGTCAAGGTCCGCTCTCGTTCTTGGCGAGGAACTAATTTCACTCGAAAACGGCTGGTGTGCCATTCGTCACCATCTCGCGCATCATCCCCGACGAAAACTGCCGTTACGAGTTGTTCGTCTAGATTTAGTAATGCTTTTTCGATGAGTTGAGAATGACGGTCGAGAGTTGCTAATTCAATTCCCGGTGTCATTTGAGCCGAAATGCCGAGTTGGCTTTCGTCGGTCGACGGCAAAAATTCCGTTCCAATGATGGGGGTCCAGCCTACGATGATCGCGGAAAGCATTAGGATCAGTAAAAATCCGATTCCCAGTCCCATGCGGGTTAAAACCATGCCCAGACTCCAACCGTAAAGGGCTTCGCAAAGGCTCCACCCTTGGCGCATGACGTTGCGCAGGGGGCGGATGGCACGATGCAACAGGCTAGTAGAAATGCCTGCCCTAGCAGGATTTGTCCAAACCGTCGTGAGTACAGGAGTTAATGTAAGACTGACCAGCAGCGAACAGGTCAACGACATGGTGACAACCCACGCCAGTTGATGCAGCAGAATCCCGGTGATGCCTTGCACAAATAACAGTGGCAAGAAAACAATTAGTGTCGTTACCGTGCTGGCTGTAATCGCTCCTGCGACTTCGCTCGTGCCTGTGATTGCCGCGTTCGTCGCATCGAGCCCTTCATCGCGTTTGCGAAAGATGCTTTCGAGAACCACAATCGAGTTGTCGACTAACAGGCCGATTCCCAGTGCGAGGCCCCCAAACGAGATCATATTCAATGAAAATCCCTGAAAATAGATCATCACAAAAGTTGCCAGAGCCGAAAGTGGTATCGAGATGGCAATCACTAGAGCGCTGCGAAAACTCTGTAAAAATAAAATCATCACCACGACCGCGAGCAACATTCCGTACACCGCCGACCAGGCAACGTTGTACATGGCTTGCCGTATAAAGTCCGATTTGTCGATGCGGATCGTTAGTGTGACATCTGTCCGTCGGCGGTTCAGGTTTTTGACGGTACGGTGAATTTGCTCACTGACATTAATCGTATTCGCTCCGGATTCCTTGATGATATAAAGCATCAGTCCCGGGACACCATTCGTGCGAGTTAATTCAGTTTGTTCTTCGATGCCATCGACGACTTGACCAATATCTTTGATGCGGACAATCCGTTCTCCTTCTTGGCGCACGACAGTTTCTCGAATTTGGTCTAGATTTTGAAACTCTCCCCGGCTGCGCACCAGCCATTTCAAGTGACTTTCCGTCAAATCACCGGCAGGTTGATTGGTATTTTCTCGCTGTAAAGCTGAGACCACGTCCCGTACGGAAACTTGTCTTGCTTCGAGTGCAGGTCGGATCAGATCGACTTGTATCTCACGACGCACCCTACCGCGAATATGAACTCGTGCCACTCCCGGTAGCCGTTCCATTTGGGGGGCAATCTGTTTTTCCGCCAACAGGGTCAGATCCCGTGGATCCATTTCACTGGTAAGGCCAACAAACATAATGGGAGAATCGTTGACGTTATGCCGGTAAATGTAGGGTCCCTCCAGGTCTTCTGGCAGTAAACTGTGGATTTTCTCCACCGCTTGCCGTAGATCATGGATGGCGGTGTCAACAGCAACACCCCACTGCAGGCGAATCAAAACCGTACTGCTACCCTCGGTGCTGCTGCTAAAAATCTCGTCCACTCCGGTGACGGAGCTGAATGCCTGTTCCAGCAATTGGGTAACGCGAGTTTCGACTTCATAAGGCCCGGCGCCTTCATAGATCGCAATCACACTGACAGAGGGATACGTGACATTCGGCAGCAGGTCCACATTCAGATTGCGTAGCGAGGTGATTCCGAGAAGCACGACGATCAGACAAGCCATGGCGGTAGAGATCGGACGTGATAACGCCAAGCGTGTCAGAAACATAGCAGGTAACCGCGGGAAATGCTGCCACGGTCAACAGGTGGCAGGAAAAGTTCGCCCATGATGGCCATGTTTTTGCTCGTGATCCAGTTGTTAGGATTTAACAACCTTGATGTCCTCACTTTGAAGAACCGGCGAAACAGATTGACCGTTCTTTAATAACCGATTTCCTAAAAGAATGACCTGTTGGTTCGTTTCCAAGCCTTGCAGAATTTCGACAAATTGGTCCGTGACCATTCCCACTATGACACTACAACGTTTGGCAACAGGAGGATTTCCCTCAACAACAAAAACCGTTGGCACATCGCCGTTTTCCAGTAACGCTGTTTTGGGAATGACTTTTATACCTTTCCGTTCTTCAAAAACAAGTTTCACACGGGCATGCATACCGGGATTCAATAAATGTTCGTGGTTTGGGATTTCAACAAACACCTCAGCAGTGCGAGTTTCTGGGTCCAGGACTGGCGATTTGCGGGTGAGCACACCCATGAACCGCTCATTGGGGAACGGATCGACTTGTACGATCGCTTTTTGTCCGACATGAACTTTTTGGTAATCTTTTTCTGCCACATGAATCACCATTTTGATCCGATCAATAGACACGATTCGCAGTATGGGGTCGTCTGGATTTGCCAAATCACCCACCTCGACGAGACGTTCGGCGACCTCGCCTGTCATGGGTGCTGTTAAAGAACACTTATCGAGTTCGATACGGGCTTCTTCGATCGCAGAATTGGCTTCTACCAGTAGGGCTTGGCTCAATGCCAGTTCGGCCTTTGCAATCGACAATTGTGCCAGTGACTCTTCGTGTTCCTGTTGGGTGACCGCGGCTGATTCGAGCGCGGGAATCTGTCGTGTGACGGTCGCTTCTGCGAGGTCTCTTTTCGCTTCATGAGCACGAATGTCAGCTTGCTGCACTTTCCAGGCAGCTTGCATTCTGGAGAGTTTTTCTCGTTGCAACTCATCATCTATCTGCACAACGAGCTGGCCGTCAGTCTCGCTTGTCGGCCCTTGCACCGAATGTCCCACATCGAACATGACTTGAGTAATGTATCCACGCCCCGGCGATCGAATAATGACCTCGGCATCTGCCTCAAGGCTACCCACTAATTCCACTTCATCAATGAGCTTTCGGGATTGTACGGACACCACCGTAACAGCTAGTCGCGTAGATTTCGGTGGTTGCAGAGGGGTAGCAACATCGGTCTCAACATGTTGAAAGGTATACCATCCTACGGATCCGGAAGTCGCTAAAACAATGCAGGCCAGAAAGTACTTAAGCACCAGGCAACCTTTTTAAAGAAAGGGATAAAATACATTTTTTTCTGGGGGGGTTCCAGCATAACAGGGACGGTGGCACGCTTCAACAAGAGACGTACACGATTCAGATTCTTTAAAAAAGATCCTCGGTATAGCGCTATGTGCGCCATCTCCATGCAAAGGCATTTGTTGTCTCATGGAACCAATGGCGCCGTGTTATCGACCGACTTTGGAAAATAGACTACGTGGAATAAAAACGGACAGAAGAAGTCGAAAGGTACTTAAAAGGATGGCAAGTGGTCGGTATCGAGGTGAGATGTCGCGACCGGAAACTAGCCGAAATCACCATCGAGCCAGCCGTGTAACACCGTGGTAGCAGGCATCCTTATTCGTCGTCGGAATTAATACCTCAATGCATCCAACTCGTAGAACGCCCGCTCCATCTCCACGATACGCTCGATTTCCTTGAGCATTTGCAGCGGTTGCGACACGTATTCGCGCAGAGTCTTTGTATCTCCGCTCTCGGCCATCGATTTTGCGTCCTGCTGCCCATACATGCCGATGCCGGGTGTGCTCTGGAGGATCTGCTGTGAGGTCTGCGGCATGTAGAAAGAGAGATAGCCTTCGTAGCCGATCTCTTTGAGCAAGCACACGATGTCCTTGAATGGGAAATGGCCGGTACCGTGCGTCGCGTGATTCGACTCATTGAAATGATAGTGCTTGATATGTTTCCCAGCACGGCGGACCGCCTGGACTATCGAGGATTCCCCCACGTTCATGTGGAAATTGTCGGGCTGCACCCCAAGGTTGTCGAGCTTCAGCTCTGTCACGTAGTTGACTGCTTCGTGGACCGTGGTCAGCACGCCGGGAAGTCCCTCGTAACAGTTCAGCGGTTCGAGGACGATCACGATCCCGTATTGCGTCGCGTGGTTGCAGATGTCGACGATCGACTCCATGAAGTTTTTGCGCAGGTCAGAGATGGACTCGATTGGAAACGGCAGCTGCGGAACCGCAGGTTGCGCAGCGCAAAGATTCATGAAGGTTGCGCCAATTTCGGCGGCAAGGTCAACTGTATCCTTCGCGTACTGCACTGACCGAGCTCGAATGGCCCCATCGACACTGGCCAGATTCCGCTCCTCGCCGGCGTGGTAGTACCCCCAGGCTCCGAGTACTTCCGGCACTTCTAGTCCGGCTTCCGCCGCCATTTTCCGCCACTCTTTGCCGTCCATTCGGGTAGGGTCGCCAGGAACATCCACCCCGTCGTAACCGGCTTCCGCCAGGGCTGCCATGATCTCGCGCGGCGTTTCCAGCATGTTGTAACCGATCCACGGCATCGTGTCGGTAACGACCGTATATTTGAATCCCATTAGGTACTCCTGTTTTCACTGCTCGCTGTCCCAGTTCACAGGCGAGCAGGGATTTCTGTCAAGTGATAGTCATTCCAACTGTCGTCATCGAGTGTTACCAGCACGATGTGGTTTTAAACGCAGGTTGGCCCAGGAAAAAGTAGTATAGCTACATTTTGTGTCACCGTAGAAGCCCTCGCCGGCCGCGATGATATCAAGGACCGCTCCGAAGACCACCTGCTGTAGGAATTCGGATGCGTACTTTGCAATTCACACATCGATAATGGCCTGATCGGTGTCATCAAAATTTAGACGACGAGTACACTTGGTACACTGGACAACTTGTCTGTGGTATTGTCCTGCTCCCGTATCCGTATCTATTGCCTGAACTGAGATTCGTTGTTCAAACAACACCAATCTGCTTGAGATCATTCGAACATTCAGTACGTCGATCCGCTTCACGCGCTGTCTACACCGCAAGTAACTACAGGGCAATCAAAATGGCAACGATGGCAATCCCGACCGCCAATTCGGTGAGCGTAAAGGCTGCTGAATGAGCAGCGCATTACATCGGTTCTCCACCCGTGCGCCAATGATTCTACGTATTGGGACAACCGATTGGATGAATTATACTAGTACCTATGCGTGCATTTTTCCTTTTGCTTACCCTGATCTGCATTGCATGGGAAGCCGCGTCGGCCGCCGACAAACAGGCCGAATCGGAAACCAGATGGCGGGACTGGATCGAAACAGATTTTCCTTTCTTTTCGGCGGTTGTCGACGCTCGTGAAGTAGCCGACTCGCCGATCGACAACAATCTCACGCCACGAGCGTTGGTCTTTCCACTAGGTGACCATTGTTTTCTGGCCTACGACGTGGACCTGTTGCGCGTGGCTGCTGTCTGGTCCACGGCCGATTCACCTTTTGTCAATGCCGGGTCCGCTGTGATCAGCTACCCCTACCAGGGAAACAAGGCGCCCGGCGGCACCACCTCTCTGCCCATACCCAACGGTCCGCTCTGGTATCAGAATGGGATCTACGCCGGCGTGGGAGTTGGCCAACCACGATTTCAAGACCCGCGACGCGAGTTACCTGCCGAAGAAAAGGTTGTCCAGGGCGGACTGGATCCGACGCTGGCCCGTTTTCTCGGCATATCCCTGACCAGCGGTGGTACGATTCACTACGAGGTTGGTGGAACGGTAGAAGTGTCCGAACGGTTTGCGCTGCAGCAGGACGGGCTTTGGCGTCATTTGCAAATCGGACCTCACGCCGAACCAGTGTATGTAGTGCTGGCCAAAGAGAACAAAACCATTTCCGTTCGCTGCCAAGGTGACGGTGTTGTGGAGTCGCTGCAACGACACCTGGTGTGCCGGATCAGGTCATCATCGAAACCTCAGTCAGTCTCGATTCTTCACGTGCCCCACGATCAGTCGCTTTTGCGTTCGGCCACCTCACGTCTAAGTGGTGGGAAAACACCTGCAAAGCGTTGGCCGGACGAAGTGCGATTGCCTCTGCCACCCGCGAATTTGGAGCGCGTGCTGAATCTGGAGGAACTACCTCTCCCTTTGGAAAATCCTTACGGTCGAGCCGTGCGAGCTGCCTCCGTCGACTTTTTTGCTGACGGGCGTGCAGCGCTGGTCACGTTCGATGGAGACGTGTGGCTCGGTAACCGATTCCGACCGGGGGCAACCGAGGTCGTTTGGACACGCTTTACCTCTGGCTTGCACGAGCCCTTGAGCCTGCAAATCCGCGACGAAGAAATTTTCGTTTTCGACCGCAATGGAATTTGGCGGCTCGTGGATCGAGATGAAAACGGTGAGGCAGATTTTCACGAACTGTTTTGTTCTCGAATTGATCAAACGGCCGATACCCGTGAATTTGCGGCAGCACTGGAGGTTGAACAGGACGGCAGCTTCCTTGTCTGCAAACCGGGACAGACCGGCACGTTCAGCGCCGTGTTGCGCATTTCACGAGATGGCAAAAACGTACAGCTGCTCGCCCGCGGATTTCGGCAGCCAATGTTGGGTTACGATCCGCAGACCGGACAAATTGCGGCCAGCGATCAGCAGGGACAGTGGGTTCCGTCGACTCCGGTGCTGTTCATCGAACAGGACGGCTACTACGGCTATCCGTACGACGACGCAGATCGACAGCGCGACATTGTGCCACCGCTAACTTGGATTCCTCATCAAATATGCGGTTCCAGCATGTCCATCGTCTGGGGACGCGACGCGACCATCGGACCACTCAACGATCAGCCGATCTTGGTTTCCTACAATCCGGCAAAGTTAATCTTGATTCACACCGATGTTGATGAGTCGACAGCACAGGGCGGAGCAACGCCTCTCGAATTGCCGCTGGCCCACGCCCCTTTTTTGAAGGCAGCGATCAATCCGGCCGACGGACTGCTTTACGTTACGGGATTCAAAATTTGGGGAACCGCCGCGACAAGTCCGACCTTTTTGGGTCGTGTCCGCACCAATTCAACCGAAACCTGGACACTTCCAATCGCAGTGCGGGTCTTACGACGCGGCATTCTGTTGAATTTCACAGAGCCCGTCGATCGCTCGACGGCAAAAAACGCCGGACTGTATTCAGTACGTCGCTGGAACTACAAACGCACTGCTGAATACGGGTCCGCTCACTATCGACTCGACGGCTCGACCGGCAGCGAATCCTTACCGGTTGCTTCAGTAGAATTGTCGAACGATGGTCGGTCCGTGTTTCTCGCCATCCCAGACATGCGCGAGGTGATGCAGTTGGAGGTCACTTACAAAATCCTGGCAGAAGACGGAACGCCAATAGAACATCAAACGTTTCTCACGGCTCACGTTTTGCGATCACTTGATTTGACTGATCACGGTTTCCCTAGTGACGAAGTCGATCTGACCAGCAAGCAAATGCCCTTCGCGACAACGTCCGCCGCCCAGCCAACCGTTGAACGCGGAATGCAGTTTTACACTCAGGTTGGCTGCGTCGCATGTCATTCCATCGATGGTTCGACCGAGGGTAAAAATGGCCCCAGCTGGCTCGGCTTGTACGGATCCCAGCGAAAACTGACCAACACCGATAAACTCGTGGTCGCCGACGAGTCGTACCTGCGGGAAGCGATTCTGAATCCGACAGCTAAGGTTGCCGTAGGCGCCGTCAATCGCGAGGCCGGAATGCCGATCTATGCTGGAGTTTTGTCCGATGAACAGGTGGCATCGTTGTTGCTATTCATGAAGGCGCTGGCCAACAAAGATGCCAAGGTGCTCTTGAACACTCCCACACAAGCACAAGAGCTTGATCATCCCTGGACGCTCGAAGATTTTCGTGGTGAATGGCCACAGCATCCCTCGGATCGTTCGCGCGACAATGGCAAGTTGGTTTTCCTGGGCGCCTCATGCTTTGCCTGTCACCGGATCGGCGAGGGCAAAGGTGGTCAGCTAGGACCGGATCTTGCCACACTCGACAAAAACATGAGGGGGATCGAATTGCTGGCTCACATTCTGGAGCCGTCACGCCGTATCGACGACAAATATAAATCTCGCAGTTTAGTGACGGAGCAGGGGAAAGTTTTCAACGGCTTCCTGGTTTTCGAAAATGACACGGAGATTCATCTTGCAACTGATCCATTGGCTCAGCGCAGTCCAACCGTTATCAGAAAAAGCCAGATTGAGGAGATGCACCTGGTAAACGTGTCAGCCATGCCACGTGGGACACTGAATCGTTTTGATAAACAACAGGTGTTGGATTTAATCGGTTACGTCGAATCGTGCGTGGAAGCAAATCAGGACAGAACCGAATGACCGGAAAAGTGAAACTGCTTGGTTGGTCTGATTTCAGCTCTCGAGGCCGGTGATCATTCTTCCTCAGAGAAGTACGGCTGCACACTGATGAAGTTTACAATCAGCTCCTGGCCAGACGGTCCCCCCGGTTCTGTGTCGGTCACCCAGTCTGAAATAACCAGCTTTGCCGTGTTACCATGGGCGCGAAAGACCTGGTAATGATAGTTCAGCCAGGCCGACCCTTCCTGGGTGTAGGGCGGATAAGCATTCGTCCCCCCGCCATTGGAAAAGAGGTACGTGTAAGATTTCGCCGGCACGACGGTCCCGTTCTCGATCTGAATGCGTACTGCATGCTGCTCCTTTTTTGACATGTCTTTACGGTCCCCGGAGAACATGTAAAGCACGTAGAGTTTGCCGGGCTGCAGATCCTTAATTTCCTGAGAAAATCGATTAGGCCGGCTGGCGTTTCTGACCATGAGCAAGGACGTGTCCCCCTCGGTGCGGCCGACACGCGCCTGATGCCAGCCGAACCCGCGCTCAAAGACAGGCCGGATACTGCCTTCCTCGGCCGAATCGAGTGTCCATCCCGTCGCACCATGGAAGAAATCCGGGTTCTTGATATGGGTCAACATATATGGTGCATCGGTTGCTGGTTCAGAGTTGCCCTCGATGCCGTAGTGGCGAAATAGTTTTATGAGCCAGCGAATGGTCTCTTCATTGCCGTATTCACTGTGGTATCCACCCAATCCATAGGTACCCCAAAACACCGGGTGGTTAGCCACCATGTTGAACGCCACATCGAGATGGCTTTTAAAATTTACGGTTGGCGTCGAGTTCTCAAGATGCCCGCCAGGCAGTGTGTAGTATCCCAGGAGAGCAGTCATTTTTTCTATGGAACCGGGACAATATTCACGGTAATTTCGGGCACTGGTCACCAGATGCTCCCACATGTACTGCCGCGCGGCGCTCTCACTGGACATTGTCTTCAGGTATCGCTCCCAAACAAGATTGCCGCCCGAGTCAATAACGGCCTGCACAAATTGCCTGCCACCCTCTCCGCCATAAATGTCAGTGCAATAGCCGTAGAACAGCCGGTCCTGATACCGCGGTTCGGCCTCGAGCATTCCGATCACATCCACGTACTTTTTGTAACCCGGATCTGAGCCCCCAAGGAATTCGTCGCCAATGACACCATCCACATCGGGGTGCGTATATCCTGGGAGTCCGGTGAGATAATCATACAATTCCTGTAACGAGGATACGGCATAAGACTCGCCGAAGTAGTCCATCCCCCGCGCGACAAAATTGGTAAGCCACCTACGGTGCGTGGGTACATATTTCTGAAAAATGTCGCGTTTACTATCTAAGTTTCCACGTGCGATCATAAACGTGTTCACATGTGGAATCACATGTTTTTCCGCGAATTCAATCGAATCGGGGCTGTGTTCTCCGGGGCTGGGCCCTCCTGCAAATTCATGGTAGTAGAGTTCTGGAATGGAGCGGGCCACAAGACTATCAATACGGCACGGGCCGTCGGCTTGCAGGATGATCTGACACTCACCCGCTGGCAGGAAGCACATCGCATCCTTCGAACCTTTTTCCCCCGCTTCAAAAGCAATGAGGTCACCCGCTTTAGGAGTCTGATCTACCGATAGCCGAATTGCACCGGTTTGTGCGTCAGCCGTTACCTTCACATAAAGCCAGCGGGTCTTGGGACTGTTAAAGGAATAAATTCTCTCCCCTTGGACTGAGCCCGGTTGAAGATTCAAAAGCTCCCAAACCAGATTGTTGAGTATTTTGACACCTTGGAACGCCTCTGCTTGTCCTGGCCACGAAACAGTCTTATCCACGGTTTGCCCAATCGGATTCCCATCGGTCGTAACGATGCTCGTACGGGTAAGGTATTTTCCAGGTGGCAAGTCCCTGGCATCCAGGACAACGTTGCCTCTGACGCGAGAGGGCCAGATTCTCTCTGCTTTCTTCAACAGGGTCGTCGTCGCATGGACATCCATGACCTGCGCTTCGATAGCAGAGCCTTTTGGCAAGGGCCGCATGAGCTCTAGATCAACCTCGAGCGCGATGCGCCCCGGCTCCGCAAAGACCTCGGCCCTGACTCCCGGTTTTTCAAAGCCCGTCGTATCCTTCCCAAACGCAGCCGCATCTTCCTTAAAATGGGCAAGGATTTCCGCATCGGAGAGGGCCTGATTATAAATCCGAACCTCATCGATGGTTCCTTGGAAGAACTCTTTTCCAAGTCCCTGACACCTGCCGATCCACAGCGGGATAGCCTCCAGGACAGCCCGAGCGAACTGCTGATAGTGGACCCGACGCATCCGGCCATCCAAATGATAAGTAATGGTCCCGCCATCGAAGGTCAGCGCCACATGGTTCCAAACATTCTTGCCAGGCATGTCGAGATCGTACTGCCGAGCGTGCTTTCCCAAGTCTGTACCATCCGCCGCTCGATGAGTAAATTCCGTATCCTCGCCTTCTCGGTTTTTGAACGCCAGCACAAGTCGTTGGTCGGGTCCACCGGATCCATTGCTCCAATTAACCAATCCCCCCTGAAATTCTTCTGGCTTGACCCAAAGCTCGATGGTTCCTGCCAGTTCAAGTTGTTGCAAGATCTTACCTGCCCCGCAGTCTACAAAGTCATCGACACCGTCGAAACGAAGCGCGTGGCCTCGGGGGCTTTTGACGAATGCCGCGCCGTGAATCTCGCCGTCATTTCCCTTGCCACTATCGTCCCTCGCAGCAGTACCCACTCCCTGATCAAAGGAATAGTCGGCGACAAGTCGTTTGTCGTCCGCCCAGCCCCAAGAACAAACCACCCATATCAAAAACAATGAGACGCCTGCGGTCTTCATAATATTCGTCCTCATGACATCATTGACTCTGTGAATGTAGCGGCACTGAGCAACATCTTGACGCTATGCAGAGATCTCCCGCGGCTGCTCGGCGTTCGTTTATCCTACTCGACGCCCCACAACAATTCCATCTGTCAGGTTGAGGCGCGCCGCCACCTCCTGCACACGAGATTGTCGATGTAAACTGTATTTACATGGGAAAGACAATGAACCGTTTACCAAATTTGTCGGGAGCCCGCAGTCAGAGGAGAACTGCAGGGCCGACTACCAGTTACGGCCTTGGAGATGACACATCCCGACTTGGCGAGTACGTATGGTACAACGGCAATTTTCAAAACACCTGGGGAACTCTACGGTTGCCCGAGATCTGCTGAGGGTGTTTGCTCCTTGATGAACTTGAGCGCCTGTGCGATCACTTCTTCGGTGACCTGCATATGACCGGCTGATGGATAGCGATGAAACGTATGTGACGCGCCG
>JAKVBZ010000116.1 GCA_022448645.1 Pirellulaceae bacterium
ACTTGGACGGAAGTACACAATCATCAGACTTTATTCGCGTCGAAGGTTCAGCCATCCTCAACGGTAGCATCACGCCGGTTGTACTGTCGCGATTTCCAGTGATAGGCAATGACACGCCCTATACCTTCACCGTCTTGACGGCGACGGATGGAATTACGGAAACGACTCACGCCCCCCTTCTGTCCAAGTTGGAGCTCCCACCTATCGGACACGTGAGTAAGGGATTATTCGTGAGAGACTATCAAACGATCGGGAACTCCGTTGTTGCAAGTTATTTCCAGGCAACAGAAGGTGACACCGACGGCGACAGTGATGTCGACATCACAGATTTCAACGTCCTTGCCGCAAATTATGATCCACATGGGTTGAATCAGAATGATTGGCCCGAAGGTGATTTTGACCAAACAGTAACCGTGGACATTACCGACTTCAATGTTCTTTCGCAGAATTTTGCTCCGCTTGGATATGGGGCTGGAGGGATCGTCATCCCCGAACCAACCTCCGGGGGACTCCTGCTGTTGGCACTGCTCACCATCCATTCGTGTCGGCTGCATCCGACACGGAGGGCGACATGCATGCGTCAACGAAGACTCAGGTTCCAGCAGAACTTCATAGCTTGGGCCCCCAGCCCAAGCAAATACTTCTGGGCACATGGAACATCACTGCGGTCCAACTAAAACTCCCACACGATCCCTGAATAGAGATTCACCCCCGGTTGAAACACACCGACATTTTCGAACCCAACAGGGTTCATCTGCACGAAACGTTGAACGCCATGGGGATCCAAATGTTCCTGATAAAAACGGTCAAATAGGTTTTCGACTCCCAACGTCCACAGGAGGTTTGGCGAAAGTTGTGCAAACGCCCGCAAGTCGAACGTTGTGAAACCGGGCGTGGGTACTTCCAAGAGTGAACGCGCCGTTTGGTCCTGGTCGTCCACCACACGCGCAGAAAACTCCACCCCCCACGGTAAATGTTCAGATGGCCCCTGGATCCGAAGTCCGCACCGACTGTCGAGTGGTGGGATCGATACTAACGGCTCGTCACGGAATTGGTTTTCTCCTTGGACAAACCAGGCCGTGACAAACGTGGTCACGCGCGGCGTCCAGTCTACCTCAGCATAAGCTTCACCACCGCGAACCAGCGCCAACGACTCATTGACGGCAGCAAATACATTCAACGTACGGACGTACGTGATGTAGTCATCTATCCACGCGTGAAACCCGCGGGCTCCTGCGCGAACATTTTCATAGGTTGCGTCCAACCCAACGTCGGTCTGCCACATACGTTCCGGTTCTAGCTCTGGATTACCTCGTACTGCAGTAAACACAAACTGTGGGAATACAGCTACGAACGGGTTGACCGCATACAATTCCGTGATCGTCGGCGGTCGCATCGCATAGCCCGCACTTGCCGACAACTCCCAGTGACTGCCAAGGGATCTTTCGGCTGTCAAATAGCCAGAGCCGAGATCAAATGACTGATCGAAGGGAGCCTCCAATTCCGCTTCCAAGTCGTCCGACACGCCGTCCATGTCGCGGTCCACGAATGGATAGGCGTTGGTATGGACCCAATCGGCCCGGCCACCGGCCGACACGGTTAGGCAACTGAAGGCTGGAAACGATAATTCCAAGAATATGCCTGGATTGGCAGAATACGCTGGTGGGATGGGACTGTTTTCGGGCGTCAACAAAAAAGACGGGAATGCGTACTCGTTAAGCGCCTGCTTCAAATAACGCAAGTCAGTACCGCATGTCAGCTGTAACTTATCCTGGTCGCCCCAAGTCGCAGCAAAAACATATCCGGCACTCGAAGCATCGACGTCGGTAAACAAATCCAAGTTAATTCCCAATGTAATGAAATCACTCAAAGCTGGAATCTGGCGACGTTTCCCCGCACCCTGAGCGTTCCCGTGAAACCGCGTCCGGTTATACCATCCTTCTAATTCCAATCGGTCACAGAACGACGGGCAGTCGTGCACGTAATTTAGTTCAAACGCATCCGTCACCAGAAAGTCAAAGTCAAATATCTGTCCCGGAAACTCTACGTCCGACTGGTCCAGCCTTAAGTAAGTAAAGTCAACGTGAGACATGGGGCTGGGATCCCAGCCCAAAGCCAGATCCCAGTCTCGTGAGTGGTAGCTGGTTGGCATCTCAGCCAATTCAAACGGCCCGCGGTCGAGGCCCGTATGGTAATCGCTCCCGCTTCGGTCCCCATATCCAACTCGAAACCCCCAGTTCTCGGCACCGCCCACCACCGTTTCACGTCCGTACCACTGGTCGCCGTTGTGATTCCATTCCAATACGCTCACAAGGTGGCTTTCATAACCTCCCGCGTATCGAGGTGCAGCTTTCAATTGAACATCATAAAAGGCAAATGCCGGGCCAAAGCGAGCTGCATACGGCCCCTTGATCACTAACACATTATCGATGATCCGTGAATCCAGCTTGCTCAACATTGTGTCCAAGTCTTGGCGAGCCGGAAACCAATAGGACCCCGATCCTGCTTGTTGCCCCACTTGCTTCCCACGAGCAACATTGTAGGTGACGATCGGAGTTCGATGCTCGGCTGTCACGCCCAACACCGCGTTGGACCGGCTTAGCAAATCTCCCGTGTCGCTGGACGAGAGCACATTGGACTCCAGGCCTAGTACAAAGTCGCTTCCGGTTCCCGAACCAGCAGCACGTCGAAAAGCGCTCAACTGGCGGACGACACCAGCTTGACTGGCAGAAAAAACCGCAGACAGTTCGTTCGACGCAAGTGACGTAGCCCCTGATGGACTTGATTGCTCGACATTCGGCGCAATCGAAGGCTGCTCTGGATCCTGCTTTTTCAGTGCCCTTTTCATAGCCGCCTGGATAATCTTTTGCCCTGGAAGCTCTTCGGTCTCATCGGCACCCGTAGGTGTCGCCTGCACTGCCGGATCCAACCGTTCAAGATCAGCCTTACAACAAGTCGCGGTGCCGTGGACATCCTGCGGCAATCTGGGTACCAACAAACATTCGTCGCCTAAATCAAAAGCGGTACGCCATTGAGACCACGGTTCGTAATCCTCAGCACCCACAGCTGCCACGAAAAGAAGCCAGGCAACAACCAACAAGCAGAGATGGCGCTGGGAAAACACCATGATTTTCCAATCTGGCCCTTGGCGATGGTAATGGGTTTGGAACGTACACCGAGACTGCACATGAAAACACGTAGTATTCATATAACTCGTACAACCGTCAGACTTTCTCCACTGTGGCACAGCTACCCGGCACAAGCCTCTTAATACCCTCACGCCCTGCTACCCACCCAGTTTCACGATGGCGATCCTCAGTGAATTTGCCTAGACGTCAGCTAGCAACCACGATGAATGAGGACCAGAAACGCAGCTTCGGAGCTCGATTCAGGAGGTTTCGTCGCCGCCGTCAACTGGTCTGCGGTACGAACACTTGCTTTCAAATGCAAGGCATCCGTCGTCGTAGTAAGAACGACCTCACTGGGAAACAAATCCTTTTGCGGGAGGAATTTGCGAACATGTTATCAGACTAGGGATCGGTGCTAGCTGGAATTCAGGATCGACCTGTGTGTCCATACAAAGGTTGTTTCGTTGTCCAACATGTTCTGCGGCGCTAGTTTCCGATTCACTTTGATTTTCTGAAATCCGCTTCCGGGCCTTTTGCCACATCCACTCCGGCGACACAAACAAACTGACGAATTGACTAGGTTGTGCCGGTGCTCACAATACTATTTGCCACATGTCCAGCTCAGACTATACGAACGTTTCTACGGATAGTCTCTATGGAGTCGACGATCGGTTATTCCGGTTATGCAGTCAGAGAAAAACCGTCTGAATCACTCTAATTGACTGTCCGTTCTGCCAAAGAGTGCCTAACTGGCTCAAAATCCGAAAACTACGTGCTTCGGAAAGTTGACCCACGGGGAACACAAGGGGTACACTACCAGTAGCGTCCCCGTATCACCGGGTGTTGGTTGGCAACAAACGAATCGCAGGTCCGACGATGGGAACGGTCTATTTTAAGCGATTCCGCATGGAGTTGGATTTGGCCGAGCCATTGAACCTCGGTTGCCATCTTCCTGCAGGGTATACGCTGTTACCTTGGTCGGCCGATTTACTCTCTGAACATGCTCAGGCCAAGTATTTCAGTTTCCGTATGGAAATTGATGCGAATGTATTTCCCTGTCTCGGTTCGCACGAAGGTTGTTTGAACCTAATGCAGGAGATTTCTCGCAAGGATTGCTTTGTTCCGGAAGCAACATGGTTGGTTCATTTCGAAGACCCAACCGCCAACGGCCACGAATTTTGCGGTACGATTCAAGGCATCCGAGATCGGTCACAGTGTGGCGCCATCCAAAACCTGGGGATCATTCCGGGACACCGCGACCGCAACATAGGTACCTGCCTTTTACAGCAATCTTTGAATGGTTTTCAGCAACTCGGCATGCAACGAGCTGTCCTGGAAGTAACCGCCCGAAACCGCCGAGCCATTAGCCTGTACGAGCGATTAGGGTTTCGTACGGTGCGCACGGTGTACAAATCGGTCGAAATGAGTTGTGTCTAAATCAGAGAGTGAGGTTCCTCTCGAAGGCCAAAATGAATACATTGGCCGTATGACGCAACAAATTTTTTCGCATTGTTTCGACAACGGGTTGGTGCTGCTCGCCGAGCCCATGGACTGGCTGGAATCAGCTGCTTTTTCTATCCTTTTGCCCGCCGGGTGCGCTTATGATCCGGCCGAACAGCTGGGATTGGGCAACTTTCTTTGCGAAATGACCCAGCGCGGAGCTGGCAACCGATCCAGTCGTCAATTCGTCGAAGTTTTGGAGAATCTGGGCGTGGACCGGGCCTCCGGAGTTTCCAACATCCATTCGAGTTATGCCGGAGCCATGCCAGCTGAGAATCTGACAGAAGCTTTGGAGGTTCATACAGATTTGCTTCGTCGTGCAACCTTACCCGAGGAACAGATGGGCGAGGCGCTGCAAGTCTGCCTACAGGAAGTCAGGTCTGTCGAAGACGATCTGGCTCAGAAGGTCATGCAAGAGTTGCGACAATTACACTATGGGGATCCCTGGGGCCGATCCTGCCAAGGTACCGAGGTCTCTCTGGCGACTATCGATATTCAAGACGTACGTCAACAGTACGAACGCACTTACCGCCCAGGTGGATCGATTATCAGTATCGCCGGGAACATCGATTGGCCTCACGTGCTATCCACGGTCGAGCGTCTCCTGGGTGATTGGCAGCCGACGACACCGACCGATCCGATAGAGCGCGCTCCTCGAACCGGTTACCAACATATACCCCACGATTCCAGCCAAACTCATGTGGCCATCGCATACGACAGTGTCCCTTACGGACACCCTGATTACTTCCAAGCCCGAGGTGCGGTGGGAGTCTTGAGTGACGGTATGAGTTCCCGTTTATTCACCGAAGTACGCGAAAGGCGAGGGCTATGCTATACGGTCTATGCTTCCATGCATTCCACTCGTGATCGAGGGTCTGTCATGTGTTATGCCGGAACCAGTACTGATCGCGCTCAGGAAACGCTGGACGTCATGTTAGCCGAATTAAAGAGAATTGCAGACGGTATTGAACGGGCAGAATTAGACCGACTGAAGGCCCGCGTTAAAAGCAGTTTGATCATGCAGCAAGAGTCCAGCCGTGGACGCAGCGCATCGATGGCATCCGATTGGTACTATTTGAATCGCGTCCAAACGTTGGACGAATTGAGTGGTATCATTGACGACTTGAGCTGCGATACGATCAACAAGCATTTATCGGAAAACCCGCCTCGTGAGTTTACCATTGTCACTTTAGGCGAAAAAGAATTGGAGGTACCGGTTGCAGTTTCGTGAAGCAACACTCGATAACGGCTTAGAAGTCGTGGCCGAATGCAATGACCGTGCGTACGCTACAGGAATGGCGTTTTTCGTCAAAACCGGGTCACGCGATGAATCGTCTGAGAATTTTGGAGTCAGCCATTTTTTGGAACACATGGTGTTTAAAGGAACACCACGTCGTACAGCAGACGACGTCAACCGTGAATTGGACGAAATCGGATCCCACTCCAATGCATTTACGTCCGAAGAGCGCACCGTCTATTACACGACCATTCTTCCTGAATACCAGGATCGCGCAATCGACCTACTTAGCGACATCCTGCGTCCCTCTTTACGAGAAGACGATTTCAATACCGAAAAACAAGTCATCGTCGAAGAGATTTACAAATACGACGACATGCCGCCATTCGGCGCCCACGAAAAGTGTATGGCAGCTTTCTTTGGCTCGCACCCACTTGGTCAAAATGTTTTGGGTAGTGTGGAAAGCGTGACGGCTTTGACACCGGAAAAAATGCGAGCCTACTTTGACGAGCGTTACAGTCCTAGCAACATAACCCTCGTCGCTTCTGGAGACGTCGACTTTGATCGGCTGGTTGAGGCTACCGATCGGTGGTGCGGTAACTGGACAAATTTCAAAACGGATCGCAATGAAAAACCAGCTTCTCCCCAGCAGGGATTCCTCGTTTTCAAGAACGAACAGGCTTTTCAACAATACGTCGTCCAAATCACACAAGGTCCCAGTAACACCGATCCTGACCGATACGCCGCTCGGCTGCTGGCCACCATCATCGGGGATGACAGTGGAAGCCGATTCTACTGGGACCTCGTCGAAACGGGCCGGGCCGAATATGCTGCCATGGGAACGCACGAATTCCAGGGTGCGGGGATTTTTATGACTTATCTTTGCTGTGATCCCCAATTGGCCGATTCCAACCTAGACGCCACCCAAATGATTTTGGCCGATGTCGAATCCAAAGGAATCACCGCCGCCGAATTAGAGCAAGCACAAAACAAAATGTGTGCTCAGATCGTGTTGGCCAGTGAACGTTCCGGCAATCGCCTGTTCACTGTGGGCAGCAGTTGGACACAACGTAGAGAATATCGACCTGTCAAGGAAGTCCTCGCCGCGTACCGGGACGTCACCTTAGACGACATCCACGCAGTATTGACAAAGTATCCCTTAACCAACAACACCACCGTTGCGGTGGGACCTTTAAACAAACTATGTGGTGTCAACTGTAGTAGCTAGATCACCACGTTTTTTTCCAATTAACACCATTCAAAAAAGAGCTTGTCATGGAACGAACCTTGGTACTGTTAAAACCAGACTGTGTACAACGACGACTTGCCGGCAGAGTAATCTCCCGGTTTGAAGAAAAAGGCCTGAATATCATCGCCATGAAAATGATGCAGGTGACTCCGGATTTGGCCAAACAACATTATGCTGAACATGTCAGTAAACCTTTCTACCCAGGCCTGGAGGAATTCATTACCGGCGCCCCAGTGGTCGCGATGATTATCGAAGGTTTGGAGGCGATCCGCGTCGTACGCGAGATGTTGGGTGCCACAAGTGGCCTGCAAGCTGCTCTCGGAACCATTCGCGGTGACTTTAGTTCCAGCCGGCAAATGAACCTAGTACATGCGTCCGACGGCCCCGATGCCGCGAATCGTGAAATGTCACTTTATTTCGATAGTGCGGAAATCTGTAGCTACGAACCTACCCTGACTAAATGGAACCGAGCGGCTGACGAGTAACCGCCCAGAGGGTCTGCACCTGGCACCAAACGTGGCTTTGGAAAACCAGTCAAACCATGTCGTTCGACACGGGCGACAAAGGCATCCTATAAAACCCATTGCCGTCCATTCCAGCTGACAATTTGCCGTCAGCTGCGCTTCACTTCAGCAGATTCTCGACAACCTCCAGAAATCCAGAACACGCTGACGCTCATCACCTGGTGGGCGTCAGCATTCACCGTGCAGGCCAACACGACGCTGCTATTTTGGCACTGTAACATCGTTGCACTGCAGACAGGAAACACCACGCATTCCTGCAATCTGGCTAGTGCCACCGAAAACTGACCTGTAGAGTCGCGACCGTTGGTTCTTTCTGCCATGCTTCACAGTAGCACCCCCAAGTCGTCGACTTAGTTCGTCAAGGTCCGAAAAGCTACTCCACCTTGGGGAACACGCAGTCCGCTGTTAGTGGTGAAATCACCTTGGAAAGTCACTACCGACAAGCCCGAAGCTTCCGGCCTAACGAACCTGCAGCGTTGAAAGACCTGGAAGTTTCGCACCAGCCACAGCGCGGACACAGCAACTCACCTCGAACACGTCACACAGGCTGAACGGGACGGAAAGGTTCGCGAAATGCAAGTCTGATTGGGAAGTCTCGTTCTCGTAAAAGCCCACCATTGAATAAAACGCTTACCCGCCAGCGATACGCTTTCATGACCTCCAGACAGCGCAAACACGGCTCGCCCGTGAAGTTGCGTAACCTACTACCCCGATTATACTTTTAAGGGTAACCCTCTAGAATCAACTGACTTCTTACCGTTCCCATGAGAACCTACTACTCTTTCCTGTACTGGCATCTCGCATCGACCTTTCTGTTGGTCGTAGCTTATCACGGAACGACACTGGCCATTGACAACGATTCAAATGTCCTTTCGAACGTTGAGCGCATTCCCTTTACAACGTCTCGTATCGTCGGTTCCCCAGATCCACCTCCGCCATACATTACAACGGTCGCGTTTCCACATCTGAAATTCGACGAGCCGCTTGACTTAATCCCGATTCATGGCACTAACCGTTTGGCTGCGGTGCAGATGCAGGGAAAGATTTTTTCGTTTTCGAACGAACGCAACGAAAAGGAACCCGAGCTGATTCTGGATGTGGACAACATCGCTTTCGGTGCAGTGTTCCATCCCCGCTTCACCGAAAACGGATTCGTATACGTCACCTATATTACGGAAAAAGATCCGACAAAAATGGCACCACTCGGTACACGCCTGTCGAGGTTTCGGATCACACAGCAGGAACCGCCGCGCGCGGACCCGGACAGCGAACAAATCATTTTGCAATGGCCGTCAGGCGGTCATAACGGCGGATGCCTCAAGTTCGGACCCGACGGCTATCTTTATGTGGCGACAGGTGACTCCGGAATGATCGCCGACACACACCTGAATGGCCAGAACCTGGCCACGCTGTCTGGTGCTATTTTACGGATCGATGTCGATCACATAGTGGACTCTCAAGCGTACCGTATCCCCGCCGAAAATCCTTTTGTCAACAAAGCGGAAGCTCGACCCGAAATCTGGGCCTACGGTTTGCGTCAACCGTGGAAAATGAGCTTCGATCGGGAAACCGGCGAGCTATGGACCGGCAATGTTGGCCAAGACCTTTGGGAACAAGTCTACCGCATTGAACGAGGTGGGAATTACGGTTGGAGCGTCATGGAAGGAAGCCATCCTTTTCGACCAGAGCGCAAGAGGGGACCGTCGCCGATCCTGATGCCTATTGTCGAGCATAACCACACTGAGCTTCGTTCGGTCACCGGTGGTTTTTTTTATTATGGAGATCGGTTGCCTGAATTACGTGGCGCTTACCTCTATGGTGACTACGATACTGGTGAAGTCTGGATGCTACGCTTCGATCGTGAGGAACAACGCGTTACTGAACACCGACAGCTTACCGATTCCACACTGCGGCTTGTCGGCTTCGCGCAAGATGCCTCCGGAGAAGTTTACCTATTGGATCATGTGCGCGGCCGAATCTTTGAACTCACCCGCAATCCGAAACTTGCCGACGATTCAGAGAACGAATTCCCACGACGTCTTAGCAAGACGGGCCTCTATTCGTCCGTTCCCAACCATGAAGTAGCCCCTGGCGTCATCCCGTATAAAGTGACGGCACCTCAATGGATGGATGGTGCGTTCAAAGAACGCTTCCTGGCCATGCCCGGAATGAGCCAAATTGAATTTGATGGAATTACCTACCCTCAACCTGCCGAAGGTGCACCTCACGGCTGGAAGTTCCCGCATGGAACCATCATTTTTGAAACGATCTCTCTAGGACTTAAGCCCGAACAGCCACGGCGTCTGGAAACCCGTGTTCTGCATCATGAACAACTGGAAGGTGGCGAAGCAGTTGGAGACCAGATTTGGCGCGCCTACACATACATTTGGAATGACGAGCAAACAGACGCAGTGCTCCTAGAAGATCCCCATGGCCGTGATCAAACGTTTACGGTCCACGATCCGACTGCTCCCGATGAGAAACGCCAGCAAACGTGGCATTTTCCCAGCCGAGCCGAATGTACCGTATGCCACAACATGGCAGCAAAGTATGTCGTTGGCATCAATACGATGCAAATGAACCGCGAGCACAGTTACGCTGGTGGCCCCCAAAATCAGCTTGCTGCTTTCGAGCAACTCAACCTCTTCACCACACCGTTACCCGATCAACCGCAGCACCTTCCCCATCTGGTAGATTATCAAAATGACAAACTTGACGTGGAGCCACGAGCCAGATCGTATCTTCACGCCAACTGTTCGCATTGCCACCGCAAATGGGGAGGTGGAAACGCCGAATTTAATTTGCTGGGGAGTCTGACGCTTGACGAAATGGGAATCGCGAACACCCACCCTGGGCGCGGAAGCTTCTACATACCTGGGGCAAGTTTATTGTCACCCGGTGATCCTTCGTCCTCACTAATGATCTATCGCATGTCGACAACCGGTCCGGGACGCATGCCTCGCCTCGGTTCACGCATGGTTGACGTCCACGGACTGCAATTGATTTACGATTGGATAGCCAGCATGCCGTCTGACCAACCAGCATCTTCTGTGGTCACTGCAGCACTTGCTCAACATGACACCACCGCCGATTTTTCCACGACCATCCATCACCTCCTCCAAAGCACAGCCTCCGCCTTGCAACTGGTCCAAGCCATTGATCGACAGGAATTATCCCAGCACGCAACGAGAGAAATCGTCGCTTTAGGTTCTCGGCACGCCCAGGCACACATCCGGGATCTGTTCGAACGCTATCTTCCAGAAGGTCAGCGGACACAACGTCTAGGAGTCGCCGTCGGGCCGGAACAAATCCTTATCCTCGAGGGCGATCCGCAGCGAGGAAAAGAAGTCTTCACCAGTACGGCGGGCGTTCAGTGCAAGAACTGCCACAAGATCGGCGACGTCGGGAAAACATTGGGCCCTGAACTAACCCACATTGGAAAGAAATATGACCGTGCTAAGATCTTGGAGAACATCCTAGACCCGTCGCGCGAAATCGATCCTAAATACCAAGTGCAACTTGTGGAATTGAACAACGGTCGAATACTTACAGGAATCGTAGTGAAACGGGATGGCCAACAATTATGGCTTCGGGATGCCCAAAACAAAGAGATTCAATTGAACACGGCCAACATTGAATCCCTGACAGCCCAACAACAGTCATTGATGCCGGACCTGCTGCTGCGTGACATGACCGCTCAGCAAGTTGCGGATTTAATCGCCTACCTGATAAATCCATAGGAGAGTAAACGGTGCAATATCGCAACCTCGGAAGCAGTGGCGCACGGGTCTCACGTGTCTGCCTCGGCGCCATGATGTTTGGAGGACAGACGGACGAAAAGGACTCGATTCGCATCATTCATCACGCCCTCGACCAAGGGATCAACTTTGTTGATACCGCAAACGTTTACAGTCGAGGCGAATCGGAGCGGGTTGTCGGCAAAGCCATTGCCGACCGGCGCGCCGACGTGATTCTGGCAACCAAAGGGCGTCATCCCATGGGAGAAGGTCCGAACGAACAAGGGGCCAGTCGAGTTCACCTGATGCACGAAGTCAACGCCAGTCTCCAACGACTCGGTACCGACTATATTGACATCTACTACACACACACACCTGACTACAGCACGCCTATCGATGAAACATTACGTGCCATGGACGACATGGTTCGCAGCGGCAAAGTCCACTATATCGCGTGTTCCAATTTTCGAGCATGGCGTCTATGTGAAGCCCTCTGGACAAGTGACAAACTGCATACGAATCGTTTCATCTGCGTCCAACCTTTGTACAACATTGTCAACCGAGACATTGAAGTCGAATTGCTGCCACTATGTCAGGAACATGGTGTGGGTGTTGTCTCGTACAGCCCACTGGCACGTGGTATTCTCACAGGCAAATACAAAACGCTGGGCGAATATCCAGAAGGGACGAGAGCTGCCCGTCATGACCCGCGAATGCATCAGGCAGAATTGCGTGCAGAAAGTATCGAAGTCTCCGAAAAAATCACCGCACATTGTGAACAAAAAGGCGTGGCACCGTCCCACTTTTCCTTAGCCTGGGTGCTCGCCAATCCGATTGTCACTTCGACCATTGTCGGCCCACGCACCATGGAACAATTCAAAGACAACATCCAATGTTTGGACGTCGAAATTACAGCCGAAGACGAAGCGTTTGTTGACAGTCTGGTACCTCCAGGCGAACACTCAGGCAAAGGCTTCCAAGACACACAATATCCTATTATCGGACGCCCGTCCGCCGTTTAGAGCGTCTATCGATGAGCCATCGCCGATGGCAACAGCCAACCGTGCTGGAAACTTCTGGGCCACTTGAGACCTGCGAATCTATCGCATCAACACTTCCTCCACCAATACGGCGACCTTTCATGAAACTGCTGATGCTTGGGTTTTTCACTCTCTTGATGACCTACAGCCAGGAGCTACCCGCGGTGAACTAAACACGTCGCTCCTCTTTGTCGTGACGACCATCCTCGACGAATGCCTGCTATAGGCTGTCTTACTTTGTGGCAAAATCAACATTTTAGCCAAGCATTGGGCCAGGGTGTGCTTCCTCGTGCTTGCCGGGCAGTGAATCATTTCGAACCTGAATCGGCCAATTCAAACCAACAAGGACGCTACCGAGTTGCGTACCTGCCAACAACAAGCAGCTCGGACTAGGATGCAACATAACAGCTCAGACACGATTGTATCCAAGAACGGATTCACTATCGTGCCATAGAAGTTAAACCGTGATGCCTCTCAACTCAACGATACATCACAACGCATTGGGGCAGGGCATCTTGCAATCGCGTCACTGCCGGACTCGAAACATCTGTGCCGTACAGGCTCACACCACGCAATTGTGTCATGCTGCTCAAGTGAACGACTTCCACGTCGGACGTGCGTGTAAAGGATAAGCTGAGCCATTTCAAGTTGTCTAATTCTCGCAGGAAGACAATCCCAGCACCCGTTAAGTTCGTATTTTGCAAACCGACATACTCTAACCGCGTCAAATCCTGTAGGTACCGTAAACCCATATCAGTGATTCGCTTACTGCCGTACATGTGCAGTTCCTGCAAGTTCACAAGTTCTGCCACGTGGGCCAATCCTGCGTCGGTGATATCCGGAGGTGTATGCAGGACCTCCAATTGTGTCAGGCTCACAAGCTCGGCCAAGCTCGCGTCCGTCGCTTCCACTGGCAACAGTAGTGTGTGCAAGGTCTTGAAGACCACCAGTTGTTTCAGATCATTGTCGCTGGCCCCAGTAGCGAACAGGTTCACACTGGT
>JAKVBZ010000117.1 GCA_022448645.1 Pirellulaceae bacterium
CCGTCGATTTCGGCGAATTTAAAGAGCCTGGCACCTAAGGTGTGAGCACGTTCATACGTTATATCCTGTCGTTCCTGATGGCGGTAATTGCCATCCGGTGTGGTTGCGCTATTACCTTGCACGCCGAAGGTGAGGTGACACATTCCGCTCAAGAAGAGAATCCTGGCAGGCAAGGAAGAAACTCGATCGTGTCCATGAAGACAATGGGAGGGCGACAGTTTTGGGGAGACGTTTCGTTTTTCCGCGGCTGGCGCATCCAACAAAACGTGTTTACCGGCCACTACCGGTTGCTGGATGAAAAGGACCGACGTCACGCGATTGGATCACGCGAATTTTGCAAGGAGTCTTTGGAAAAGGCCAAGCGTGAACACAAGTTGCAATCGATGTCTGGAACCGCAGTGGTATTAATTCATGGGATCATACGCTCGTCCAAGTCTTTTCATCAACTAAAACATCAGCTGCAACAAGCAGGTTACTTGGTGGTGGTGTTCGATTATCCAAGCACCCGAGTCGATATCCAGAGGGCTGCTGGATACCTACATGAAACACTCGAATCCCTGGACGGAATCGATACGATTCATTTGGTTGTTCACAGCATGGGAGGCTTGGTGGTGCGAGCCTTTTTGGCAGAGCACGAAGATCGACGGATCGAGCGTATGGTCATGATGGGAGTCCCCAATGTGGGCGCACAGCTGGCCGATCAACTCAAGCACCGCTGGCTGTACAAGACAGTATTTGGACCGGCGGGACAGCAATTGGGAAAGGATCCCGAAGGATGGATTGCCCAGTTGCCAATTCCTGACTTTGAGTTTGCGATCATTGCCGGTGGTCGAGGACCGAATTCGAACGGTTTCAATCCTATTCTAGAAGGTGACGATGACGGAACTGTCACCGTGGAAAGTACACGCTTGCCAGGAGCCACCGATTTCATACTGGTCGGATGCCCGCATTCGTTTCTGATGGCTCATGAAGATGCAACAGCGGCGACGATTCGTTTTTTACAGTCAGGCGCTTTCAGGTCAGGCGGCGCACGGGAGCCAATTCGAGCCCCGCTTGGGAAATAGCAGGGCTGCGCGTGAGCTAACGGTGCTAGCCGCAAGCGTTGTGTCTGTTTGAGAGATCAGCGTTCAGGGTTTTTATACGTCCGCCAGCTAACAGCGAGCACCCGCAACAAGGATCAAACAATCATGATCCTGTATCCAGCAATGAACATCAGGAGACTGTTGGCCAGACTGAGCCATGGCTTTCCTTGTCGGAACTTCAGTGACTTTTCTCCATTCAAGTTTTCAGCCCTGGTGATTTTTAGTTGGAGGTATTTGCGCTGTTCCAGCAACAGCCGGTGCGACATTGGTCCGGCTTGTGCGAAAAAATGAACCTAGCGCAAAACTCGACCAGTGCCGGAGCCATGCATCAAAGCTTCAACTTCTGAACGGGTCGCATAGTTGAAGTCACCGGGAACGGAGTGAGCCAGACAAGACGAAGCGGTTGCGAAAGCGACGACATCGGCTGGATCATCTAATCCGGGGGTGCACGAAGCAAAAATCAGGCCTGCAGCGAACGAATCTCCAGCTCCCACTCGGTCGACAATGTCCGTGATTTCGTAAGGAGTATATGTACCGTTTGTCAGCGGAGCGAAATGGGGCTGATCGTGGGCAACGTCGAACAACATGGCGCCCCAGCGATTGTGCGACGCAGAAATGCTTTCACGTAACGTGATGGCAATTCGTGAGACTTGAGGAAACTGGCGGACAATTTCGCGCGCCACTGTGGGATATTTGTCGATTTCCAACTTGCCAGATTCGATATCCGACTTGCCAGCGTGAATATCCAGCACTACCGCTGCATCTTCTTCGTTAGCGATCACGACATCGACGTGAGGCAATAATTCTCGCATGGTTTGTTGAGCCAAATTGACAGGTTCGACTTCAGGTTTCCAACGCCACAGCTTTTTGCGGAAATTCAGGTCACACGAAACCGTTAGCCCGTGTTGCTTTGCCGTTTGGACTGCATCGATGGTGGCTTGTGCGGCAGTGGCAGATACGGCAGGTGTAATTCCCGTTACGTGAAACCAATTGGCATCGGCAAAAGCTGCCGGCCAGTCGTAGACCTCTGCCGGGGTCATGCCGATGGTGGATCCATCACGGTCGTAAACGATTTGACTGGGACGCTGGTTGACACCTCCTTCGATAAAATACATTCCGAGACGCCCTTCGTCGCGACGTATCGCATGACGTGTGTCAACTCCCAGCTTGTTGAGTGATTGCAGGCAACAGGCGGTGATAGCATGTTCCGGCAGAGCCGTCACGAATCGCGCAACACCGCCAAGTTGGCAAACAGATACGGCCACGTTGGCTTCGGCGCCAGCGAACATCATTTCAACTTCGCCAGGCATCGATTGTGCAAAACGGCGGGATGCCACGGTATTGATCCGCCCCATGATTTCACCAAAGCTAACTATAATCCCTGGCACGATGATCAACTCCTTAAGTTTGTCTTTCAGCGGATAATTTTCTAACTACTCCGTGCAGATCCCACAAGTTCCCGAACTTGACTAGCGTTTTGAGTAATTCCGCTCCAGTCCTGATCACGAATTTGTTTCCGCGAAGCGATGAAGGATCCTCCAATGGCGGCGATCAATGGATGAGCTAAATAGTCGCTGGCGTTGGCCGGCTTGATACCACCCAAAGGAATGTAACGGACACCCAAATGGTTGTAAGGAGCTGCTACGGAATCGAGATAGGCGAGTCCCCCCGAGGGTTCAGCCGGAAAGAATTTCAACAGTCGGCAGCCCAATTCGAGTGCCGCTTCGATGTCGGACGGTGTGACCACTCCAGGTGCGAACGACAAACCGAGACGTACGGCTTCTTGAACCACGTTACGATTCAAACCAGGTGCAACACCAAAGGCGGCTCCAGCGTCCAGAGCCTGTTGGACTTGGAGAGGTGTGAGGATCGTTCCCACACCGGCCGTCATTTCTGGCACTTTGGTGTGGATTTCGTGTAACGCTTCAAGTGCAGCCGGAGTGCGTAGCGTCAATTCCATGCAACTTACACCGCCATGGAGCAGAGCCCGTGCTAAAGGTGGGCCACTTGCCGCGTCATCAATCGTGAGGACAGCCACGGCACCAGCGTTAGTTATTTGTTCTTGTAGCGATGCTTCGAATGTCATCGGTCAGACCCTCAATCGAGATACCAAGCTGAAACTCGAGAAGTTGAGAGTATACCAAATCGCGACGCGATGAAAGGACCTAGCAGCGGTTTCAAAACCGTTCTAAGTAGCGGAATGGTGCGAGGCCTCCGGCATTCGACGGTAGCACTTTGTAAGAGCCGGGTGGCTTGCGCTATCCCATTACATGGCCAGACACAAACGATGCTGAAATAAATTGTGTTTCGAGTTCCTGCAACGTTTCACGAAGGGCTAGTTGCCATACACCACGAATCGTCGTTTCGAGAATGACATAGCGGCCAATTCGGCAAAGTCGTTGTCGGTGGCATCAATACCGGCCGGCAGGACGATACCAGAGAAGTAATCATCCAGAACGGTTAGTTGGCCGAAATCACCCAATTGTGCCAGCGCGACCGGGCCTAAGGTGTCTTTGCCGTCATGATATTGCGTTGGCTGCTCTTCTTTCAATGTGTAGGTGCCAGCGACCAAATTCTCGAACATATAATCTCCGTTGGAGTTCGTTTTGGTTTCCAGTTTGACGTTCTTGCCGAGAATATTGTGGCCGGTCAAAAGTATAGTGACCCCGGGAATGGGCGGGTCGTTAGCATCTTGGATACCATCCTGATCGCCAGGCCCGGAATCTAAAAAGACAGTGCCCGAAATACTGGACAACAGCATTTCTACTTGCGTGGTTTCGATATCCGAATTGTTTGTCAGATTCGTTTCTTCTTCTTGTGCTTCTACTTCGGTTCGGTTTTCAATCGTTCCTGATGCCGATTGTCGGATACTGGTTTCGATGACGATGGTCGCAGATGCACCAACATTCAGGTTACCCAAATTAGCTGTCAAGTGGCCAGCACTGTGCGACGCACTGCCTTGCGACATCGACACAGATTGAAACAAAACTTCCTCTGGAAGACTATCGCGTACTACCACTCTCGTCGCAGCGGACGGGCCATGATTAGTAACGTTCAGTATGTAGGTCAGGTCATCTCCAGAGATGACTGGGTCTTGTGAATCGCTCTTCACAATGGACAGATCAACTTGCGGGCGAATTTGTGTGACTTCTTCATCTTCATTGTTCGTCAGATTGGTTTCGGTTTCATTACCATTGACACGAGCGACGTTCACTAGTGTTCCACGCGCTGTGGGTAATACCGTAGCTAGAATGTCAATCGTTGCAGTTTGGCCGGAATCCAGGTCGCCTAGTGTCGTGGTGACCACAGATCCACTGGCACTGGTAGTCCCTTGACTGCTAATCACAGATTCAAAGTTCAATCCGTCAGGTAGATGGTCCGTAACAACCACTCCGGTAGCATCCAAAAGCCCGTTGTTGGTGACCACGAGCGTATAAGCCAGTTTTTCACCGGCAGTCACGGGATCGGGGGCGTCCGATTTGTTGATTTCCAGGTCGATGACAGGATGGACGACCGTTTGTTCCTCGCAGAAGTTGTTTTGCAGATTGACATCTTCTTCGTTTGACGACACGGCGGCGGTATTGATCAGGGTACCAATGGTCGCTGCGTCGACATCGGCCAGGATGTCAATTGTGGCCGTTTCGCCGGCGGTGAGGTTTTGTAATCGAGCCGTAACCTGATTGCCGTTGGCCGACACGACACCTTGACTTGACGTTGCCGAGCGGAAGGTGACTCCCGTGGGCAAGGTATCGACGACCATCACGCCGGTAGCATCGGATGGGCCGTTGTTGACGACGACAACGATCCAGGCAATGGTTCCTCCTGCAGTTGTGGGATCAGGCTCGTCAGATTTGAAGATGGCTAAATCGACTTGGGGTACGACCTTAGTTGGCTCTTCTGGGTTGTTGTTTTCCAAGTTCGGGTCATGTTCATTTCCCGTCATCATGGCCATGTTAACCACGGTGCCGTCGATGCTGGCATCGACGGTAACCGTCAACGTAATCTCAACGGTTTCGTCGACATCCAAGTTGCCGATTTCGGCAACCACAGTTCCACCTTCATGACGGATGGAACCTTTACTGAGCGTCGCCGATTCGAATGAGACGCTCGGTGGCAGCGCGTCCGTCACGGTCACACCACTGGCTGGCCAAGGGCCGTGGTTACGTGCCACCAGCGTGTACACCAGCTCCTCACCGGCGGCTACGGGGTCTGACAGGTCACTTTTTGTTAATTCCAGATCGGTCAAAGGCAAACTTGCTAAGTCTTGCCGTATCTGAATGGGACCTATGACGCTGAACAGCGCTATCTGGCCGTCTACGGAATTTTTACCGACGATCGCCAATTCGATCGCCCCCACGTCCGTGAAGTCAGCCCCGCTCTTACCCGCGACGGGTTGGAATTTGTCGAACGGTACCAATACTTCTAAGGTAGCCGGGCCTCCTGAATTGGGAACCAATACGGTCGCTTCCGAGGCGCGATGGGCATCGGAATGAACCCGGACCGTGACAGCTCCGTCGTCTTGATCTGAACCAATCGTCAAGACAAATGCCGTATGGTCTCCGTTCTCAGTGAGATCAAGATGGTCCAGACCTGTGGGGTTCATGGCCGCTGCGGTGGCGTCGATACCGTCCCAGGATACAATACGGTTTCCTTGAACACCGGCAGTGGAATCATATTGCAGCAGTTGAGATCCGTACGGATTGGCGCGAAGTTCAAGAGCGCCCAAGCCATTGGTCAGTTCTACAAACATGTCTCGTTGGCCACCGAACGTCGTGGAAATAGATTCAACAACGTCTGCCGTTCTAGGCCCGTTCGAAGATGCAAAGGCGACTTTAGTTCCTTTGTCAAAATTATCGATGGGAAAACCGAGAGCTCCGACTGTGTCCGCTGCGGTGACGACGATCTCGTGAACTTGCTGGTGCCAAGGTTTGGTGACGCGCCCATTGTCTACTTGTTCTGCGAAGTAGACTCCAGGAGACACTTTGTTAAAGCGATAGTTGCCGGCATTGTCCGTTGTGGTGCTCTGCAGCAACGTATCTGAAGAATCAAACATGCCATCGCCGTTGTCCGCGTGCAGTCGGAGTGTGGCATTGGCCAAAGGAATATCGTCGGCCGTGATGCCATCATTAGTCAGATCGATGAACGATTGGCCGATGATGGAGGGTAGTAAATCGCCCGTCAACAGGTCGCGACGCTCCAGGGTTTCGAAAGACCTTTGTGATGATAGCTGGAACGCTTGGTGACAACGCTGTTTGGTCTCACGGGGACAAATGACAGCGAAAAAAGATCCGGCCAGTGAATTCATCGTCACTACCTATGCTGAAAATGCGGAAGGCGCGGCTGACACGATATGTTTATCGGCTTGCGCGACTTTGACACTTTGCCGGGAGCTAGGCTATTCACCAGAATTGCCAGCGATAAGGATTGTGTTGCTGCTGTTTGGAGTCATAGATTGCCTCAGCGGATTTCTGAAACCCGAATGAGGACGTAATCGCTAGGATCTGCACAGCCCGAAAAGTTTAGCCAGTTCCACAAGAGATTGGATTCGATGAGTTTGCGGGTAACACCTTCACCGAATCTAGTTGCCCGCATCACGAAGCATAGGGAGGAACCGTGGGGCCAAATGACGGTGGCTCCGTCTTAGGGCATGTTTTTTGTTGAGGTACTCGTTTGTAGTTTGGCGTCGAGCATTGAGCTGTTGTTGCTATGAGCTACCGTAAGGTTTTCGGGCGATGCCGGACTGTACTTCGTCGTCACTTTGAATGACATCATCTGTCTCGATAGCCAGTTGCGTTGCCTCTGAGATCGACCGGCTGATCCAATGTGACTCTTCACCCTCCGGGACCCGACCGGCAGCAATATAGGCCGCATAAATACGGGATGCGGCATGGACAACGATGCCTTCGCTAGGTTGCAGCCTCAAGTGGGATTTATTCATCGTGATGATTTCCTATCCAAAGCAGATGTGCCAAGCTCCGTCGTGTTGACAGAGTCCTGTCTTGCGCTACGAATCGCTGTCCGCTGAGCCAATTCGGAGACGTAAAGTAGTTCGAGAGCATAGATGTAGTCATTTCGCCACAGCTTCCAATCGGAACCTCGCCATCCTGAATAGGATTGATCGGGTTGGTGGCGCGATATGTGCAAACATTCGTTCAACGACGCATGTTGGCTGGTTGTGGCAAGTCTGGAAAAACCAGAAGGAAGGGGTTCGTATTGTACCATTTCAGGGAAGAGACGGCGCCTTTGGTGAGAACGTTGAGGAATAGTAAATTTGTGAGGTGCCGATATCAGGTTACCAACACGGTTTCCTTCATCTACAACTTGTCGAACCCTATTCATTCCCAAGCGATGTTTGCGTCGCCAAAGCTTTGTGTTGTGTGACCGGTTGGGAAGCAGAGGTTCATCTGATTGTTCTGGAGCATGTTGCGGAAGGGAATTCTGTTCGGGAGAGGGCGATTTGGTGTCCGGCAACTCGTCTTCTATTGGTTCGATGATGGCACCGCCAAACTTTCCGAATAGACTAACGTCCTGAGAGGATTCAGACTTCGTTCTTTCAGCGTTCGAAGCTTCGACGTTTGCAGATGGCGTGGGTGGCAGCTGTACACGGATGGGTTGACTAAGCTCAATGGCTAAACATTTGGTTGTTAGAGAGGCAGCGAAAGTTGCGGCCAAACAGCTACAACAGCAAGCCATTACTAACCTGCCGATCATCCAGCTGCTGGCGCCCCAACGATTGTTACCTCCTCTTGCGTTCCTAGGTAGGAAGCCAAAGCCCTGTCGCGACAGCAGGCTCTGGACCATGCCACAAAGATGCCTACAAGCCGAGATAATCATGGATCTGGCTACTAGAATCCTAACTGGTCTTCTCCAGTATCCTATTTTGGGGAGGTCTAACTTCATCTCAGTGCTCGTAGTGACCACTGTCTTGTCAACGAATTCTCTATTGTATTATTCTAGGTGTCGTAGTCCAAGAGTGCGATCCTCGATTCGTCACTGACAGACTCTGTCCAAATAAACTTTCCACTGATGTTTTTCATTTGAGGAAACTATGTTAGCCAAAGATCTCAAACCGGGAGGGGTTGTGAACCATGAAGGTTCGCCGATTATTGTCGAGTCGGTCAATGTTCAGACACCGTCTGCACGTGGGGCCACGACGTTGTACAAATTCCGTGCTCGTAATTTGATTACAAAGCAAAAAGTAGATTTCACTGCCAAAGGGACCGATTTTTTGGAAGAGGCCGACTTTTCACGGCGCCCTATCAAGTTGATGTACAGCGATGGCAGCCAGGTCCATTTGTTGGATCAAGAAGACTTCAATCAGTATTCCCTGCCGATAGAAGATGTCTCGGAACAACTCTTGTACATCACCGAAGCACTAGAAGGCATGTTAGCGCTGATTTACAACGAAGAATGTGTAGGAATCCAGCTGCCCACAACTGTGGAGCTCCTGATCACGGAATGTGATCCTGGTGTGAAAGGCGATTCGGCAACCTCGCGCACGAAACCGGCAACGTTAGAAACCGGATTGGTTGTCCAAGTGCCTGAGTACTTGTCCGAAGGTGAATGTGTCAAGGTGGACACTCGCACCGGGCAGTATTTGTCACGGGCGTGAAACTTGTTCTTCTTGGACGTAAACTTTCAAGTAAAGCATGGAGTGAGACTCAATGCCGTTACGCATTTTCAGCCCGTTTGCCATTGTGAAAGCAGTAGGGACCAAGTCTTTAGTTTTCGTACCCTTAGACCATTGCTTCAGGGAGTTGCAGGAAACGCCACCCAGTCGAGTGCGCAGGCAGATCATCTGAACCAGTAGCGTGAGTGTGTTTACACTTACACGCAGCAGCACATGGCCATCAGCTGCGGATTACAATCGCTGTCCCACGACATTGACCATTTCTGTCTCGTCGGGAAACTCGCCAGTATCCAGCTTTGAATAGACAAGTTCTCCATCGAGCGTCAGCTCGAAACAGCCACCGGAACTGGGTATGAGTTCCATGCGGGCAATTTTTTGGCGATAGGTGTCCAATAATTTTTGAGTCAGGCTGACCGCCTGAGGAGTGTAGTTTCAGGAAGTGCAGTAGCGCAGTTCAACGTTCATTTTTTCCCCTTTTTGGATTTTCTAGAAGTTTTCTTTTTGGCCGAGGTCGACTTTTGGGAAGTTCTCTTTTTCGTGGAATTTTTGCTCTTTTTCTTAGATTTGGTGGCCGCTTTTTTCTTGCTGGTCGATCCCTTGGTCTTTGTCGACGATTTCTTCGCGGACGATTTCTTCGCGGACGATTTCTTCGCGGACGATTTCTTTTTCAGGGACTTCTTGGCCGCTTTTTTCTTGCCCGATCCTTTGGACGCACGTTTGGCAGAAGAACTTCCTTTGTTACTTTTGCTTTGTGTTTTCTTTTTTTTTGTCTTCTTCTTCACTGTTTTCTTTTTGCTGCTTTTTTTTGCACCAAACGCGACCTCCCAGTTCTCGGAGTACTTTTCATTCGAACCACTTCGCAAAATCGTCACTTTCAAGCCTCCCAACAAAAAACCGTCAAAAATCTATTCGCTGTACACACCCTGGTGTCGAGGGTTCTGTCAGCGAGACAATCACCGTAGTAATCAATGAATTGAGGACCGTCAAGACGTCACTTGCAGGGTGGATATTGGAGTTATTGCCTGAATGGGCCGAATGCTACCTACTTCGTAGCGGGACAGCGGCAGCCGTCCAGAATGAAAGGGTAAAATCCCAAGGAAATTCGGGCGGCTTGTGCCGTGCCGCTACACCGACCTCCGGTCGCATGCCCCAATAAGTATTTAGGGTTCACGTACTCTGTCTGATTCAATCGAGATCCTCAGACGCACAAGGGCAGGTGATGACGTGTTAGCGCTTGAGCGGTTTGTAGCGGAAGCGGCGAGGTTCATTCGATGGAGCACCTAACCGTTCTTGACGCTGTTCCTCATACGTTTGGTAGTTGCCTTCACACCAGTGTACGTACGCGTTCCCTTCGAATGCCAAAATGTGTGTAGCAATGCGATCGAGGAACCAGCGATCGTGACTGATCACAACTACACATCCGGCGTAATTCAGGATGGCTTCCTCCAAGGCTCGCAGCGTGTCAACATCCAGATCATTGGTAGGTTCATCCAGCAGGAGTAAATTCGAGCCTCGCCGTAACAACTTGGCTAGATGCACGCGATTGCGCTCTCCGCCTGACAGATCCCCAACTTTTTTTTCCTGGTCCGGTCCACGAAAATTAAAGCGCGATACGTAGGCCCTTGCGTTAATCTTTCGACCACCCATTTCCAGAGTCTCATGGCCACCAGAAATCTCTTCATACACAGAATGTTCGGCTTGCAGAGCGTCTCGCGTTTGATCGACGTAGCCTAATTCGACGGTTGGTCCCACTCGAAGTTCCCCCGCATCGGGCTGTTCGTCTCCGATGATCATGCGGAACAACGTGGTCTTGCCAGCTCCATTGGCTCCAATCACACCGACGATCCCGCCGGGGGGAAGATGAAAGTTCAAGCCTTCCATCAGGAGCTGGTCACCGTATCCTTTGGAAACGTCGTCCGCTTGTACGACCAAATCGCCCAAGTGGCTGCCTGGCGGGATTTGGATTTCAAATTCATCCAGCCGTTCTTCAAAGGCAGCTGCTGACATTCTTTCGTAAGCCTTGATTCGGGCTTTGCTTTTTGCCTGACGGGCGCGAGGAGCCATGCGGATCCATTCCAATTCTCGTTCCAGCGTTTTTTGGCGAGCTGCTGCCGTCGACTGTTCGCGCGACAAACGTTCCTGTTTTTGCTCTAACCAAGAGGAGTAGTTTCCTTCCCAAGGAATTCCGGCGCCACGATCCAGCTCCAAAATCCAACCAGCGACGTTGTCCAGAAAATAGCGGTCGTGTGTGACCGCGACGACCGTACCTGGGTAGTCAGCCAGATGCCTTTCCAGCCAGGCTACAGCATCCGCGTCAAGATGATTTGTTGGTTCGTCCAACAAAAGCAGGTCGGGACGCTCCAGTAGGATCCGGCACAGCGCGATTCGACGCCGTTCTCCACCCGATAAATGAGATACATCTGTATCGCCCGGAGGAAGATTCATGGCATCCATGGCGATTTCCAGCTCGCGATCTAATTCCCAACTGTTGGTGGCGTCGATCTGATCTTGGACTCGAGCCAATTCGTCACACAGCTTGGTCATCTGATCGTCGTCCATTGGCTCGGCCAACTCGACATTGATGGCGTTGAACCGATTGAGAAGTGACCGCCGCGAGGAGACTGCCTCTTCGACGTTTTCCTGAACGGTTTTGGTTTCGTTCAATTCGGGTTCCTGCGCTAGATAGCCACAAGTAAACCCTTGCGTTAGACGGGCTTCTCCATCGAAATCACTGTCCATTCCCGCCATGATTCGCAATAAAGTGCTTTTGCCGGCACCGTTTCGTCCTAACACACCGATCTTGGCACCCGGATAGAATGCTAGCCAAATCTCTTGCAGGACTTCCCGAGTGCCATGTTTCTTTGTGAGATTTGCAATCGTGTAAATGTATTGTTTGCCCATGGAATGATCTTGTCTTCTATGTGAAAACGAAAGTGAGCTGAGCTAAGTGGAAACGGTCGAAATTATATCAATTCTATAGACTGAATAGCTAGCGTTGTGTGTATCTCCTTCAGACACACATTGATGGAAACGGCCAACTCGACGTTTTCTGTAGTTTTCTCGCACTTCGGGGTGGAGTCTGGGGAAAATGGTCGTGATGCTCCGGTTGTACCACAAGTTACGGTTGTTCGGGACGTAGCAGGCGTAACAAAAGTTTTAGTTTCCCGTGTTGTACTGCGCCGATGGATTCTTCCAACGACAACGGTTTTTACACGTGTACTGGTTGTTCCAAATTGGTGCGATCTGAGGCCGGTCGCCAAGTGCAAGTGTGGATGGCTTTTGCCCGAACTCAAATTCGGACTCAGGGGAAATGAGATGCGTACGGAAGCCCTTATTCGTACACGTGTGTTCGTGTTGACGGTGGCTATTAGAGGATTGGCGATGTCGATCCTGACCGCAACCATTTCCGCTCAAACTCAACCGCCAGCACCAATTGTCACCAGGCAGGAGATGCTAGGATTGGTCTCGACGCCCATAGATTCGGCGACTGACAGCAAGCCGGATGCGTTGGTTATCTCTGCCAAGTTAGATATGGAAGACGTGAAGTTAGATGTGGAAGACACCAAGCTAGATGCACCGACCGTCTCCAGCGAGGTGGGCGCGGAGGATGTAGCATGGGGCGACGATTTGACGACGCCGTTCACGCTGTCCGAGAATTCTCCGTTGTCCAGTCACAAAGCACCTGGGCGTTCGGCCGACAGGCCGCTTGTTGAAATACCTTTAAGTGAAGCCACGTTATTGGATGTCATCGACGACGAGAGCGATGATGACAGTGAAAAGAATGAAGTGACAGTCTTCGAAGAAGATGCAGAAGAAAGTGTTGGCAAAGAGTCACCTGAGGTTGACGGTGAGTTAGAAGTCAACACGGCCAGTGAACTGATTCCGGTGACGGATAAATTGTCGTGTGATCGTTACGATGGTTCCTACTGTGGCAATCGGTTCAGGATCTTTGTCGAAGGACTCTACCTGCGTCCGGGGAACGCAGATGTCACCTATGCGGTCGAGAGGGCAGGAAACGAGCTCGTGTTAGGTTCACCGACAGGACAGGTCGGTCGGGTCGCTCCTAATTTTGAACTCGGCTCGCGCATTGGATTGGAGGCGGTTGCATGTCATGGCGGTATTGTTCGAGCTTCGTATTCCAGGCTAGACAGTCACACCGAAGACCAGATCATGGCAGTAGGTGCTGGTAACGTGTTGCAGTCACCGGTCACTCATCCAAGTGGGGGGAACGCCTTTGATGTGGATAGTCTGTTTGCTTCGGCCAGTTACGACGTCGACTTTGACCTTGTTGATGTTGACTATCGCTATCCGTTCCTACAAACGGGATGTGGAGGCATCGATTTTGTGGCAGGCACACGGTATG
>JAKVBZ010000118.1 GCA_022448645.1 Pirellulaceae bacterium
TCGACAACATCCAGCAATCGCGGATCGAGTAACGCACTTGTAAAAGCTCCGCTTGTCAACGCGTTTACACGTAAGCTGTTAATCACACGTTTACCAGGCTGTCCAGGATCTTCATTGAACAGCGAGCCATCAGGTGTAATCCAAGCGTTACGATGTGTGTCAGATCGCATGGCCTGTGATAACAACGACACCGCTTGCTTCCGCAATTGCTCGATGTGATTCAAGATTGGAGCCACATGCGAGCACATCAACCCTCGAATAACGACAGCTCCATACCGTTGGTAAGTTTCCACAACGGCCGGCAAATCAAGATTCTCGCTGTCAAATGTAAATTGAATTGCCATGACAGGGTTCTTACACATCCATCTGTTTGCGAGCTCATTTTTCTGCCGCCAAAGCGAGTCGCTATTCTTTGTCGGCTCCCCACCGCCAGGGGCTGATCCCCTCGGCTTCGCAGGCCATATCGTCTGGACGATTTGGTAAATCGAACTCGATTTCACGAGTATTCAAGCTACGAAATAAGGGTTGGATGTTGGGCGGTAGGTGTGCTATCCGGTCTGAAGGGTAATCCTCCACATCACGAATCGGACCAGCCCATGCCGGACGATAGGCCATGGCCAACATTCGTCTTGGTTGGTCACTGTAATTGGGATAGTTACCATGGAACACTTTTTGATTGATGATAGCCGCCGAACCGGCTTGGCAAGTCACCATCATTTCGTCGGGGTGGTTCAGATACCGTTGGTAGGGATTCCCGTCGCGATGCAGCGACAGGTGAGAGCGAGGAATCACTTTGAACGGAGACCGTTCCGGTGTCAGATCGTCCAGGTAATAGAGGACACGTACCAAAACGGGAGAGCTTGCTTGTACGCCAAAGATTTTGGAGCCGTACGGCTGGGCGTCTGTATGCACAACAATTCCAGGGTGTCCGGGCAACGAAACTGCAAGCGTAAAAGAAGTGCACACCAGATCATCACCGAACAGCTCTGACAGGAAGTCCAGTATGGTCCGATTTGCGATCAGTTGAATGCACTGAGGTGAGTCGGTCCATTGGATGTTGACGCAGCCGCGTTGGTTTTCGCTGTAGTCGACGCCGGTAGTCGGCAGGCGTTCGACTTCGGTCCTCAGCTCGTCAAGCACATCAGGCTCGATCACATTCGGCATCACGAGAAAGCCGTTCAATTCAATCGAACGAACCTGAGCGGCTCGATCGAGGGAAGCCCACTCAATTTCACAGACTTTGGCCGACTTTATATTTTTTCTGGTGTTGGTGACGGAAGTGTCCATGATGTCGGTTTCGCTATGGATTCAATCCAAACAAGTTGGCTGCGTTGTTCCAAAAAATGTCTTCGACCTGGCGGTCGCTCAGCTTTTCTGACCAGCAAGCCCATTTGATAGATCGCAAGTGTTCGAGTCCGATGAGTACCGGCACCACACGTCCCTGTTTTTCACCCCACACGGGCGTATCCTCGTATAGCCAGACAAACGAATCTGCAGCAGACAAGGATCGGCCTCGCGCGTGGCAGATTGGCAAATCGGTTCCATACATCAGCTTTTCATGACCGATTATGCGAATGATCGCCTGGTGTGCGATGGGCTCGCAGTTGACGCTAGTGTCGAAGTACAGATTATCCAGCCCGGTCAATTGTGGCAGGCCTTCAAGATTGTGCGCTGCCTGAAATCCTCGGCCAGAGTGAGCTAGAATCAATTTCATGTTGGGATAGGTCGAGCAGTAATGGCGTATCCAATGGATATTACTGGGATCAGCCACAGCACGAGATTTCACCATGTGCAAAGTGATTACCCAACCTTCTTCGTCGGCAACCTTGACAAGTGCTTCCGGCAGATAATCAGGGATGTCGGCCTCCCAGGTCGGCTCGACTTTGGCCATGGTGTGGTAACATTTAAGCCCATTCAGATCGAGTCGCCGCACATGTTCACGAACCCATTCGGGATCATCGTCTGGTCTCACAAAGAAGATGCCGCGACAAGCCTCATCTTGGGCGACTACCTCTGCCGCCCATTCATTTGCGACCAAAGTGTGATCGACCGTTTCCGGAATCACGAATGGGATAAACATCCCTTTGGTAACTCGCCCCGGATGCAGGTCTTCCATCGCACGTACATATTCAGGCCAACCCACTGAATCAGGTCCGCCCTTGATAGACCAAGGCATGAAATCCTGCCGCCAACAATGCGTATGTGCATCGAAAATTCGGTCTGGCAAAAATGAATTGATCTCGCGGTCAAAGAACTCACGATCGACGTCGGTGGCAGTATAACCTTTGATTTCCATAGTAAATCCGGCATCTATTCACTGAACAACAATAGATTGTGAAGGAAAACTATTTCCTGTCTAATGACGGTCAACTTCCCAGTGTATACTAAATTCGAGTTTCACTTCTACCGCCTGTACATCAGTTGCAAAGCGGCGACACCGCATCACGAATGTAAACACGTTGCCGCTTAGCAAAGCGTGTTCATCAATATCATCAATCCATTCTTTAAATTTTCGAGACCGGTATTCATTATGAAATCATCGCCAAGTGACAAAGACATTGCAGTTCCGTCCCCCGGAAGAAAACAGGATCGTCGACGATTTGTTAAGTCGTTGGGAGTCGGGAGTGCTCTGGCCGGAATGGCGACCAGCTTACCGGCAGCCAGCTATGCAAAAGTACTGGGTGCCAATGAGCGGGTACGCATTGGCGTCATCGGCATTCGTGGGATGGGATATGGGCACATCCAAGGATTTTCGCAGCTGGACAACGTCGAAGTCGTGGCTATTTGTGACATCGACGAAAACGTTCTTGCCAAACAATTGAGTCGTATGGAGCAGGAACAGCTGAATCTCCCGCAGACGTATGTTGATTTACGAGATCTTTACGATGACCCGTCGATCGATGCTGTGGGTGTAGCAACCCCCAACCATTGGCATGCACTCGCCGGGTACTGGGCAGTCCAGGCAGGCAAACATGCCACCTTGGAAAAACCCGCAACCCACAATTATTTTGAAGGTCAGCAGTTAATTGCTGCCTCAGACCGTTACCAACGATTCATACAGCATCATGCCGAGCGACGAAGCTATGCCGGATTTAAGTCGGCCATCCAGTTTTTGCACGAAGGGGGTCTGGGCGAAGTCTACCTGGCGAAAGGGATTTGCTACAAACGCCGTAACTCGATTGGTCGTGCCCAAGAAAAACCCGTGCCTCCCGGTGTGCACTATGATTTATGGCTCGGGCCTGCGCCAGAGCGTCCCTTTACGAAAAACCGATTCCACTATCACTGGCACTGGCACTGGGACTATGGCAACGGCGATATCGGGAATCAGGGTGCTCATCAAATGGATATCGCTCGCTGGGGGTTGGGTGTAACCCTGCCCACCAAAGTGTCTGCTATGGGAGGACACTTCATGTTTGATGACGATCAGGAGACTCCTAACACACTCATGGCGATGTTCGAGTTCCCTAATCCGAAAGGTGGCGGCGACAAGAAGAAGTTTTTGCAGTTCGAAGTGCGACACTGGATATCCAATGAAGAGGGTAAATTGGGCGACGGTGCAACCAAAACGATCGGCAACCTGTTTTTCGGATCGGAAGGGTACATGGTGCTCGACAAAGGAGGAAATTGGCAAACCTATATGGGGAAAGAACGTGAGCCAGGACCCAATGGCAGTGGTGACGGTGACATGTTTCAAAACTTCGTAGATGCCATCCGAGCGGACGACAGGAGTCTCTTAGAAGGCGATATCACCGAAGGACATCCCAGTTGTGCCCTGATTCATTTGGCGAATACATCTTATCGATTAGGTCGTACTTTGAATTTCGATCCCAAGCTGGAACGATACGTCGACGACGACGAAGCCAACGCGATGCTCACGCGCCAGTATCGCGCTCCGTATGTCGTTCCAGAACATGTCTGAGCGGCTGGTGTTCCTACGGTCAACGAGGTTGATTGGCACCAGACATACAGCATCGGCACCCGGCTCGCCTCTCACAGCTGAGCCTGAAGCTCAGCGAAACCTTCTGCGGCCTCAGCAGCATCCCCAGAGCTATTGAAGATCAACAACCGTCTCAGCCGATGGTGGCCAGCAACTGGCCGGTGTTAACCTGGTCTCCCACACTGGCGCCGATATGACGAATAGTACCGGCGACGGGGGCAGTGACGGATACTTCCATTTTCATAGCCTCGACGACCAAGATGGTGTCACCCGACTGTACTGCATCTCCGACGTTCGCCGTAATCCTCAGCACGGTGCCAGGCATCTGGGCAGTGACGTCAGTGGTGGCTCCGGACGTTTCGGCAGCGGGTGTGGTGCTGGATGCTGGCTGAGAGGATTGTCCTTGAACGCTAACCTGATAGGCTTGGCCATTGACGACCGCTTGGTCACCGTCGATCTTGACAGCATAGTTTCGGCCATTCACAGAAAGTTGAAACTCGTTGTTCATTCCCGGCGCAGCGGCAGAAGCACTGGCCGCATCCGCTGCGGATGAGTCAATCTTTCTGACACCAATGGTGGCCTCACCACGTAAAAAGGCCAACCCTTTGTCCTTACAAGTAGCGACAATAAAAATGTTCTCGTCGGTTTCTGGTAGCCCGTGTTCTTGCAGCTGTTTACGAGCCGGTTCCATACCTTTATTGGGATCCGCATCATTGATTTCCAGCGGACTACGAGTGGTCGGCTCAAGCCCCAATTGTTCCGACGCAATTTTGACAATTTCTTCGTCAGGCCTCACGGGCGTCTTGCCGAAATAGCCGAGCACCATCTTGCCGTACGGTTCCGCGATTTTTTCCCATGGCCCAAACATGACATTGTTCAGCGCTTGCTGCACGTAGAATTGTGAAACAGGCGTAACAGACGTACCGTATCCACCGCGGCGCACCACGTCGCTCATGGCGCGAATCAATTCGGGGTATTTATCCATGATGCCATTGTCTCGCATCATTTGGGTATTTGCCGTGAGAGCTCCGCCCGGCATCGGGCTCCACGGAATTAAGGGTTCGACGGCAACCGCTTCTGGTGGTAGGAAATAATCCCGCATGCATTCTTTGAACACTTCTTCTGCTTCTCGCACCTTGTCGATATCCACGTCCAGTGTGTAATTGGAGTGACGCAGCGCGTGCCACATGACCAGGATATCCGGCTGGCAGGTTCCACCAGAGCAGGGTGCGAGCGACAAGTCGATAGCATCGGCACCCGCATCCAAAGCCGCCTGGTAACCTTGTACCGAAATGCCAGCCGTTTCATGCGTATGAAAATGGATGAACGCATCCGACGGCAACATTTTCCTAGCGCGGCGAATCGTTTCGTGAACCGTGGATGGAACGGAGGTCCCCGAAGCGTCTTTGAAACAAACTGCGTCGAACGGAATTTCGGCGTCCAGTATTTTCTGTAGGGTCGCTTCGTAGAAATCGGGATCGTGAGCTCCGCTGCAACCCGGCGGCAGTTCCATAAGTGTCACACAGACTTGGTGCTTCAATCCGGCTTCTACAATACAACGACCGCTGTAGATCAAGTTGTCGACGTCGTTTAGTGCATCAAAATTACGAATGGTCGTAATACCATGCTTCTTAAACATTTCCGCGTGCAACTTAATGATGTCACTAGGTTGCGATTCAAGACCCACGACATTGACGCCACGTGCCAACGTCTGCAGGTTAGCGTCGGGTCCAGCCGTACTGCGAAACGCGTCCATCATGTCGAAGGCGTTTTCATTGCAGTAGAAATAGAGAGACTGAAATCGGGCTCCACCTCCGGCTTCGAACCAGGTGATCCCGGCGTCACGAGCTGCTTCCAGTGCGGGCAGGAAATCGTTTGTCAACACGCGAGCTCCGTAGACAGATTGGAATCCGTCTCGGAACGCGGTACACATGAATTGAATCTTTTTGGCCACGGTGTCGTAGTTGGTTAAGGTTTGTCGTGGTTCTCAAACCGGCTTTGCGACCAGCCAGTTGCGAACACGAATGGGAAAAGTCTGCGTTCTACGTGAGGACCGACCAGAGTACTCCGGCAGCAATGGCCGACCCAATGACGCCGGCCACGTTAGGTGCCATGGCGTGCATCAACAAAAAGTTGTGAGGATCTTCTTCTTGTCCCACCATTTGGACGACTCGAGCCGAATCAGGTACCGCCGAGACTCCAGCAGCTCCAACAAGTGGGTTTATCTTTTCTTTCAGAAAAAGGTTCATGAACTTGGCAAAGAGTACGCCCCCGGCGGTAGCGATGGCAAACGAAACAGCTCCCAACGCGAAAATCCGTAGCGATTCCGGCCGGAGGAATGTTTGCGCCTGGGTACTCGCCCCAACACAAAAACCTAGCAAGATCGTCACCATGTCAATGAAGGAGGTGCGAGCAGTTTGAGCTAGCCGGTCCGTCACCATGCTCTCCTTCAGCAGATTACCAAAGCACAACATGCCCAATAGCACGATAGCGCCCGGCGCCACCAGACCGCAGATCAGGAATGCTGCAATGGGAAAGATGATCCGCTCTAGTTTGGGAACTTCACGAGGTGCTTTCATACGGATTAAGCGTTCATCACGCGTTGTTAACGCCTTCATGATAGGCGGTTGGATGACAGGGACCAAAGCCATGTACGAATACGCTGCGATCGCGATCGGCCCGAGCAGATCGGGTGCCAGTTTAGCCGCCAAAAAAATGGCTGTCGGTCCGTCGGCACCGCCGATGATCCCGATGGCTCCAGCTTGCTGAGGGGTAAACCCGATGTAGAGTGCGCCGAGTAAGGTCAAGAATACGCCGATTTGCGCAGCGGCACCCAGCAGCACTAACCGTGGATTCGACAACATCGTCGAAAAGTCTGTCATGGCACCAATGCCAAGAAAAATCAGTGGCGGATAAATACCCTGGCTTACTCCAAAGTAAAGATAGCTGAGCACACTTCCAAAGTTGTAAGTCACCTGTTCTGTGAACTCGGCAGCACCTGCCGATTCTGAGTCAGATTGCTCGACGACTTTACCATGTCGATCCACTTTTTCCGTCAAGATCTGACCATCCGCAACTTCGATCCCACCGCTGTCGTAGACACTCAACGTCATCCCAGCAATGGGTGGAATATTTCCTACGAGTATGCCGAAGCCGATTGGGATCAACAGCAATGGTTCATAATGCTTGCGTATCGCTAACGAAATGAACACGATACCAATAACGATCATGACCAAATTGAGCCACGTCATTCCGTAGAAGCCAGTCGTCTTTAAGAATTCAGTGAGGATTCCCATCTATTTCGCTCACACACCTTCAGCGTTCTGAGTTTTTGAAACAAATTTTTGCAACGGCAGCTTAATTTACAGAATCTCTCAACATCAAGACTTTTGATCTGGTGGTCGTTCTCGCAGATACAGAGCGTATCCGAGGGCCGCAACGACAGACAATTCTTCTGACTCAGAAGTCGTGTCCCGAGGAGCAGTTTCACGGACTGCTGTTTCTGTCTGTGGCACAATACGGGGCAGCAAAGCAATGAAGATGCTGAGTAGAATGAGTGCCGTGAAAACAATCAGCATGCCGGTTAGCGCTATTGCGATACCGTTTGCATCCGAAATGTTCTGTAAGTCGAAGTTCTCACCCATGAATGACGAACACTCTAGGAAATAGTTGAATTTAGAATCTTGATGGAGCAACTACCTGGAAAGAATGTCCTTTATAACTCAAAACGACGTTGGTATGCGAGCGGGTAGGGCATGAAAGCCGTGATGAGATTGGGTGGATAGGCGGATTTTTCCGGATTTTTTAGTGCCGCCTCCAGGCATACCTACACTGTGGGAGTGTTGCCTGCCAAGGACTTGGGGACAATACCAGAAACGACCCAACCATGGCACCTAACGCCCTTAAGTATTTTTCACTCCGAATATTCGCTGCCACTCACGTTGTTTTCTTCACTCTCCCCCCCGGAAAATCGGGAGGGAGGGACTTTCCATCGATTGTCCGTCAAAGGCCAGGCGGAACGCCTGTGCGAATGGCGAAAAACCACCCCAATTCAATTCCCGGAGTGTTCATCGAGGAACTTAGCGATCTGAGCACGGTATGTGGGTGGTGGTACGTTATTGTGTCCCAACCCATGCAATTCGAGAAACTTTTTAGCTTCTGTCGGTGCTGCTTGGAATAATTCACGGCCGTGCGTGATCGGTATGATTTCGTCATTCGTACCGTGTGATTGAAATAGAGGCCCGTCGTATTGCCCGATACGGGCTATGGAATCGTAGCGATTGCGCATCACGAATCGGACTGGGAGCCATGGATACAGTTGCTGAGCTGTATCGGTCATGCGCGCAAAAGAACTTTCTACGACCAAAGCCCGTGCTCCCAGTTTGGATGCTGAGGCTACGGCAACTGCTCCACCAAGCGATCGTCCCATCATGACAATTTGATCTGTCTCCAGTTCCATTCTGTCCGCCAGCCATTTCTGAGCGGCTTCTCCGTCGGCGACGACGCCGGCTTCATAAGGCCTTCCCTCACTTTTTCCATAACCACGATAATCAAAAATGAATACGCTTGCTTGAAGTTCGTCACGTAAACTGGCAACGACTTTCGCATTGTCCGCAACGTGCTCGCCGTTGCCATGGCAATAGACCAAACCATACCTGGGATTTTGGTGAGGCACGTACCAGCCGAACAGCCGGGTACCATCGGCTGACTCAAACAAAATGTCTTCTCGCTCAAGCTGCGACGGTTCCCAATCACCTCGATGTCGAGGTGGCATGGGATAAACCAGCCACGTTTCGATGAACATCATTATCAGAATAATCAATACGTAGGTCGGCAGACCTACTCGGACGATTTGCCACAGACAACCTGTCAACCGTTTGCGATGAAAAATTCGTTTTGCCATTTCGGTGACCGAATTCAGAGAGCAAGTCGGCAACTTAAACTGGGCGGTAAACGAAGGCACCCAAAGCGGCCTTTCCGTTTAGGGGCCTGCCACCCTATAAGCGACAGGATGCCACTGCTGGCTTGTCCAACAGCGCCCGACTCACCAACAGTGGCACCCTGTGCGAAGACCCCATCACGTCGGCCCCGACGGCTCTGGGCGGTAAACAGTGACAACAAATTTCACCAAGCTAGCTGCCAAACAAATCACCACGTCCGAATGGCCTACCATTAACCGTGTCGTTAATCGACCAGCTCATCCATCGCCACCGTACTCCACTCGTACTCGTGAGGCTCTTGTTTGCCGGCACCGTGTTCATTGAATTCCAAAAGATTTCCGTCCGGATCATAGAAAAACAGCACATGCCATTCCCCTTCGCCTGTGAACTTAACCGGTGGAGAAATGAATTCCACACCAGCTTCTTTCAGCCGTTCGTAGATTGCGGGTAAATCGTCGACACCAAAGCAGAAATGAGAACTAGGAACCTGGTGAATTGGATTTCGCTGTTCGGGGCTTTCTGGATCCAACCACTGAATGATGTCAAATGTGAATCCCAAGCCACTTGTTCGCTCATACCCATCGATTCCATCGGAGGGACGTAGACGGTATTCGCGCATGTGCACGCGGGGCATGTCGACCATGGTCGCAACGGGGCCATTGATGTGCTCTTCTGGCGAGACGACGTCAAAGCCCAAGAGGTCACGGTAAAAGTGTAGCGACTTTTCAATGTCACTCACCATAATTGCCACGTGTGCCATTGTCATCTTAGGTTTCATAGGACTCTCCTATCGGTAATGGGTATCAAAGTAGTAACCAGTAACATTTGTTTTACATTGTTTATCAACGAACCGGTGTGAAGTCATATGCTCAGACCAACACACGATTCAAAGCTCGTGTAATGGTCATGGATCCGTTATTGACGACACCTCCCACGTATTCTTTGACGGGTAATAGTTTGAGAGCGTCAACAATATCGCTATTCCACTGATTTTCTTCCCAGGTGGTGGAGCCGTACGTGAAACGGCCTTGGCCTTCCCAAGACTTATTGACCGTGACTTGACGTCCGATCAATGTTGGCTGGCTCACCGCAGCTCCTTGGCCGTCAATGTTCGGAATGTACTTCCAACACATCCAGTGGTTTTCTTGAAGAGAATCGTTGGCTGCAGCGACCTGTTCTTCACTGCATTCATTGGCAGGTCCAACAGTCACGTCGATCAGTAGGTTTCCATTTTCCGACGCCTGTCCGTGCCACAAGTTTCCCTGGCACGTGAAATCGGGAACTTCGGCCAACAGCTTAGGGACTCCCAATAATTCACGTCCACGCGTGACAGGATTCATTTTGTCTTCCCACAACACGAGACCGAAACTGCCTCGGAGTTGATCTTGTTTCCCATTGAAAAATGTGGCCAAGTCGACTCCGATCATGTTGTAGCCATGGCCTGCCAAAAAATTCACATGAGGACACTTGGCGTAGTAGACGGTGACGATGGCGTTGTCGTCAGGTTCAAACGGTTCTGGCAGCAGCGCTGCAATCGCGTCCTTTTCTGTTTCGTACGATGCCAGAATGAACGTCACATCCTCGAACACGCCTGCTTTAATTGGTCGCTGAGGCACACTGACCGGCATGAAATAGGAAGCTTCTGGGTCTAAACGCATGTTGGGCCTTTTTCAGAGGGTCACATTTGTTAACGCTTATTTTGTCGCATAACCATCGTCTGCCACTAGTACCAATCGGTCATCACGGAGGACTCGTTGATGGCCGGAACAAATGACCGTTGTGTGTCGGCCTGCCATTGCGTGTTTGCCGGGCCCGACAATGATTACTCGACAGCAGGATTGGAGTTTCCTTCAAGAAGACGTACTACAGATTTCCGAAGGATTAGTTGGACGTATTGTCGGCTGCCGGCTCTACCAGCTCCACCAGGTTTCCATCGGGGTCATACAGGAAGCACAATGTCCAGCCGCCTTGATCAGCAGGCCAGGCAACCGGTGGCGAAACCAATTCGACGCCTGCCTCTTTGAGACGTTCGTGAATGGCTGCAATGTCCGTGACGGTAAAACAAATATGCGCGCTAGGGACGTGGTGAATTGCTTCATGCCGTCCCGTGGGGCTGGGCGGAGTCGTGATTTGCGATAGATGCAACGTGATTTCCGGATTGCCAGGTGCCGCCATGATGTACAGCTTCAGATGAACATCTTCGAGGGCATGCACGGCAGATGCACCAGCGATGTTGTTCTCTTCGTAAAAACTGACTTTTTCCAAACCCAGCACTTCATGATAAAAGCGAAAAGACCTTTCCAGGTCACTTACCATGATCGCAACATGATCTAACGTGTTTACTTTCGCAGTACTCGTCATCAAAAACTTTCCTCGGATGATTCCCGTCCGTTTATAAAGGGCCTACTATATTCATTGTGAAATCGATTACAAATCTGCATCATGATATTCTTTGGGCGATTTGCCAAGTACCGAATGAGTCAAATAGACTGCAGCTCGTCGTCGCTGTCTTCAGCCGTACCGGTACGAGCCACGATATCTGCCAACTGTTCTGCAGTCAGATTGCTAGGATTATCAATAGTCGTCAGTTGTCCGTGACGCATCACAGCGACTCGGTCGGCAACGGGTAAGACATGGTTCATATTGTGATCGATGTAGACGACACCTAACCCTTCTTGTTTGGCCCGTTGAATTTCTTCCATGACTCGTCGGGTCTCTCTCACAGAAAGTGCAGCCACCGGCTCATCGAGCACCAATACACGAGATTGAAAGTGTACCGCCCGAGTGATAGCCAAGGTTTGCCGTTCGCCTCCAGACAGAGTGAGTGCTAACTCGTCTACGGTGCGTACGCTTGTCAGTCCTAAATCGCTCAGATGCTCGCTACAAATCCGCTTCATTTCTTTTCGGTTCAGAACCGCCATGGGGAACCGCCATTTCAGGATCTCATTGCCGAGGAAAAAATTTCGCCAAAGGTTCATATCTTTGACGATGGCCAGATCCTGATAGACCGTTTCGATGCCGTTTTTTCGTGCTTCTTTGGGAGAAGCAAACGAAACGTTCCGCCCTGCCACACGCATCGTCCCCGAGGTCGGCCGCATGTAACCGCTGATGATTTTGACAAGCGTGGATTTGCCGGCTCCGTTGTCTCCCACCAAACCCACCACCTCGCCAGGCTTCACTGACAAGTTGACACCCTGCAGCACTTCGACTCGACCGAATCGTTTACGAATATCTTTCAAAACCAACACGTCTGTGGAAGCTGCAACAGGGCTCACCGTCCACCTCGTTCGCGCAGTGCTTCGGTCCAACGGTTGATGACGGCGGCGGCCAGCAGCAGGATTCCGATCATGCCGGCATAGTATTCTCCTGCCGTACCAACAAAAACCAGTCCACTCTTGAGGGTTCCCAATAAAATAGCTCCCAAGATCGTTCCGATCACCGTGCCCCGCACGCCAAACAGTGAAGTACCACCAATTACGGCAGCTACGATTGCCATTAAATTGTAGTCTCGCCCATCATTTACACTCGAGACACCGAAATTCGCTAATCGCAAACAGCCGGCAGCGCCAGCCAGGGCAGCACAGCTTACGAAATTGATCATTTTAGTGGTTACTACCGAAACTCCCATAGCCCGTGCCACTGCCCCGCCTTCGTGTCCGACAGCGCGAGTGGCGTTGCCGTGGCGAGTGAATTCCAGGATGAGCCACATGAAGCCACCTACCACCAGCATCCACACTAAAGGTGCGGACAACGGTGTGTTGGTAACTTCGCCGCCCATCAGCGTGATCGTCCATCCTTCCACCCCCACAAGTTCCACAGGCATACCGCCTGCCAACGTGCGATTCACGCTACGAATCACAAACAACATCCCTAATGTCGATATGAATGACGGAATCC
>JAKVBZ010000119.1 GCA_022448645.1 Pirellulaceae bacterium
TTGTGAAAGTCTCCGAGCAGTGAAAAAACTAAAGCAACAGCGGGTCATGTACTGAAGCAGGCGGTTGGGAAACGTCACTACCATCTGCTGAAGTACAAACTTCTTCGGCCGCATAAAGCGAGTTCAATCACGTGGGTTTCTAGTGACAACAGCAGCAGGTACGGTGCTGTTTGTGGGAAAGGCGACAAACATCTCATGATGGCAGTCCGGGAAAAATCGTCCTGCAGATCGCCGCTGCTGGGAAAAGCGGTGAACACATTTTCGCTACAGGTTGATTCTTATCACGGGACACTCGGTCGTGGCATCGAAACTGTGGTCAGCCTGACCGAATAACATGATCCCCATTGCCTCCAGCACATCGACACGTTGGAAGCTCTGCCGAATGGCGGCAGACACCTCACCAACGACAGCGGCTTCGTGCCGTTATCTGACATGTCGAAAGTCTCTCGTCCGAGGAACGCAGAATACTCTGGAGAGTAAGGTTCGTTTTTATTGATTGCAACGCAAGTCGTTGGTAGACAACGGATACCATCGAGTAAGCTAGTGCATGAAAAAAAATGGCCCAGTCATTGAATCTGTCAGTTAGCTTAACACCCTCCAGGTGGGTTCTGTGTGAAAGAATATATTGCCGTGAAAATTGCTGTGGTTGTAGATTGAACTATGATAAAACTAAGACGGTTCCTCTAATTCGCTGCGAACCATTAGTGACTCAGTGGTGTGTCTTTCATTCGATGGAGTATGCAATGTTAGGGTTCTTCAGTTCACAAACGGTTTGTGGGTCGACAACAATTGTGTTTGCGCTGCTTGTTGTCGGATTGTTTGTCGACACCGATCTTGTTTGGGGAATCACCGCAGCACAGGTAGACGATCTTCAAACAGTTGGCAGTCAAGATTGGATAACCGGCATGGGAAACACTAACGTCAGCTATCCATTGGATACCGGCCCAGCCGGCAGTTCCGATACTGCTTTGTTGGTCGAGGCCGACGGTAGTGGACCCTGGGGGAGAATGTTAGTGAGATCGCAAGCGACTCGGTGGACTGGTGACTACAACGCAGCTGGCATCTTAGAGATTCAAGCCGATGTCAATACATTGTTTGATTCCTATACTTTGAGAGCAGCCGTCAATGGACCAGGTGGAACGTTTTCGGCTGCGACTGGCGTGCCGGTAAGTACGAATAACACTTGGCAAACGATTAGCTTGCCATTGGACCTGGTACCCGTGAATGGGAGTATATGTTGCTCGACAGGAACCGATGTGAATGCAACGTTAGGCAGCGTTTCGGAGCTACGCATCCTTCACAATACTTCACCAGCATGGCGAGGGCTCAACATCGTTGGTGGTCTGCGACTAGACAATATCACTGCATTGGCGGCGGCACTGGCTGGCGATTTTGATGGCAACTCGCTGTTTAATTTAGACGACTTAGAATTGCTGTACCAACAAGGCGATCTTGTATCTGGCGTGCCAGCCACCGCCAACGATCCGTTTAATCTCAACGGAGACACTGTTGTCGATCATCAGGACCTGTCGGAATGGTTGGCACTAGCCGGCCAGAATAATGGTTACTCATCGCCGTCAGCATATGTTCGCGGTGATACCGATGGTGTGGGACGAGTATTCCCCGCTCTACGAACTGTTGATATTACAGACTTCAATCGGTTAGCAGGAAATTTTTTCCCGCTTGGCGACGGAAACCAGACCAACGGCCCGTTTTGGCAGGACGCAAACTTTGATGGCGATGATGACGTGGATATCACGGACTTCAATTCCTTGGCCGCAAATTTTGCACCACACGGATATGGATCTTTCACCGGGTCAGTGGTTCCGGAACCGACCGGGTGGCTGCTCGCAGCCATCGCGATGATGGCTTTTGGTGCTGTCAGGAAATGCTTTCGTGTGGTGTCATAGCGCCGAACTCATTGGCATGTCTGTGAGTAGACAAAGAGGGTGCTCGAAACGAGAAAACATCTACCTCATGTGGTGAGTGAACAACTCCTATCAGCAACGTTTTTTTAAACGGATGCTCTCCATGAGAAAAGTAATGATCTATTTTACAGTGGTTGCTTTAAGTTTCCTCGCTGCAAAATCCATTCTCCCCTCACTCTCATAGACCTCATTCTGACATCCCCAATCTCAACGTAAGAAGCTACCACGGACCAGAACTTAGGAGCACTCATTGATTGCGTTAGGATTAGCGCAAGGTCTTCTCGATCACGCCCGCAACAGCGAAGCCATTTGGCCAACGAGCCTATGCGGCGCGTCGGACAAGATGGTTGGAGATTCGGTGACAGATCCGTGTGATCTTACTGGGCCTGGTACCGTAGAAAGTCATTTGACTGGGATTCAAGTACAACCGGTCAAAGCCCGCACTTCTCATGCGGCGATGGAAAGAGACATGTTCACAGTCGGAACCGTCATACCGGCAAGCAAGCATTGCCGACATCCGATAGATCCCCAATCCACCAAAGCAGGAATAGACCTCAAACATCGGGGTACCACGCCGCCAGTGCATGCGGTTGACCACAGCGGTTGGAATGGGATCGTAGCTCCCTTTTTCCCTAAACGCCCAGGAGTCGTAGTGGATAAGCTCATTTTTCCCCCAACAGGATTTTTCGAGGATACCGTACGAGCCAACAAAATCCCATCCGAGATGACCGAAGGTATTGGCGATTCCATCAAAGCTCCAACCAAACGGAATATCGGTGTCGATGACGATCACATGATCGAAGTGCGAGAAATGGGATGCAATGAAATCCCGACATCGATTTCGGTAGTGAGCCATGCTCGCGGCGCGATGAACACAGCGAATCGGGCGATGGATTGGGTCCCCCAGGTCTTCGCAGAGTATCGAAACTCGCTTGTTTGTCCCTTGCCAATCCAATAGGATTTCTCGGGTGTCATCTTCCGAGTCGTTCTCAAAAATGACAGCACGGTAATCTTGGAAATTCCCTCCCAACCGCTCGATGCGAGCAATCGTTGCGGGCAATACTCCAGCCGTATTGCGAGCCAGACCACAGATCACTGCACGTCTTCGTCGCATGACTTGGCGTCCGTTATTGACATCATCTCGATATTGGCTCCGTCGCTCTATTGGGACAGCAAAGTGCTGCTCAGAGAAACTGTCAATGAAAGGCATTTCTTTGTTTCCGTTGGAGCAAACATCCAAAAAAGCAATGCCCTCCTCTACTTTTGCGCAATGAGATAAGGCCTGTTTAGTTTGTCGGATGAAGTTCGGAACAAGCTTTGATGATTTGTGCTGACTTTGCCGATTCTAACGATTAGTGCGCGGCATGCGTTCTGCGCTAATGGTCGATCTGTGCCACAACTCACCTAACTACCCAAATGACCATCGCTCTTTCCCAATAAAGAACCTGAAAGGTTCTCCGAGAGGGTACAGAAGACACTAACGACCTCACCAACTGAGAAGAACAGAGAAGGACAGGAAGTTTGAGGTAAATACACAGCCCTAATGGCCATCGGCAACGGATCCCTCTTGATGAAAGCTGTTTGAGTATCCCATTGAGTGAAGCGGTCACACGAATTTCAGTTCCCCATTGCGAGTTCATTTATGATTTGGTTGGCTTCCTTTCCGCGATCTGGCAGCACCTTCTTTCGGATCGTTCTTGATGAAGTGTATGGAATCGAATCAGGTACTTTTCATCGTGAAACGTCTTACCCGGTCGACGATGATTACACAGATTACCAAGTTGTCAAAACTCACCTCTTACCCAGTGAGTTGACTCCTGAAGACGCTTCCATTCCGGCAGTTTATCTAGTCAGGGACGGACGTGATTGCATGATATCGTTGGCTCACTATCGCCAGCAGCTGCTTGCCCCGGAATCTGACTTCTACGGGAATGTGTTGGAAGCGATCGACGCCGCAGAAGGAAGCCACTTTGGTGGCTGGAGTAGACACGTTCGAACATGGTGCGAGCGAGCTTCCCTGGTGATTCACTTCGAACATCTCATTGCGGACCCAATCGGTTGCGTGGAACAGTTGCGTCCTTACATAGATCTTCCCAGTCCCAAGACTAACCGTCTGCCTCAATTCACTGACCTACGATCCAAAGACTTCAAGTACGGCAGCGGCATGCAACACGGTTTTGGCGAGCAACAGCGAAAACACTGGCGAGAATCTAAGTTTCGTGCCGGTCGATCGGGAGGCTGGCGCGATGAACTCCCCGAGCCGTTGCATCTGCGATTCCTTCGGCGGCACGGACACGAATTGGCTCGTCTCGGTTACGTCGAGGAGTTGGTTGAGTCGAATCAGCGTTCCTCTTACATCTCACGGTTGCACCCAGCGCGAGTACGCACCTGCACAATACAAAAGCAGGCGAAAAACAAAAAGCGAGTTCTGATCGACGTGTCCAAGCTTCTTGACACGAAGGTGGATGGGATCAAGCGGTATGTGCAAGAGTTACTGTGCGAGATGATCCCCATCGCTCGCGAACGTAAAACCACTTGGGAACTCGATGTCTGTTTCGCACCGGATGCCATTTTCCCTCTGTTGGAGATTACCGAAGACATCGAGCAGGCACGATCTCCTGTTTCACAAATTCCTCGACTCCTTCAACCAGGTCAGGGAAATCCGCTTTGCGAGTGCGCCGAACGATTGCAGACGTTGAACGGACGATGGGGATGGGATTTGATACGTGAAACGGCTTGGTTGAACTGCCTAAAGACCGTCCGAAGTCTGCAAAAGCGATGGCGGGATTTGAAGCTGTTCATGTTACGTTTGCATGATTCCTGCTACCAAGTGTTCTCCAGAACCAAATGCTCGGATTATGACCTGGTTCACCTGACACTTCCCAACACATGGAAGCTTTATAAGAACCGTAATGTGCCGCTGCTGACAACGGTTCATGATTTGTGCCATCTCGCGTGCCCTGAGTTTCAAACAAAATCAAACAACCAGTCGTTGACAGCGGGAATCCAATTTGCTGAGAAGGTCCGATCTGACTACCTCGCGGTTTCCGAATCGACTAAGGAACAAATGGTGAGGTTGCTTGACGTTAATCCGCAGCGAATTAAAGTCGTTCACGAAGGTTGCAACAAGGAGCGGTTTCAACCAATTGTGTGCCGTAAAGATTTAGACCGGGTAAGGTCCAAATACGGCATCCCTGATGAACCCTACGTCCTTTCGGTTGGTACCTTGGAACCCCGTAAGAACCTTCTCAATACGGTACGTGCTTTCCATCGCCTTACGCAGGAGGCCCCCGAATTGAAGGCAAACCTCGTCATTGCCGGATCCTTCGGTTGGGGAAATGCAAAGGAGTTACAAGACACGATTGAAAACTGCACGAGGGTTTACCGAATTGGCTACGTCGACGACGACGATCTGGCAGCGTTGTACTCTGCGGCCGCAGTCTTCTGCTATGTTTCGCACTATGAGGGATTTGGGCTCCCTCTGTTGGAAGCGATGAGTTGCGGTGCTCCCACGATCTATGGCAATAGCACCTCCATGCCGGAGATTGTGGCATCGGCCGGTCTTGGTGCCCAGCCAGATGACGTTACTCAGATCAGCGACCGACTGCGTGAGCTATTAACCAAGACCGCATTGAGGCGCAAGCTTGCCCGGCGTGCAGTCATTCGCTCGCTCGACTTCGACTGGACGCACTCTGCTGAACAGACGTTTGCCTGCTACGAACATTTTATTGAGAGACACCAACAGAGTCGCCATGAGGAACTCAAACAAGCAGAAGATCGACGTTCTGCATGCACTACTTCTGAAGCGAAGAGAGGGAAGAATGTGGCCGCATAAGAATTCAGCTACCCCGTACAGCTCGCTTTGGAGTACCGTGAAATACACGTTCCCCAAAGCCTGGTCCGCCGGGCCGAGATTCTGTGTGGCCATGGCAGCGTCGGCGCTAATGGCTGCGTTGCTTGCGCCCGTAGCAGTGGTCATTCTGGCGGTCCTTATCAGCAATATTGAAACAATGATCGCCGGTCCAGCGGACAGTGCCATCATGTTAACACCGTGGATCCTTCTGGCTGGCGGCGCGGCGATCCTCGGAGCCGTTTGTAGCGCAGTATCGAATTTCAACAAACTGAGACTTGGTGATGAATTAAGCCTGCGTGTTCAAAAGGAAGTACTGGAACATGCAACCTCCCTCGACTTGAAGACTCTCGAAGATCGAAACACCCAAGACATCCTGGAGCGGGCGAGACAGGAACCAGGAAAGAACATACTGAACCTTGCGGAAGGCTTGCTAAAAGTTCTTTCCTCCTCCATTCAGGCCTTCGGCTTGGTGGCAATTCTCTTCTGGATCGAACCCTTTTGGTCTTCGATCCTCCTGTTACTCGGAATCCCGCTCATCATATTCAGGTTGTATCTTTCATCCGTTCAACATGAACTGAAACGCAACAGAACAACCTCACGACGATGGACAAAATATTACGCGAGGCAGATGGCCGAACGAGAATCCGTACCGTCGACAAAAATTTTGCGTCTGGCCAAACTTCTTCTCGATCGCTACGAGATCAAGATGCGAGAGATTGTGCAAAGCAATCGACGATTCTACTGTTTGCAAACTTTGGTGACGCTGGCTTGTGCGTTCGCGTCGATCGGTGTGCTCATGATGGCGATGGTGGTCGTCGGACGCCAAGCAGCCACCGGAACAATCACAATTGCCCAGTTTACGGCGTTCTGGATGGCCGCTTGGCGATTTCGGGGCGCGCTGAGTAATCTCGCAACCTCATTTTCGAATGTGTGGAAAGCTCAATTGAGTATCGCAAACACACGCGAATTCCTGAATATCGAGTCGACCATCGAGAACCGCGGTACTTTGCGCCCGTTCCCCTTGCGAGGTGAAATCGAACTCGTCAACCTCTCGTTCCACTACACAGACTGTAAGCGCCCGACGATTCGCAATGTCTCGCTAAAGATTCGAGCGGGAGAAACCGTGGCCATCGTCGGTCCCAACGGGGCAGGGAAGACAACACTGGCAAAATTGTTGACGCGGCTTTACGTGGCAACCGAGGGCAAAATCCTCATCGATGGCATCTCCATCGATGAACTCGAACTGAAGTCGCTACACGATCGCATCGCCTTCGTGATGCAGCGACCGACTCGGTTCGAGGCGACCGCACTGGAAAACATCGCTTTCGGCGACTGGTCAAAGCTTTTGGATTCACCACAGGAGGTTCATCGCATTGCCAAGATGGCCCGCGTCGACAGTATGATCCGCGAAATGCCGCAAGGATACGATACTCTCTTGGGGAGGAAGTTCGGCCACTACGATCTTTCGGGTGGGCAATGGCAGAAGTTGGCCATTGCCCGGGCGCTGGCCTGCGATCCTGCGATCGTCCTCCTTGATGAACCCGCAGCGAACCTCGACGTCCACTCCGAACACGCATTGTATCAAGGTATTCATGAACTCATTCATGACCGCACCACGATCCTAATTTCTCATCGCTTCTCGACGGTGCGCATGGCCGATCGCATTTTTGTCCTTAACGAAGGGCAACTCATTGAGGAAGGAACTCATGAGGAGTTGGTGGCCAGTCGCGGTACTTACTCTGCCATGTGCAAAACACACGAGGCAACAGTTCGCATCAAGAGTCCTTATTTCGCCAGCAGACCTGTCCACAATACGGAGGCTTCTCTTGACTAACAAACAACAAGTTGATTTCCGAAAGCCAGTCGGTAAGTGTTGTTTTCACATAGGTATGCCCAAAACTGCGACCAAGACATTGCAAATGCAGTTGTTTGCGAACCACTCAGAGGTCGACTTTCTGGGTACCTACACGGGAAATAAAGAAAGGTTCAGTCAGTGTCGGGATGCTGAAATCGAAGAATTATTTACAGAACTGCTTTGGGCCAATCGAGACAATCCGAATTTCCCACGGTGCGGCGAACTGTACGAGAAATCTGTCGCCCCAGCTTTCGCTGCGGGTTTGGTGCCGGTTTGGTCCTGGGAATCGCTGATGGAAGATCGGCATGAAATCCAGCGGAAACGTGCGGAGAATCTGAAGGCTGTCTTCGGTGACTGTAAGGTGATTGTCGGCCTGCGACACCCGATGCGATTGACCGAGTCCCTCTATCTGCAGTTGACCAAACGCGACAACATTGGAAGGCGTGCCTGCTTTCGAAGGGGGGCTTTCTACTTACCCATCGATAAGTGGCTTGCCAAGAACTGGGAAAGACCCGGAAGAGCACCAACGGCACATCTCGAATACGCCGAAACAGTAGAAGTCTTCGCAGAAGTCTTCGGCAAGGAAGCCGTTGGAGTATTTCTTTTTGAGCAACTAGTCGAAAACCCCTCAGAGTTCGTCGAGTCAATCTGCCGATTCATCGGCGTGGATCCTCAGGAGGGCGTCCGTCTGTCCCAAGGCAAGCGAGAGAATGATCGTTGGTCCCAGAAGCAGTTCGATCAGTTGAAACGCATCAAACGTTCGTTCTTCCTGTCCACGGTTTTCCGATTTGCCAACCGCAACAAGCGTCGCCAGATGCTAGGGATTCCACGAGATGGCAATCAGGAAAGCCCCAAGGCCCGCGCCGAAATCCCTAACCGATGGCAACAACAAATCATCCAGAAGACTGCCGCAGGCAACCGACGCCTGGTAGAACGATGGAATCTACCACTCGACCGCTATCAGTATCCACTCTAACCACGGTTGCCGCTTACTTGACGATCCGTTAAACGACGAAAACAGCAAAGGCGAATCGGAGGAAACTGTGCCAATCATCGACGCCACCAAAAGAATCACGCGCCGGCTAAGGCCATCCCCCAAAGCCCCTCAGTGTTGCCTCCATTTGGGCATGCCCAAGACGGCCACTACGTCTCTGCAAACAAACGTATTTTCCCAACATGCGCAGATCAGCTACTTGGGGAAATTTCCACCCGAGAACATCCGTGACTTTCCCAGCGCGGCAGCTCAGGCACTCACGGCGCACGTACTTGGACAGCCAGCATCTTCACCGGCCATCTGCCGTCGGCGGGTATCCAAATGGATCGAACCCGCCGAATCGAATGGAAAGATTCCTCTCTGGTCCAAAGAGGGCCTCACCGCTGGCAGTGCAGAGCACAAGCATAAACAAGCAAGACGTTTTCATGAAATCTTTGCGGACTGCAAAATAGCTATCTTCATCCGACACCCCTTGAAGTTCATGGAATCCTTCTATTTCCAGAATCTCAGGGGGTTTCAAAAATCCGACAGTGAAAAACACCATCTGATCCAGCGCTTCGGAGAACCCCCACAATATTTTTCAATCGAAAATTGGATTGAAACAATGTGGAACCTTCCTTCGCAGGGCGCCTTTGGCCATCTTCGGTGTGCCGAGACGGCCGACGCATACGCCAAAGTTTTCGGAAAAGAACGCGTCCAGATTTTTCTTTTTGAAAAACTCGTCGAAAATTCCAGCGAGACCATCGGTGACCTCTGCCGGTTCTTCGGTGTCGATCCCAAGGAAGGGAGTCGACTCTTTCAACAGAAACGACAAAACGATCGGTGGACACTCGCGCAGACGGAGAGACTCAAAGAGATCCAAACGTCGCCAAGCATGACACTCCTTTTTCGCAAAAGTTCCTCAAAAGATCGCAAACAGATGCTCGGATACGATCCCGACGCAGGAACCAGTTCTGCGCCGAAAGCCCGGGTGAAGATCCCCGCGAAATGGCGGGAACGAACGATTCAGTTCGTGCGGGAAGACCATCAACGTCTCGTAGAACATTGGGGCTTGCCTCTGGAAAAATACGGCTATCCTTTATGACACAGTCGGCATCCAAGACAGGTTTCGATGCATCCATTCAGTGTGCAATGAACGAAGACATTCTTGAGAGTAGACGCTTCGCGAACATCTTCCTGTATACTCAGTCAAACTGATATCACAAGGTGGTTTCAAAAGAGGTACCAAGACAAGACCATCTCACACCTTTTCAAAAATTACAGCCGGGGTTCGAAGGATGTCCACCGTGCTTTGATAGACATCATGCTGCCCTCGAAATGGAACTTGACCCTCGGGCCTCAGAGTGCTTTCAATTTTGCTGCTTCCCTATTTGAGAACAAACCGCTCCTGCAGATTCCGAAGCCGTCTGCGGCGACAAGGGATGCCATGTATCCCGAACACCTATCGTGAAAAAAGATCTGTCTAGACACATGGCAACAGAACAAATATGGCCAACTATGCTGAAAACTAGGCCTCTCAGAAAACAAAAGTCAATCCAATGGATCTTACATTCAACATCATTTTCGTTCCCGGTATGGTCCATTACCTCAGGCTGGCAATTCAAAGCCTGCTGAAGTTCTCTCCGTACCAGTTTCGGCTGGTTTCCAACGGTGTGCGTGGGGAAGAATGGCTGCGATTGAAGCAGTTCTGCGACCAACATGACCGACTCACATTTTACGACGCTTCAACCCCTAACATGATTCCACACGGGACCTTGCTCACAAGATTGTGGCAACAGGAACGCGGCGAACACTTCTGTTTCATGGATCCCGACATCTTTGCGACACTTCCGTTTCACGAACCTCTGGAAGAACACCTAAGCGAATGCGACGTCTTCTCCTCCTGCCAAACACTATCCGTCGACCCCGATGAAACGTGGATCGGATTTCAAGGCAGATGCACACGGGCACCAACCGGCCAGGCACTTGCAACGACCTTCTTTGCTGTCTACCGAAACGAACCGTTGAGACAAGTCATCGCTGCCGGAGGTGTGGGATTTGAACGTTATGTCAACTTGGAATCCATTCCGGATCCCGTGCGACAGTATCTTGTCAAGCAGGGTATCGACGCTCGTCGTTACGATACGGCGAAAGTCCTAAACCTCTTCATGCATTCCCACGGTTTGCGTTTCAAGTACAAATCCTTGGAAGGCTTGCACCATATTGGCGGTATGGCAAGCCATTTTGCGAATTCTTCCGAGAAGAAGACGATAACAGCAATCGCACGCCGATGGCTGCGCAGTCGGTTTTCGTTGTGTGACCGAGACTTCGAAATACTGCCCGACCCCCACTCAGATCCAGATGCGCCCACGACGAACAGGCCCTGGCTGACTGTTGAAGAATTCCGGCGCTGCAAGCGCGCTTCAAAGTGCCGACAGCAACTAGCGATTTTCTTTTCCGCGTACCTCAAATCGCTCTTCGACGGCGCCCCTGAACCGCGACTGGAGATCTCCGATCAGCTTCTTCGGGAACGTATCTGTAGAACTTGCGATGCCATTCGCTCGTTGTACATAGAACACGACCGTTTGCAGAAGGCCGCATAAGGGCCCAAAGAAGGTATATGTTACGGGTCATTCCGACGCGGGATCGTTCCCGGCTTCCATGTTGACACCAATCCCAAAGCGAATAAGGTCGTCTGCAAGATGATCGGACGACCTCAAACCGATTTACAGAAGACATTCATACTGTTCCAGTGGTAAATCCCATTGCTGAATAAGCCTGCGACGATTCTCTCTTCTTGTCGAGGATTTCTTAGCTCGCAATGATCGACGTCGGAAACAATGATGAAACCCCTGAATTTGTGCCGTCCGAGGTGACACCGTTGAAGATCCTGCATGGGGTGAGCGGTCTGGAAACGCACTCGGATGCAATCACGCCTCTACTCGATGAACGAAGCAAAAGGTTACCGGGCTCGAAAAAGATGACCAGCGCGAGTGGGACAGCCTAGCGGAAGTGGCTGAGTCAGCTGGTAGGTCGGAGTATGGGATCCGGGTTTTGTGGTGGATCGCATCCGGCGCGGATTGCCACCTGAGTAAAAGTTGATAGACTGGTTGGTTCTGATGATTTTGGCAGCGTCGAGTAGACTAGAGGAATGTTGGTGCAGCAGGGGTTGTCATTTCAAGCTATCTTGAGGTTTCAAAACCTCTTAGAATAAGAATCAAAGACCAGGGGCTGTGGCGAAACTGGCAGACGCGCTAGATTTAGGATCTAGTTCCCTTACCGGAGTGCAGGTTCGAGTCCTGTCAGCCCCACTGCTTTTTTTAAGGGGTTTTTGCGGTTGCTTGTTGGCTAACCCTAAAACTTCTCAAAACCAACACTCCATATACACTCCGCAGTAGGCTATCGAAACGCCGCTTTGGCTATCAACGGACCGCCGCGAATGTTGCTCGTTGGCTGCAGGTAAGCTTGGTAATAGCCAGAGGTCTAAATGCTTGGCCTGGTCGTAGCACTTATCCTCCGCCAGTGTGGCTGTGGCAATGTTGCTGCACCAGGCTACTTCTGACGCACTCACCCTCGGATCACGATAATGCTGAGCCCCAACCAGGTGCCTTGCCAGATTGAATAGATTACTAACAGCAGCATGACTACCAAGGAAGCGCTTCGCCTGACTGACCGATTTGAAATTTCGCATCTCCCGTTCCCTTGCCTCGGTTGCCATATGGGATTGCACTGTTCGATTGCTGACGTAGTGCTCTGTGACATGGATGACCTCAGGGGTCAGTTCCCGATCGCGACTCAGATTGAAACGACAATAGAGCCAAACAGCGTAAGAAATGATATCAGGAGGGAGTTAACTTATTAGTCCCGTAATTCGACGTGCGCAGACAAACGTGAGGACGTGCTAAGCAATATTGGATATGCTCATCGTGGAGATGCGGTTTGCCATCTTTGGGATCGCTTGGCAAAGTATGTAGTCAGTTACGGACTTGAATTTCATTGACGAGCTCAAGAGTGATATGTTCGGAGCCCCTGTCTTCACCAGCCGGGATAAAATTGACTATTAGAGTTGCGCCGCCATGCTAGGAATTTGCCTGAGC
>JAKVBZ010000012.1:0-36861 GCA_022448645.1 Pirellulaceae bacterium
ATCTGTACCAAGGCTTTGGCCACATGTCCGGCTCCGAACACAACGACTTGCCAGCGTTGGTGATTGTACGTTTCGAAAAATAATTTGACGGTGCCACCGCACGTCATGCCGATGTCGGTTTGCAGGTTCCATTGTATGAAGGACGTTTCGGGACTGTCGTCCTGGGATAACAACTCCTGTGCATATTGAATGGACCGATGTTCGATGCGGCCTCCGCCCACGGTCCCAAATTCCAATCCTCCTGTCGACACAAGCATTTTGCTGCCGGCGTCTTGAGGGGTACTGCCGATGGCTTCCACTAGCGTGACTGCGACGAAAGGCCTTCCTTCTTGGGTCAGCTCGGCGAGTTTCTCGATGTATCCGTGAGGCGCAGGCATAGTGATCGTCAATGAGGCGGAATCTTAGCAGTCTTGGAATGTAACAACTCTTCTAATGTTAGCAAGACAGTCTCGGCATTTGCGGGAACAGGCAAATCAAACGGTTGTTGATCTGCCACACATGATAATGCATGGCGAATCGCGCTCCAGACGGAGATTCCCAACATGAGTGGTGGTTCACCGACAGCTTTACTCTTACGGACCGTATCGCGGTTGTCATTGCTCGAAAACATTTCACAACGGAAGTCCAGGGGCACGTCGGTGATCGCTGGAATCTTGTAGGTGGTCGGTGAGTGGGACAAAAGGTCGCCCTGTTCGTTGTAGACTAACGTCTCGGCAGTTACCCAGCCCATGCCTTGGATGAAACCGCCAGTAATCTGGCCCATGTCCACACCTGGATTAATTGACTGGCCGATGTCTATCAGTAGGTCGACTCGAGGCACACAGACTTCGCCGGTAAACTGATCCAATTCTATTTCGGCAACTGCGGCACCCTGTGTGTAGTACAGGAACGGTGTGCCCCGTCCGGTTTCCCGGTTGAAATCAACTCCTGGTGTGGCATAGAAGCCACGAGCTCCCAAATCGACACGGTCGCGTCGAGCTGCTGCCACTAGATCTGCAAACGATATGTTCAGTTTGGGATCGCGCCGGTCAGTGACAAACCCTTGTTGGAAACGAACGTCACGTGGTGATCGGGCCAGTCCGTCCAGTTCCGAAGCGAACTCGCCTGCGGCAAATTGACGGAGACGTCTTTTTAACTTGCGACAGGCTGCCACTGCGGCGGCGCCGTTTAAATCGGTTCCCGCAGAAGCGGCTGTGGGAGACGTATTGTTGTTCTTTTCTGTCGAAGTTGGCATTACGTTGACATCTACGTGAGGTATAGAGAACTCATCAGCAACTAGTTGCTGGACCTTTGTTTGGAGTCCCTGTCCCATTTCAGTGCCGCCAGTAGAGACTTGTACGGTTCCATCCGTGTAGAGATTGACGAGCGCATTGGCTTGGTTAAGGAACCGTGTCGTGAACGAAATCCCAAATTTAACCCCTGTCATCGCAATTCCACGCAGTCGCAAAAGGTCGCTTGCGTTCGCCTCGACAATTTGTTGTCGTCGCTGTTTGTATTGAGATTTTGAGGCAAGGGTGGTAAATATTTCCGGAAGGTGATTTTTTTGGAATACCTGTCCGTAAGGTGTCACGTTTCGTTTGCCTACACCGTAAAGATTACGTCGTCGAACGTCATAGGCATCCATGTCAAGTGATTGGCTGATGTTATCGATGATGTTTTCCATCGCCACGACTGCTTGCGGCCCGCCGAAGCCTCGGAATGCTGTATTCGGTGGCAGGTTGGTAAAGCAGACTTGTCCGAGAATCTCGACATGTGGGACGAAGAATGTATTTTCGGCGTGCATCATCGAGCGTTCCATGACGGCCAGCGAGAGGTCCGTTGCGGCACCACCGTTCGAGTGGAATTGAAGTTTTAACGCTTCCAAAGTCCCTTCGGCGTCGAAACCGACCTCCCAAGTGACACGGTACGCGTGGCGTTTACCGGTGACCCGCATGTCGTCTTCTTTGTCGTAAATGACCCGTGCCGGGCGCTGCGTGCGCTGTGCGACCAAAGCCGCCATGATAGCCGGCAGAGCGGCCTGGGTTTCTTTCCCGCCAAAGGCTCCGCCCATCCGACGACACTCACATGTCACCTGATGATGTTTCCAGCCGAGCACTTCGGCGACAACCGCCTGGATCTCTGTGGGGTTTTGAGTTGAACTGTGAATGACCAGTTGATCACACTCAACTGGATAAGCGATGGAAGCTTGCGATTCGAAGTAGAATTGCTCTTGCCCACCACTGTGAAAGACTCCATTTTGTCGATGGGTGGTTTGAGAAAGTGCCTGATCCGGGTTTCCTCGGCAAATACGCCGCAACGGGCCCAGGAAACGTTTGTGTTCCAGTGCCTGTTCGATGGTAAGGATCGGTGTGTCCGGTTCTGCTTCGATGCGGACTTTCTGACGGATTGATTGTAGCGAGTCTATTGTTTCTGCCACGACGATGACGACGGGTTGGCCGAGGTAGAGAAGCTTGCCGTCGGATAGGAACGGTTCATCGGGAACGACTGGACCAAAATGATTGTCACCAGGTACGTCGTTCGCAGTGAATGCTGAGACAAAACCGGGGACTTGGCGAGCCGTTTCCAGGTCAAGATGCGTTATTTGTCCGGAGGCAACCGGACTACCGACGAACGACACGAATACTTCGTCGACGGCTGGAGACCAATCATCCATGTAATTGGCCGCTCCGGTGACGTGACCACCGGCCGAATCGTGAGGAATGGGTTGTCCAACCGATTTGCCAGGATGAGAAACCATGAGATTCGTACACCAATCAGTGGATCTGTTCGTAATAGAACTTCAAAAAAGTATTTTTTGTCAAAAGTTGACGGTATTGGGCCGAACCGCGAACATCAGAAATCGGTGATATCTCTTGTATGGCAACATTACCCGCACCTCGCATGGTGTCTGTAGTGAAAGGCTTTCCTGTTAGGTATTGCTCGGTTTGTCGAGCACGCAATACGTTCGGACCGACGGCTCCAAACGCAACGCGCGCCTGGCGTATTTCGTCACCCTCTCGCTGTAGCATGATGCCAGCGGTAAAAGTAGCGATGTCCAGGTCTCGGCGTCTGGCAACGCGATATAATCCGATCGTCTGATTCGGCTGTGGGATCGGAACCTTGACAGAAATTAACAACTCACCAGGTTTCTGGTTAAACTTTTTATATCCTGTGTAAAAATCGTTCAAAGGTACGGTGCGAGGGCCGTCCGGGCCCAGCAGCTCAAGACTCGCTTCGGCAATCAGGAAAAAAGGTAACGAATCGGCGATAGGAGAAGCATTAAAGATGTTTCCACCAACCGTTCCGACGTGGCGAATGTGAGGTGAACCAAAGACTCGTAGGATCTTGGCAAATTCTGGAAGCCGGGTTTGGCAGAGCTGCAGCACCTGAGTCCAAGTGGCGCGACTGCCTAAGATCAGCTGTTTCTCAGTACCGAAAACGTCGGTCAATGCTGAGATGCGGTTTAGATCAATTAGGATTTCCGGAGTAAACGATCCCTTGTTGATCTGAACGCCAAGATCGGTGCCGCCAGCGACAAGTGTGGCAGTGGGATATTGAGCGTAAAGCCGCACACATTCGTCGATCGTCGTTGGGCTGAACAACTGACGAGACGGCTGACCATTGGCTGGTGACGAGATGGCGATCGTGTCGGTTGTGTGTGCCCCAATGTTCTGGACCATGTCCCTATCAGGATACAAGTCGCCGAGGCGTTCATGGGCAGCTTGTTTCAGCTCCTCGGCCGCTTCCAGGATGGGAGCATAACCCGTGCAGCGGCAAAGGTTTCCGGTCAATCCGTCACGCCATGCTGTGGAGGAAATGGGTGGTTCTCGCTCAAGAATCCCTGTTATTGCCAGTACGAATCCAGGTGTGCAGAAGCCACACTGAGAGCCATGACACCGGACCATTGATTCTTGTACGGCGGTCAAGTTACCGTGGGACTCGATTCCTTCGACGGTCACAATGTGGCAGCCGTCCAGTTGATACACGAAACGGATGCAGGCAAGGAGTGTCTGATATTGGACCTGTCCATCAACCAGTTTTCCACAAAGGACTGTGCAGGTCCCACAATCGCCTTCGCTGCAGACCACTTTGGTACCAGTCAGTCGCAGTTTTCGACGCAAGAAATCTGCCAGGGACCAGAATACCTCGCTACCTCTCAGTTGGTACTGCCGTCCGTTAACGTACAGTAGCACAAAGTCGCGCATGGTAGCCCCTTAGGCTAATAACAGTTTTTTAATCCCTGATTTTTTCATTATAGCGTTCTGTTGGTAAATGTCCGTGCCGAGTTTTTCGCTTGATTGTTTCGTTTGTGGAAACGTCGTGATAGAGTGGGCGATGCGGGCTAGACGCGGGTAAGCGAAAGAGCGTACGATGCATGAAATGCAGTAGGAGACGGTTGCCTACCTTTCTCGGCAGGATGCCTTCGGTTTCCTTCCTCGCGGCTCCTTTCCGCTTCGTTACGAACTCTTCTGGTGGTAGCATCCATGCACTCGACAACTTTTGATGATTTGGACGTTACCATTACGGGTGACGGCGATCAGGTCGATGAATCGTTCAACGAACTTCAGCCAGAATATTTTTCCATTGTCGACAAGCGAAAATTTAATTGGACGACTCACTATCACTTGATCCGACCGGTTGGTTCGGGTGGCCAGGGCATTGTTTTTCTAAGTCATCGTCGCGGTGCCGATTCGTTTACGGTGCCGATTGCCGTCAAGGTGTTTTCGCCCGAACGCTATCGTGATGCTTTGAATTATGAAGTGGACATGCAACGGATCGGAAATATCGCAGCTTGCGTCGCTCAGATCCAACAGGAGCATCTGCTAACGGTACACGACTTTGTCGACCGCAGTAGAATTCGGATGATGGTGATGGAATGGATCGACGGATACAATCTTTCCGAATTGTTGCGTGATAAGACTTTGGAACGCATTCGTGACCGAGTGAGCATCAAGCGTTGGAAGTACATCAACGAAGTCATTGTTACTCGTGGTGCGGTACAGCATCGTTTGAAACCAGGGACGGCGGTGGCGATTGTTCGAGAGTGCTTAGCTGCACTGGCAGCGTTACACCGAGAAGGAATCGTGCATGGCGACATTAAACCGGCCAACATCATGGTAAAGCGGACCGGAAACACAAAGATTGTCGATATCGGTTCAGCTTTTGAAATCGATGACCCTCCGCCGCACCGGACTTGTACGCCGATGTATGCGGCACCGGAAGTTTTGGATGGTGCCGAATGCACGCCTCGAAGCGATATTGCAAGTTTGGGCTATGTCTTGATCGAAATGCTGTCCGGCCGTTCGCCTTTTGTGGCCACCGATTCTTTGCGTGACTTGCTAGAAGCCAAGCGTTTACTGCCTCAACGGTTAGATAGTATCTTGCCCCAAGAAGTCACGTGCAATTCATTGTTGATGAGCTTCTGTCGAGGGTTGATCGCCCCGGATCCCATGCGCCGTTTTCCTACCGCAGAGGATGCCGATTTACGGCAAGAAGGTGCGGCAGCGTTTCACCGCCAGTTGGTGAAGGGCAATTTGGCTTCGGAATATGTCAACGATTTGCGCATCTGGCTCGAAGAACTGCGTGAATTGGACGATCTCGAAAACGGCGAATCGCCCGGTGAGCTGGGTACATCTGACTGGTAGTACTTTGCAGAGGAGCATTGTCTTTGTGAGCACCGGTCGGCTCCTACGGCTGGACGGTAAACTATGGACATATGGAGACCTTTCGCTGCGCTTTGGGGGATAGTATTTTGTGAATCATGGGGCCCGATAAACAAAATCCGGGGAGTGTCTTCAGAGCTTCTAGCAGCCCTATAATAGGGAGGCGGTTTTTGGGCCGCGGGTTTAGGTAACTTCATCACGACGGATGGCACGATGGGCATCACACGGAAGTTTGTTGGATGGGATGGGCCTATTCTTCCACGTGTGGTGGAGTGGCTGCGTGTTGAGTACGGGGATGGTTCCAGACTCGATTTAAGCGGGGTCTGTGTTGTGGTTCCAGGCGCGCGTGCCGGTCGCTGTTTGCTGGAACTGCTGGTCGCCGAAGCAGAACGGATCGGGCTCGCTTTTTTACCTCCACGGATACGCACTGTCGGTGACCTGCCGGAATTTCTGTACCAGCCTCGACAGCCTTTCGCAGATCGCTTGACTCAGCAGTTAGCCTGGACCCGAGCCATTCGTGATAGCGATCCATCCCGCTTGCGCAGATTTGTGGCGCAGGTTCCGGATGATTCGTCAGCGGGCCATGGCACGGTGGATGTAGACGTCGATGATTGGCTGAGACTGGGCCAAATGTTGTGGCGGCAACATCGGGATTTGGCTGCCGACGGTCTTAACTTCCAGCACGTCGTGGATTTCGGTAGGCAGGCAGCGACTTTTCAGGAAACAGAGCGCTGGCAGTTTCTCAGAGACCTGCAGTTAACCTACTGGGCTCAATTAGATCGTTGTCACTTATGGGATCGTCAGACGGCGAGACTTCATGCTCTCGAAAACCGTGAATGTCACGTGGATTTTGATATTGTGCTCGTGGCGATGGTGGACATGAGTCAAGTCGTACGGCAGATGCTCGATCAGGTAGCCGATCGTATTGTGTCGTTGATCGCTGCGCCAGCAGAATGGGAACCTCGTTTTGATGAATTCGGGTGCCTTGTGCCAGCGGCTTGGGCCGACATGAGTGTCGACCTTCGAGACGAACAGATTCAAGTGGCCGATGGACCAGAGGCTCAATCCAACGTGGTGGTAGAGACATTGGTGGCATACGGCGGGCGCTATCGTGCTGACGAAATTACCGTTGGCTTGCCCGATCCATTGTTGTCACCTTGGATTGAGCATGTTTTGGAAAGCCGCGGATTGGTGGTGCAGCGGACGGCGGGACAAGCTATCCAACAAACTGGCTTGTTTCGCTTGGTGCAGGCAATCGCTGAATACCTAGTGCAAGAAAGCTACCAAGCGTTCGCTGCTTTAGTGCGCCACCCGCGAATCGTGGAGTGGCTCGATAGGCAATGGTCATCGCTGCCTGTTTCAGAAACTGATTCGATGTCAGTTTCGGCATTGCATCCCGAGTTGGACCGATTTCAGAATGACCGATTACCGATTCGAATGGACTTAAACGCTGTTTCCGCCAAACGGTATCCGTTGGTGAGATGGACATTGGACGCTTTGCAGCAGGTCCTGGACCCTTTACGGACCGTCGGTTCTGAGGTGCGCCTGCAGCCACTGCCCGTTTGGGGCGAGTCCATTGCTGGGGTGGTGTATCAATTCTACAGAGACGTCATGGTGACAAGCGATGAGATGACACTGCATCCCGATGTGACGGCGCTACGCAGATTTCAAGACGCTTTGGCGGAACTGGGAGGTATACCGACAGAACTATCCCCTCAAGTTTCTGGGACTCAGGCAGTGAACTGGTTCATGCAACTGATGGAAAACCATCATGGCTACGTCGAGGAGCAATCGGACGCCGTCACGATGACGGGTTGGTTAGAGCTGCCACTCGACACGTCCCCAGCACTCGTCGTGACCTCGTTCAACGAGGAATTTTTACCGGAGTCATTGAATTCGGACGTTTTCTTGCCAAATCGAATTAGACAGGAATTGGGGCTGGTCGACAACGCGCGACGATACGCACGAGACGCTTATGCGCTTTCTGTATTAGTGCACAGCCGAGAAGATTTGACTGTTATCGTGCCCCGCCGTGATACAGAAGGAAATCCATTAAAACCGAGTCGGCTGATGTTCGCGACCGACGACGATGGAATGTTGCGTCGTGCACTGCAGGTCTTTCGTGATCGTGATAATGATGGTCTGGGGAAAGCGACCGTATTGTTTGACCATGGTGTCGAGTCGATAGTAGAGCCTGCCTTTTCTGTCCCTCGTCCGGAGCCACTGGACGAGCCCGTGACGACCATGACGGTGACTTCCTTTCGTGACTATCTGGCATGTCCTTATCGTTTTTACCTGTCGCACGTTGCCAAACTGGAGGTGACCGACGATCGGGCTTGTGAGTTGGACGCGCGATTTTTTGGCAATATCATTCATGAAGTGGTTTCTCGTTTTGGCAAGCACTCGATTCGTGATTCGGATGACGAGGATGCCGTGCGCGAATTCTTGCGTGAGGAACTCAAGCGATGTGCCAGAGAGTGGTTGGGTGGCGAGCGTCTACCAGCCGTTAACTTACAGATATCTCAGATAGCGAAACGGTTGGATGCACTTGCCTCCTGGCAAGTGGGGTGGGTTCGGCTCGGCTGGCGCATTCGACACACAGAAGTCCCGGACGATGATCGCACGGTTGCTTGGAAGACTGACCAAGGGACCATGCAGATTCGTGGACGGATCGATCGCATTGATTACCACGAGGCAACCAAGCGGTGGATGGTTTTCGACTACAAGACGAGTGACCACGTCAAGCCTCCTGAGAAGACACATCGTGCGGAGCAAGGTTGGATTGATCTTCAACTGCCACTCTATCGACACATTGTGAAGTTGTTAGATATCCATGAGCCAGTTTCTCTGGGATACATTCTCCTGCCTAAAGAAACGGAGAAAACGAAAGAATATTGTGCCAAATGGACGGATTCCGATTTAGAAGTGGCCGATGATCGTATCGGCGAAGTGATCGAGGCGGTGTTAGCGGAGCGTTTTTGGCCGCCTACGACACCGGCCCCGCGCGTGCTCCGAGAATTCGCGTCACTTTGCAATGAAGGGGTCTTGTCGTGAGCCACTCTGAATCCTTGGTGGATATTGTCATTCGAGCTTCGGCGGGAACCGGAAAAACGTTCCAACTGTCAAATCGCTTCATCAAATTGTTGCATCGTGGAGCCCTGGTGGAACGTATTCTGGCATCGACATTTACTAGGAAAGCGGCCGCAGAAATCCTGGATCGTATCGTCGTTCGTTTGGCCGAGTCCGCAGGCGATCGCGACGAGTGTGCCAAGCTAAGTCAATTTGTCGATTCAGCGACGATGTCACCGAATTTGACTCCGCAACGGTGTTTGGAGATGTTGCGACAAGTTCTCAGTCAGTTACACCGGCTGCAGGTTGGCACATTGGATAGTTTTTTTGGGCAGGTTGCTGGTAGCTTGAGCTTGGAAATGGGGCTTCCCACCGGTTGGCGGATTGTGGACGAAATTGAAGACGCACGCATGCGAGATGTGGCCATCGGCCACATGCTTCGTTCGCAATCCGGTGCAGAAATGGCTCGCATACTTCATTTAATGGCCAAAGGTGAAATTCGACGGTCTGTGGCCGAACAATTGCGTCAAACGGTCGACAACCTATACAACGTTTACCTGGAATCAGATAAAGATGCCTGGTTCAAGATTCCTCGGCCTCCTTTATTGTCGGGCGATGAACGTAACGACCTGTTAGACGAACTTGAATCACTCGACCTACCCCAGGATAAACGATTTGTCAGTGCCCGGAAGGCAGACATTGGGAGGTTCTTGCAAGAAGATTGGTCCAATTTTCTAGATAAGGGACTTTGTGGTAAGAGTCGCGGAGACGCCCCCGTTTACTATGGAAAACCGATTCCTGGAGACGTGATCGCCGTTTACCAGAAATTAAGCAAGCATGCGCGCGCGATGCTGCTCCATGAATTAGCTGGCCAGACAGAAGCCACTTATGAAATGATTCATCGTTTCGACCAGTGTTTCCAACAGCTCAAATTTGATGCGGGAACTGTTCGCTTCGAAGACATTACACGGCGTCTGGTCGACTACGTATCTCAGGACGCGTTGCCACGGTTGGAATACCGGTTGGACCGTCGGATCCAACATATTTTGCTCGACGAGTTTCAAGACACTTCTCCGGTCCAGTGGCATGTTCTTCGCCCTTTCGCTCATCGATCTGTACAGTCGGCTGAAGGAGGAACTGTCGTTGAAAACAGCCAGGGTGTGACGTCGTTGGAGGAACAGAAAAGGCTGTTGGATCCTAGCTTTTTCTGTGTGGGTGATGGAAAGCAGGCCATTTACGGTTGGCGGGGGGGTGCTGCGGAGATCTTGGCAGCGATCGATGCGGAATTACCGAGGCTCGACCAGCTTGATCTGAATGAAAGCCATCGTTCGGCGCCGCCTATTATTGATGCGGTGAATCAGGTGTTTAAAGGGTTAGCTCGGCATGGAAACCTTGAAAAGCATCAGGAGACGATTCAGGCGTGGAGTGAGGATTTTCCACCCCACACAACGGCGAAACATGCCTTGGATGGCTATGTCGTCTTACAGACAGGGCCACCCGTGGACGATGCGGAAGATAGCAAGATATTTCATATGCGCTATGCAGCCGAACAGATTGCCCATTTGGTCGATTCCCATCCAGGAAATACGGTCGGGGTATTGGTTCGGACGAACGACAAGGTGGCGCAGCTGATATTCGAGCTTCGGCAATTAGGTGTGCCGGCGAGTGAAGAAGGTGGCAATCCACTTGCAGATTCGGCGGCCGTGCAAACGATCTTGTCCTTATTGCGGTTTGCAGATCATCCGCATCACAGTGTCAGCCAAACTCACGTATCTCGATCACCGTTGCGAGATTTGATCGGCAAGCCATTACCGAATGATTCGCGTGGTCGAGAATCTTTGGCTAACGACTTGCGACGACAGCTGGTAGACGGTGGATACGGCCCTGCAGTTCGGCAATGGGCAGAAATGCTGTTTCCACATGCGGGTGAGCGTGATCGTCGTCGCCTCCAACAGCTTGTGGCGCTAAGTTATGCGTATGAACCACGGGCAACACTACGCCCCTCTGATTTTGTCCACCATGTTGAACAACATCGCGTCTCGGACCCGGTGACGACAGATGTGCGTGTCATGACGGTACACCAGGCTAAAGGGCTGCAGTTTGATACCGTCGTCCTACCAGATCTGGAGTATGATATTCCAGGACGCACTCCCTCGTACGTGGCTGGTCGGCCTGGACCTCTGGATGCTATTGATTCAGTTTGCATTTACCGTAATCAAACCATTCAGGGGTTGTTGCCAGCATCATTGCAACAAACTTTCGAGATAGCACGTCGACAAGAAGTTGAGGAGTGCTTGTGCCTGCTCTACGTCGCTTTAACGCGGCCAGTACATGCACTGCACATGATTATTTCACCGTCAGACGCCAAGGAAACTAAGTTGCGTCGTTGTGCTTCTCATCTGTTGCGAGCTGCGTTGACAGCGGGTGCGCCAGCGCCGCCAGAAACGGTTCTGTATGAAACAGGCAACCGTGATTGGTGTTCGGTACAACGGAATGTCGACAAGTCTCAAGGACAATCTAGAGAAACGGCAGCGGAACCGATCGGTGTTGGAAAACGACCAAAGCATTCCATCCCATTGGCTCCCACAAGTTCGCAGCAACGAACCGGCAAGAATCGAGTGTTTCCGTCACAATTACAGGGCACGTCCGACGTTACGTTGGGAAGTTTCTTTCAATGGCAGAAGTCAGATGCCTTACATCGAGGTACCTTGATGCATGCTTGGTTGGAACAGATTGGCTGGTACGAAGATGGTTTTCCGAACGAAGAAGAATTACGTCGGATTGCTGCGCCACTTGAATTGGGATCGCTTCGTCTGGATCGAGAGCTTACGGCGTTCCAGCGTGCCTTGGAGCAGCCTGCCATACAAGAATTTTTGTCTCGTTCGCACTACATGGATGCTGCTATCGGTGTGACACAGGTGAAAGTCTATCGAGAACAAGCGATTGCGGCTCATGTGAACGACGAACTTGTCATGGGAACCATCGATCGACTTGTTGTCAGCCAACGGGGCAATCAGGTTGTGGCAGCCGAAGTGCTCGACTTTAAGACGGACCGGTTGCCGGAATCTGCAGTGGACGAGTCCGTAATCACAATCGCAGAGCGATATTTGCCTCAGGTGTCAGCATATTGTGATGCCGTTCGCCGAGCATTTCGTTTGGAAGCTTCGGTTGTCCGTGGCCAATTAGTATTTCTAACCGCAGGGAGCGTCGTGCCTGTGACAACGGGAATGGTGGTTGAAGAGCTAACGGAGCGCTAGCCTGAATGTTTCTAGAAGGCTGAGTGGGGCGTTGTTGGAATGGCGAATTGGCCTGCATGCAGTGCTTCGTCAAATCTGGCGGAAATCGACGTTCCTTTGCGGATGTCGTGCTGCTTCACGCCAAACATGAAGTTCGTGGTCAATGGATGATTCGTTGTTAGGCCCTGGTCCTTTTTTGAGATGCGACAAGTTAGTCTGCAAGCGGGCAAGTCACTTACGTAAGACGCCAGTACGATAAGTGATTCTACGACGATTAGATCCATTTCGTTCAGAAGACATGGACCGCTTCGACCTTAAACGATCAGTGACTTAACGTAAAAACCTAAACAGCTGACAGGCATGTAGACCGCGCTGGTAGTACTGTTGCGTCATACTCCGGGTTCGTTGGTTTGTTATGGCTATGCCGGTTTTGTCGAAGTTAGGCATTTCTTGCTAGGGATTTGCAATAAACGTTTGGTGATCCCCAGTTTTCGGCTGTTCGTGACATGACAAGCTGGTCGATAAATGTAAGAAGGCAGTAGTCTTTTTGGGGATCGCGCGACGAGATGGGGGCGAGTCACGGTGTGTTTGCCGAAATCCTACGTTGTGGTGCTTACAGTTCTTTTCCTGGGTTTTTTGGCGTCAATGCCATTTCGGCATTCGCAATCTCAACGAAAGACCGTCGACCGTTCTGGTGGTCGTGGGGTGCCTCAGTTGCGGGCAGTACCTTTAAACGTGCCACCGGGGAACGTAGGGGTCAGAAATCTGCCGACATCTGTGTGGAGTGAAACAACTGACGAAGCGTCCACAGAGGTACCGGATCCGGTAGAAGTGGAAGGTGAGCAGGAAGGAGTAAGCTTAGCCCCCGAATTTGTATTGCCGCCACCGAATTCAGAGGACGTGTCAGTCCAGCAATTTGTGACGCCAGGAGAAATGGTCGACACATTGTCCTTGGAGGAATCGTTCGTTTGGCATACGATCCGCGATGGAGAGACGCTAGAGTCGATTGCCCTTGAATATTCTGATGATGAGCAGCTGGCCGCCAAGATCCTGATTTCCAATGGAGATCAGATTTCTGATCCAGAATTGTTGCCCATCGGAGCCGAAATCCGGATTCCGACAGCCACGATTCGAGAGGATGATCAGGACCCTTCAGATTGACGGATTAGCCGCCTGTCAAGTTACTCCCGTTTCTTCCAAGGAAACTCTTCTCTTTGCGAAGCGACTCGGATTTCAATGAAGCGCGCGATCCATTCGTGAGGATTGAGCTTGCGGTCGCGAACCTGCGCGTCAAGCAGCTTAGTGCCTTGCAGGCTAGTGGGAAACGAGGCCAGGAACAGTGATCGTGGACTCGATCTTTTTCCGCCACGTGTGTTTGTTGTGTGAAAACGTTTGAGTTTTGTGTGGATTCTTTTGGCTTCGCTGAGCGACCGTCTTTGGTCGGCACCGGTCATAATAAGTGTCGAGAGTTTTCGTATGTCTTCGTGCTGAAATGCAGGCTGCAGCTTGATGCCTTTGAAAGCGGATTTGGGAGATACGAGCACCATGGCCTGCACGTCCTGGCCTTGTTTCAGGGACGGTAACACAGGCCAGCTCCAATCGAGGACGGCCCAATTTGCTGCCACGATCGCTCCCATTTCACTGCCAACCAGCGTTAGCAATTCGATGTTTAACTTACCCGCGTTATGCTCCGTTAGCAGTTTCTTTTTTACTGCCTCTAAATCATAGCGATACATGCCGTGGAAATCATTCGTGCGCATCTTGTCAGCGTCGATCGTATGGGTGTTACCATCGCGACCATGTTGTCGGATACTTTCTCCATGGCCCCTTAGATCAGGAACGACTACTGCGTGTCCCTCGTTTTGCAGGAACAGGGCCAAACGGGTGAACTCACCGCCGACGCCGTCGAATCCGTGAAGCAGAATCACGGGGATCGTGTTTTCTCCGTCGGTACCAGCCAAGTAGATACACGCCAGGCTGACGCCGTCCTTGGTTTTGACCGTCCATGATTTTGGCGCTGGGAGTTTCTTTTCTTTCTTGTTCTTGGTTTCCTGGCCAGAGATCGGCTGTGACACCGATAGGATGATAGCCAACATCATGCAGAATCTGCCCGTGGTTCTGTACGAACGGGCTAACAGCATATGGAGCGTTGAGCATGAAACGGACAACACCTTGAAAGGAAACATGTTCAAGCCTCTTCATGTAACGTTCAGGTGGCCAGTGAATTGGTTAGGACCCAGTGAATTGGTTAGAACACTGCCGTCCAGGCCGATGAGTCAGCCTTCATCGTAGGCATCGTCATGAAGTTGGTCAATTGAAGTCTATACCGCCTACCTGAACGGAATCGTCCTATGGCCAATGTATTGAAATGGTTGGTTTCACAGCAACGAATGGCTACCTTACATTCTACGCTCTAACGGTCAAAAAAAAGCCTTGCCTTGCATTGTATGCCGGAAATACGGAAAATAGGGGATAGTATGAGAAATAGATTCAAGGCATTCGAGAGTTACCATTTGTAGCCAATCGCGACAGTGGGTGACAAATTGATGATGAAACTAATGCTCCAAAAATGGTTTCGGGTAGCAGACACTTCGGAAGAGGAAGGTCTGGACTTGCGCGGTTCGTTGGATGCATTCGACAGTGATTCCATGGCGTGGGTGATCAGTTTTGCCTGCCATCTGTTAGCACTGCTGGCTGTGGCGTTGGTCTTTATACCTTTGCCGCTTTCCCAGGATGAGATTGCCTTGGTGATTCCTTTGACCGAAGATCTCACTCTGGAAGAAACGGTTGAATTCGATTCAAGTCACGATGTTGTCGACGAAGTTGGTGCTGCGACGGTGCGTGGTGATGAATCGGCTTGGAGTGAGGCTCCGATCCAAGCCGATGCATCGGTGGTTCCGACGCTCGATATTCTTCCCGAATCCGATGCGGCGACGGTGGCTCTGGTCGAAGATATTCAAGAAGCGACTGGTGAACATTTTAACGAAACACTTACTGTGCCCGGTGCATCTGGTGTGGGCACGACCGGGGCTATGGGGGCGATCGATCGAATCACCCATGAGATTCTGCTGAATCTAGAACGACGTAAAGTTTTAGTGGTCTGGCTGTTTGACCAATCTGGTAGCCTGCAACAGCAACGCGATCGGTTAGTGCAACGTTTCGATCGAGTCTATGCAGAGCTGGGTGTCGTGGCTGCTGCTAAGAACTCTTATGCTCGGCGCTACAAAGACAAACCCTTATTGACTTCCATCGTGTCTTTTGGAAAAGAAGTTACTTTGCGGACGGAAATCCCGACCGACGATCTGGGGCAGTTGAAGGAGGCAATTGCAGGTATCCAGTGGGATGATTCGGGGGTGGAACGTGTGTTTTCGGCAATCTATACGTCGGCGGACGCCTACAAGAAATTCCGACGTATTGAACGAAAGACTGGCGAGCCCATGCGTAACATCATGTTCGTTGTCATGACCGACGAAGTGGGTGACGATCAAGAGATGTTGGAGAGGTCGATTGAGATTTGCCGTCGTTGGGCCATACCTGTGTATGTCGTGGGTGTGCCGGCTCCATTTGGTCGACAGGACACTCTGGTGAAATGGGTAGATCCTGATCCGAACTATGATCAGTCGCCTCAGTGGGGCCAGGTTGCTCAAGGTCCCGAATCCTACCTGTTGGAACGGATCAAATTACACATTCCAGGACTTCACGAAGAGACTGCTCCACTTGATTCCGGCTTCGGTCCGTTTGCACTGACACGATTGTGCTATGAAACTGGCGGTATCTTTTTTGCCGTCCATCCCAATCGAAATTCGCGGAGACACGTGTCCCGTGGAGAAACGGAAAACTATTCAGCTTACCTCCAGCGATTTTTTGACCCTACTGTCATGCGTAAATATCGTCCCGACTATGTGTCTGAGCAAGTTTACCTTCGACGTCTACAGGATAATGCTGCACGATCTTCCCTGGTCGAAGCGGCCAGGATGAGCTGGGTGGAATCGTTCGAACGCGCTCGGCTTCGTTTCCCCAAACGATCCGAGGCGGATTTGGCCAATCTGCTGACGGAAGCTCAAAAGCAAGCAGCCAAGCTGGAGCCCAAAGTGAATTTATTGTACGAACGGTTGAAACCTGGTGAAGTAGCTCGCGACAAGGAGTCAAGTCCTCGATGGCAAGCGGGATACGACTTGGCGATGGGACGTGTTCTTGCTGTGAAGGTACGCACCGAAGCATACAACGCGATGCTTGCTAAGGCCAAACGAGGAATGAAATTTCAAAACGAAGTCAATGATACTTGGATTCTACGGCACGATGACGAGGTTTCTGTGGGCAGCCAATTACGAAAGTTGGCAGACAAATCTCGTATGTATTTGCAACGTGTCGTGAACGAACATCCGAGTACGCCTTGGGCGATGTTGGCTGAAAAAGAATTGTCCGTTGCTTTGGGGTGGAAATGGGCCGAGCAGCATACCGGCGTGAACGATCCGCCTCGACAGCCCGCCAACAACGGAAATGCACCGCCTCCAAGAGACGATCAAATCCGGAATCTTCCTCGGCCCAAGCCTCGACGGGCACCGCCGCGATTATAGGCCGCTAAATCGCTTTCAAGCATACCTGGCGGTTTGAGAGAGATTATCGTCCTGCACCGATGAGTGTTTTGTCGACGGCGAGGTCTTCGTGAATGTCATAACCATAGAACGTCGTAGCGATGCGCCGTGACAGTGCGTTGATGAACAGGCGGCGAAACTGTTTTTCTGGCATGTCGGTTGTCGCCAAAGGAGCATTGTTTGGATAGCTGAAACGAAACGGATCTGTCCTGAAAAGAACTTTGTCCTGTTGGGAGACGTCATAGACAACGATACTCAGATCCGCTTGTCCGTGAAACATGGTCATACCGTCATACAGGCGAAGGGATTCCAATTCGATGGCAACAACAACCTCTGCGCCTACACCTTCGCCAATTTGCGAAAAGTCGAGTTCGTTCCAGTTGTTTTCATCCAGCCAACGGTAGACTTCACGCTGAGGCACTGTTTCGATCTTCGGGACGTTCGACTCGAGCAACTGCTCGACGGCCTGAGAAAGTTGTCCTGCATACATGGAGGAATCAGACAAACAAACCACTGCCACACGTTTACCTTGCAGGCCTTCGTATTGTGCTGGGACCGTTTCGCCCTTCCAGGCGTATGCTAGTACACTAGCCAATTTAAATGCGGCGCATCCTGACGAAGTCGATAATACGACGATCGCGATGAGCAACAGCAGGCCGTGTCCTAACCGGCGACAGTTTTTCTGATCCATCATCTGCCTCGCAGTTCAGTCGAGCGGTAAACGTATTTCCCAATTTTCAAGTGTCAACGCAACGATCGTGACAGTGATCACCAGGGCCCGCGTTTCACTAAATGGACACCCTTAGTAACGTCCGCGGATTCCGTAGATTTGAGGAACGGAACATGGTGGTAGTCCCAATTGTTTGTGAGTGCCTATGCCACGTGGGTCTGGTAACAGCCACACGGCGACCCCCAGTAACAAAAGTAAGGTACTGCCTAACGCAACGAGCGCAGAACATTGGTACCAGAAAAGTGTTTGCGGATGAGGCGTGGGAGGATAGCTGCTAGTTGCGATACGAGCAATAGCGAAACCATGCAGGACCCGACAGTGGAGCCGCTAGCTGGGGAATGTGTTCACAAGTACTTTTAGTAGTCCCTTGATTTTGGGAGCGAGCTGTTGGCTTTAGACTGCCCGCGGCTAGCATCGTCAGCTCGCTATTCACAAAGACAAAGTTGAATCAGCAGTAGGAGAACGTGGCTTTGGGAATGCGGTATCTCGCAGGTGAGAGCTGTGAACATAAGTCCGAGAGGTTGGATGAACACTTTCCAGATTTCAATGCTCTCGGAAATAGAGTGATCATCTCCGTTAATCCGGAAAGTCTTCTTGGGTTACCACCAATCGTCGAATGCCGCTGGCCTGTCCGGTGGTCGCATCAGTGTCGATGATGCTTCCTGACACGCGCACATCTTCGGTAGCCACGTCGAATGGAGTTGGTCGAAAATGAAGCGTTGTTTCCAATACTCGGTCGATGCGGCGTCCTAGGATACTATCATAGGGTCCCGTCATTCCCACGTCACATTGGAACGCAGTACCACCTGGAAAGATACATTCATCGGCAGTCGGTACGTGTGTGTGGGTTCCGAGCACGGCGGTTACCTTGCCGTCCAGATAGCGACCCATCAACTGTTTGTCACTAGTCGCTTCGGCGTGAAAGTCGACAATGCGAACACGTATTGTTTCAGGGATCTCTGCTAGTACTCGGTCAATGGCTTTCCAGGGACAGTCGACCGGCTTCATAAAGACCCGACCCATCAAGGAAATGACAGCTACGGAAACCCCTTGAGTGGTCTGGACAGTCGTCCAACCTTGCCCAGGTGCATTGTCAGGGTAGTTGGCCGGTTTGATTATGTTCGGTTTTGTTTCAAGGATCGGAATGATCTCGGCACGACGATAAATATGATCACCCAATGTGATGCAATCAACTCCTGAGTCGATCAGTTCGCGATAGATGGCAGCCGTGATTCCCGAACCTGCGGCTGCGTTTTCGGCGTTGGCGATGACCAGATCGAGGTTTTCTCGTTGACGTAGCTCGGGAATGGCTCGCATCACAAGGCTACGACCAGGTTTGCCTACGATGTCGCCGATAAATAGGATGCGCATGAGAAGGTTGACTCTAAGGAAATCGTTACTTTGCCAGTTCCGTAAATCGAGCTTCGCGCACAACGGTCACCTTGATTTCACCTGGATAAGTCAAACTTTCTTCGAATGCCTTAGCGATGTCCCGGGCGATTTTAGAGGCTGCTCCATCGTCCGTCTGTTTCGCGCTGGCGATGACACGCAACTCGCGCCCGGCTTGGATGGCGAACGCCTGCTCGACGCCATTAAAACTCTTTGCAATCGACTCCAGCTCTTCCATGCGTTTGATATAACGTTCCAAGGTTTCTCGGCGAGCCCCAGGTCGAGAAGCGCTACACGCGTCGGCCGTCGCTACCAACATGGTATAAGGATATTCGGTGACGATTTCGTCGTGGTGACCAAAGGCTGCGTGGACGACTTCGGGGCCTTCACCGTGTCGCTTGAGCAAGTCTGCACCGATCTTGGGATGTCCGCCTTCCATGTCGTGGTCGGCCGCTTTTCCAATGTCATGTAGTAGTCCACAACGGCGAGCAAGCACACCATCCAATCCGACAATTTCAGCTAACATTCCGCTTAGGTAGGCGACTTCGATTGAATGACGCAACACGTTCTGGCTGTAACTGGTTCGGAAATGCAGCCGTCCCAACATGTGTACGATCCGATCGTTTAAACCGTGGATTTCCGTCTCTTGAGCGGCTTCTTTGCCGTACTTCTGGATGAGTTGTTCTGTTTCGCTTTGAGTTTCTGTGACAATTTCCTCAATCCGTGACGGATGAATCCTGCCATCAGCGATAAGTTTATTGAGGGACAGTCGGGCGACTTCTCGACGCACAGGATCGAATGCACTCACAATGACGACCCCTGGAGTGTCGTCGATAATGACGTCGACACCAGTGGCTTTCTCAAAAGAACGAATGTTTCTTCCTTCGCGACCAATAATCCTGCCCTTCATTTCGTCGTTGGGAATGTCGACGGTGCTCGTCGTATGTTGAGCTGTGTGGGCTGCTGCATAACGTTGCAATGACGTCAGTAATGCTTCTCGAGCTTTGGTGTCGCAAACTTCAGCGATGGCCTTTTCGTGCTTGGCAATCACAGCACCGGTTTCTTGTGTCAATTCGCGATCTAGCATTTCTAAGAGCCGTTCGGTCGCTTCCTCTTTTCCTAAACCGCTCAATTCATGCAGTGTCTGGCGCTGTTTGTCCAATAGTTTACCGAGCTCTTCATTTCTGCGGTTGTTGTCATCAATTCGCTCGGCAAGTCTTCGTTGGTTGCTTTCGACCATGCGCTCTTGTTTGCGCAAATGATCCGCCTGTTGTTCGATCGTTTCTTGGCGCTTGTCCAACGATCGTTCACGTTCGCGTAATTCGTCACGAATCTTCCCCAACTCTTTTTCGGTTTCGGTCTTGTGGTGTAAAACCGTTTCCTTGGCTTCCAGCTCAGCTTCTTTTCTGCGATTTTCGGCGTCCTGCTGGGCGCGCTCGAGAATCATTTTCACCTGTGTTTCCGCATCTTTCCTGCGCAAACGGTCCCACAACTTGATCAGAATAAATGCCAGTACGGCAGCGACGACGGCGGTGATACCTATATATAGATTCACGAGATGTTTCCTCTCGATAGATGATTCGTTCCAGGATGGCGTATGCTACTCGAGAGCTACTGCGTTAGGAGTGCAAAACTCCCAACCGGCGATCAACCGACGTTTGATGAAACGAAAAAACGTGCACCACTAGTGCCAACCGGAATGTTGGCGGAACGCCGTTTTTCGACGTCGAGAGCAAGATAGACAACGTGAAATTCAAGGTGTTTGTGCTGTAGTTCGCGCCCGTGGCACGGTGGAACCATACAAGCTCAAATCACGATGTGTTGAACTACAGAGCAAAACTCTTGTCAGTTCGGTTCCGGTAACCGACCTGGATTCCGTACCTCTTGACGCTAGTCGGTACGGAAATGACGGTTGCCACACCGGAACCATCCTCAAGTCATGCTTCAGGACAGCAGTCCAGCTGACTTGGTTCAACAACAACGTTACAGATTCCTTCAGGCACCATGACCCTAGGTCATGAAGACCTATCAACAGATCCGCCTTAGCTGACTGAAACGTCAGTTGACTGCTGGTCCAACCAGCAGTCATGGAACAGCACACGACACGCGGCACTACTACAATCATAGCACCGATGGTCACTGCGTATTGCCAGATCCAGTTTTTCCTCGCCAAGGCATGTAACATTGACTCACGTTTGTCGATCTCTACACTCTGATTCATCAAACAGTCTAACGGTTTCAAGCCCACAGATCTGTGTCCGCAGACGCTCACCCTAATCGTAAAACGTATTGGTAACTTCTAAACGTTTCCTCACAGCCAATTTAAGGTTCAACAACAATTTAAGGTTCAACAACAAATTAAGGTTCAACAACAAATTAAGGTTCAACAACAAATTAAGGTTCAACAACCAGTGTCGGTGTGTACCGACCAGTGGGTGTGACACTTCGCCAACTGTCTCCAGCCCCGAAGGGTGAAAGAGTACCGTTGCCGCGAAGTTTATCAAAACCTATGCTAACTGATCATATGGGGATTGGCGACGAGAGGGAAGAGGGCCTGTTGTTCGTTTTGGATAAACGTAGGTTCAAAGGCTTCCGAAATCCGATTCTTCACAAAAACATCACATTAGCCCAATTCTGGGGCTGCCGATGAGTTGGTTGTTAGCAGTTGGCAAATGCACGATGGCGACGTGTGCAGAAAGTGATGTCATTGGCGCTGGGCATGAAGCATGTCTAGCAAATGGCACCATTCTGTTTCGCCTAGGTGATCACCTCATGGCTCAGCTCTAGTTCGTTAATTTGAGTGGCTTGGGTAAGCCTCATTGACTGTGGCGGAGGACATCGCCTGGAGTGATACAGAGTTGACTTGTTTGTTGGAGGCGAAAATTTGTGCGGCTTGGCCCCCAGAAGTGTGGCAGTCTGTCACCGTTTTGGTTGCCGTTTCAGGAGGGGCCGATAGCGTAGCCCTGTTGCGCGCTTTGTCTAGGTTAAAAACCTCCGGAGAAGGAAGCCTGCATGTGGCTCACCTGAACCATGGGTTACGGTCGGATGAGGCAAATGCCGATCAACACTTCGTTCAAGAATTAAGCCAGATACTCGGGCATTGCTGTCACGTGAAACAAGTCGATGTCAATCGTCTGGCCAGCGTTCGTGGGGAGGGCATCGAAGAAGTTGCGCGAGAAGTTCGATATGATTTTTTCATTGAAACGGCGCAGCGAATCGGTGCGAGATTCGTTGCCACCGCACACACGAGCGATGATCAGGCAGAAACGGTGCTTTACCGAGTCTTGCGAGGAACAGGTATTGCCGGGCTGCGTGGCATACCCGTTTATCGGAGCTTAAATGATTTAACGACCCTGGTACGCCCGATGCTCAACGCTTCTCGTGACGAGGTTCTCGCTTATTTGGCAACATGGAATCAAGATTTTCGCAGCGATTCCTCAAATACTGACACCCGTTACATGAGGAATCGGATTCGCCACGAGTTGTTACCTCGGCTGATGAGCGACTATCATCCACGAACGCGCGAGTCTCTGTTGCGACTGAGCGATTTGGCAGAAGGTGCACAACGTATTGTGGATGACAGAGTAGATGAACTAGCGAGCCAGGCCATCCGGACTCAAGCTCCCAATCTAGTGGAGTTGTCTTTGGAGGCTGGGTGTGCAGCAGATCCCTTTCTTTTGCGAGAATTGCTGATCCGTATCTGGCGCGAACAGGATTGGCCTCGCCAATCCATGGGCTGGGAGCAGTGGAGCTCGACGGCGTCCTTTATCCAAGGAGATCACCGTTCACAGACATCGCTAAACTTGCCAGCTGGAATTCAAGTGCTGCGAAGAGGCGATGTGATCAAAATTGAATTCACACCGATCGTAGGCTCCAAGAGAAGCTCAGAATGATCCCGACTTGTCATCAGGATCCGAAAACAGGATTCAGGTTTTGTGTTAAACCCAAATTCTGTCTCCGTTGCTCTTCCTTAAACGAGCTATACGACTTCACCCCCGTCGAAGTGAAGCTGTTGACCTAAAGGGCTTCGCACACCAAATCTCCAATGGCCTGTGTACTGTGTCCCATTCTACCGGCCGCCTGGCTCTTCATTTTTTCTGCGGTGACGGTTTGAATAGCATTCAAAACTCGAGCGGCAGCCGATACCTGACCTGATTGTTCCAGTAGCATTTGCATGGCGGCAATGGCTGCGATCGGGTTAATGACGTTTTGGCCCGTGTATTTCGGTGCACTTCCCCCCATAGGTTCAAACATGCTGGTACCTCCGTCGTCCGGATTAATATTTCCGCCGGCGGCAACTCCCATGCCACCTTGGATCATGGCACCGAGGTCCGTAATGATATCGCCGAACATGTTTGTAGTAACAATCACGTCGTAGTACTCGGGATTCTTGACCATCCACATGCAACAGGCATCCACGTGGTTATAATCCGCTTTGACATCGGGAAAGTCCTGGGCAACCTCCTGAAACGTTCGCCACCAGAGATCGTGGCCATAAGTGAGCACGTTCGTCTTCGCGACTAGTGTCAACATTTTTCCTCTGGGATTGTTCCGACGTTGGGTGAATTCAAATGCCCAACGCAGGCAACGTTCACATCCTTTGCGACTGTAAAGGGCAGTTTGGCTGGCTACCTCGTCTGGAGTACCCTTTTTCATGAACCCCCCTACTCCACAGTAGAGGTCTTCGGTGTTTTCACGGACTACGACGAAGTCGATGTCGTCAGGACCTTTGCCTGCCAGTGGGGTTTCGACACCAGGATAGAGTTTCACCGGGCGGAGATTGATGTATTGATCCATCTGAAATCGTAGCTGTAGTAAAAGCCCTTTCTCCAGTATTCCCGGTGCGACATCGGGATGGCCGACGGCGCCAAGAAAGATAGCATCATATTTACGTAATTCATCGACTGCTGTTTCAGGAAGAATTTCTCCGGTCTTGAGATAGCGTTCGCCACCAAAATCAAAGTCCTGTAACTCAAATCCGAACCCTTCCAGCTTGGATACTGTGTCGAGCACCTTTAAGGCTTCGGCTGTAACCTCAGGGCCGGTACCATCCCCCCCGATAACCGCAATCTTTATTGACATGCTACGTGTTTCCTCTTTCCTCGATGTGTTTCTTCGATCGTCGCTTCCCAGTGAGACTTGTCTAAATCCGAAGAACGCCACCATACCACATGGCTTACCCAATGGACACCGTTCCTCGTCTTTGTCCGAGCAGTTTTTGTTATTCGGACCACATTCCCCGCTTGGCAACTTGTGCTTCTCGCTGGGCATTCTGAAGTATCCGACCAAGGGATAGCGAATTACCCTGCTGGATCTCGACTTGGGCCAGTCCCTGTCGAACGAGTGACTCGTTTAGCATGTCTTCTTTCACGTAGACATAAGCCAACCAGTCACCGTTGCGGTTCTGTCGATTCTTGTCGAAGCGGAGACGAACTTTCCCGCCATTGACGAACGACTGAGTGAAGGATGCAGCTTGTCCCTGCCACTTGTCTGTGTTCGTCGGCCAGCTACTTTGAGTGGGAAGCTGGACACTCAACAAGTGGACTCGTGACTGCTTTGGGGCGGTACTGGGGACAGACGATTGTGACTTCGACACGATCAGTGTCGTTCCATCAACAACTTGCACGACCTGGTAAGCACCTTCTACTTGTTCCTCAATGCGCCGAGGGGCCTGGTTTTGTTGTACGAGTCGTTGCCAGACGCGGAAACTCACAAGCAACAAAACAAACAGCAGCACTAGGGAGGCGAAAGATGGTCGGCGACGAAATCGACGACGCATGGCATCCTAATTCTGGCTAAAGCCAAACTGCGGAGCGCGCTCTTTCGCAATAGGATTCTTCAAAAACTTACGATGGCACTGAGGACACAAATCGTAGTGCTTTTTTTGATAGATTTTATCGTCCAGATTGAGATTAATGTCGTCGTCAGCTCGCTCCAGGATTTCATGAACTTCCAGAAGATGATCTCGATCATCCTCTGGAGCGTTCTCGTCATCCACGGCATCCATGACCGCATATACTTCCATCTTGACGACGTATCGCAGATCCTCTGCCGGATCCAATACCCGCCGGCAACGGTCACAAGTGTAATGAATCATCAGTGCATTCCCCCGAGATCTTGTTCGTGCTGGCCGGGCTGTAGCTCTAACGACAACCCACCATCTAGGGTTCATCGTAATGACAAAGTACGAATTAGGACAAGACATCGGCACAAATTTTCTAAAAATCTGTGGAAGCCATGTTGAACCTGCCAGGGGCCGCCACGGTCATCCCAGGATGGCTACCGAGGTAATATTCTTGCTTGTGCCAGAGGAAAACCGATCAAGCAACCACATCAGCTAGCGTCAAAACAGAAGGAATTCCGGGCGAATCGACTGATTTTGTCAAATAATTGGCTGCAACGGGCAAGTGCTAAATGTTGATGATCATTTTAAATACAGCAACTCTGCGGCTTGGTGCTTCACGCCTCTTGTGACGCTAATTAAAATGAACCAAGCGAAGATGACATGTATTTTGGGTTGATTTGCCGTCGAGCTAAGGTGCTATTGGCCAAGCATTTCAGGCTCTTGTGTCATCTCTCTAGCTGGATGTTCTCGCGTGTCAGGATGTACTTTGAAGGCGAGAGGATTTCGTGAAATCGACCGACAAGAAGCGTTGGCATGAGTCGACCGACTACCGGCAAGGGAATCCGTTGTCGGCGAATGTTCTTGTTTTGAATCGCTGCTACGTCGCCGTCCACGTCGTGAACGCTCGTCGTGGCCTCGCGCTACTATATCGTGACCATGCCGAAGTCGTGCATTTGGAAGATGACCAATTTGCCAACTACGATTTCGAATCGTGGCGTATCTTGAATGAACTTCAGGTTAATCTGAAGCGGCCGTATGAAGATTGGGTCCGTGCGGTCAATTTTGAATTTCAAGTTCCTCGAATCCTGCGACTGTTACGCTACGACCGTATTCCACGGACAACTTTGCGGTTCAACCGACGCAATTTGTTCGCGCGAGACGGATACCGCTGCCAATACTGTCGCAAATCTTTTGCAGCCAACCAACTTAGCATGGACCACGTGATGCCACGGAGTCGTGGTGGAGAGACGAGTTGGCAGAATGTGGTTTGCTGTTGCTTACGGTGCAATGTCAAAAAAGGTGGTAGGACGCCCAAAGAAGCCAGGATGTCGCTTTTGAAAAAACCAGCACGACCGAAAGTTAGTCCCTGGTTGGTCCGAAAACTTGATAATCCGAAGTATGTAAGTTGGCGAAAATTTCTGCCTCGTCACGGTGAGGTCGCTTGATTACCTGTAGGGTTCCTCATTCGGATGGCTTGGTGCGCCAATACCGTGCCAACCCATGCCATGACAGATGCGTGGCTGCTCCTTGTTCATACGCCAGGGTCTGGTCAACGGTGAGCGATTGCTCCAGGTCGGCGTGTACCCAAGCAAAAAAGCGATCTGCCAAAGCCTGGTCGTCTTCTTCTTGCTGTCGTAAAGCGTCTTTGACGTATTGCGACCAAGCGTCAAGTTTGCTGAGATGCCGAGACATGTGTTCTGCAACGTTGGTGGCCGGTCCAAAATGAGTCAGGAATAGGCGCTCGGGATTCCATGAGAGGATACGTTCGGCCGAAGTATGGATCGCTTGCAAATCAATATCTGGCGCTGGGGTGGTAGGCAGTACCAAAGCGGCATCACAGATTCGGGCACCCGTCGAATCGCCGACAAACGCAAGGCCGGTGGTTTCGTCATAGTAGCTCACGTGGTGCGAAGCGTGCCCGGGGGTGTAGGCAATGTCCAGTCGTCGGCCAGCCAACTCCAGATGAATCGAATCACCTTCGTTGACACGGCGTAAGTTTGCCGAAGGAACAGGTAGGAAATCTCCCCAAAGCCTTTCCAGATCATTGCCGAACACGCGCTGGGCGCTCGACATGAGTCGCGTAGGATCCTCCAAGTGGCGAGCACCTTTCTCGTGTACAACGACTTGAATTCCAGGATGTTGACGGACGATTTCACCGCAGGCGCCGGCGTGGTCCAGATGCACGTGAGTGACCAGCAACCAGCGCACGTCGACAAGACTCCAGCCGCCGGCTGCCAAGCCAGCCCTTAGTGCAGGGAGCGTGGAACTTGGGCCTGGGTCGACAATGGCAATGCCATCATCAAGCTCGATAATGGCGGAGGCAATGACGTTGAGTCTTCCCAGGTGCGCCAAATCGATTTGGTAAATTCGCTCGGCGATGCGTTCCATGGGTCTTTGGTGTCGTGCAAGGATACGGATTTTTGAGGATTTTTAGGTGGTCCGACCCCCGCTAACTCGGAACGGACGAGTTTACATGGTTCTAACCATCGGAACCCTAGGAATAGTTTAAAATCTCTTCTTTACGAAGCGCTAGCCCAGGACTGCTCACTTTGTGACAATACGGCGCAAGCCTCCAAGCATGGTGTCAAGAGTTTTTTCCGGTTCTTAGGAAAAACCAGACGCTAATCGTTTCGCTTCTTTTTTTGAAGCCGCTTCTAGGTTCGGCCACAGCGTTGTTCAGTCAGTTCGATCGCTTTCAATAAACCACGTGCCTTATTGAGAGTTTCCTGGTACTCGTTGGTCGGAACACTGTCTGCCACAATGCCTGCCCCTGCCTGGACGTAGGCCGTTTGTCCTTGGATGACCATGGTTCGAAGAGCGATGCATGTATCCATGTTGCCGTTGTAGTCTATGTATCCCACGGCACCCGCGTACGGTCCTCTGCGGTGAGGTTCTAATTCGTCGATGATTTCCATCGCGCGTACTTTGGGAGCCCCGGAGACCGTACCGGCCGGCAAGCAAGCTTTGAGCGCATCGAACGCGTCGAATTCGGGCCGGAGTTGCCCTTTCACGTTGGAGGTAATGTGCATCACATGGCTGTAGCGTTCGATGGACATGACGTCGGTGAGTTCTACGGTACGGTATTCTGCAACTCGCCCCACGTCGTTCCGACCCAAATCGACCAGCATCACGTGTTCCGCTCGCTCTTTGGGATCGGCAAGCAGTTCTTCGGCTAGTTGCTGGTCGTGCTCGTCGTCGTCTCCGCGAGGGCGTGTGCCAGCCAGCGGACGGACTGTAATTTCTCCATCCACGACTCGACACATGATTTCCGGTGAGCTGCCGACGAGTGTCACGTCGGGCGTGCGCAGGAAGAACATGAATGGGCTGGGGTTAACGACGCGCAGAGTGCGATAGATCTCAAAGGCATTCGCTGAAATGTTGACCGCCAGACGTTGGCTGATGACGACTTGAAAGATATCTCCTGCCCGAATGTAGTCCACGCACTTTTCGACCGCGTTTTCAAACTGTGACTGTTCGAAATTTGAACGGAATTCAATTTCGGGTTGGCTGCTCAATTCAATGTCTGCGGGCAGCAAGTTGTGATTGGTGGAGGACAATTGGTCGACGGTCTGGTCGACAAGGTCACAAGCCTCCTGATATTGCGACGACCATTGTGATTCGTCGCGGCCAACTCGGGCCATGACCACCACTGTCATTGTTTTCGAAACGTTATCGAAGATGACCATGCGGTCATAGAAGGCAAAAGATAGATCCGGAAGGTCTCGGTCATTGGGGGGGGCATCGGATAACTGTTCGGTGTATCGAACCACGTCGTAGCCAGCATAGCCAATAGCGCCGCCGACAAATGGTGGCAAGGCATCCAGCCGGGCAGCACGAACCATACTAAGCTGCTGCCGGATAATGTCCAACGGATCATCGACCGAACGTTGGGTGGTACCTTCCGCTGACTGGATGGTGACGTCGTGGCCCTTCGCGCATATTTGGAGGAATGGATCTGCCGCCAAGAAGCTATAACGACCTACTTTTTCGCCACCAATGACGCTTTCGAACAGACAAGCAGTCGATGATGTTCCCCATTTGTGAAACGCTGATACGGGTGTGAGTGAATCGCTGACCAGAACACGGTAGACCGGGACCATGTCATAATTCTCAGCACAACGGCGAAAGGTCTTCAAGTCGGGGCAATGTGTCATTTGCTGACTAGCTTCGAAACCAGCACAAAACGGGGAAAACAGGGTGCCACAGCTTACCAACGGCTGCGACTTGTCACAACGCCGCCCACTTCGTGCCGAATTACGTTTTCCCTGGGCACAGCCTTCAATCTTGACACACTTCAAGCCGTTGTTAGAATCCAGTTGACCTTTGATTAGTTCTTGATACTAAACAGTTTGCACCAAAATTTTCACCAAAAAGACGTTGGTTATTGCGAGTCCGCGGATGAAGTGCCAACAGTGTGAGAAACCTGCTACCTTTCACATTACCGAGCTTACGGGACCTGACGTTGAAGAGTTGCACCTGTGTGAGGAACACGCACGCAGCTATTTGACACCAGGCGAGTCGGTCGATCCTTCCACGTCTCAGTCGTTCGCTGGTGTGCTTGCGCAGCAAATGCAACTCGGACAAACGGCCGAGGATTTGGCTCGTTTGGACCAACAATCCTGTCCTGTTTGCGGCATCACGTTTTACGAGTTTCGTAACCAAGGACGTTTGGGGTGCCCTCACGATTACGTATGCTTCGAAAGTGAGCTGGAACCACTGGTCATTAATATCCACGGGTCTAATGAGCATTTGGGAAAACGTCCACGCAGAGAATCGGGGGCTTCCCAGCGAAAAACAGAGTTGATTCGATTGCGACGCGAAATGAAGGAAGCAGTCACGCAAGAAAATTATGAACGCGCTTCCGAGTTGCGGGATGAAATACAACAACTAGAAGATGCTCAGACAAAACCTAGTGATGAATAATCTTTGCGTGCGTAGATGAATCTTGTGTGGCGGTGAATGACTGTGTTTTGTGTGCGAGTTCGGAAGCGAGTTCTCTGTAGCCCTATTAGTTGGACGGAATGTAGCGGTGAAATTAGAAGATTTAACTGATTCCAGTGGCGAATGGCTCCGTGGTTCGGGCCCTGAGTCTGATATTGTCATCAGCAGTCGGATTCGCCTGGCGAGGAACCTCGCCGACTATCCGTTTATTCGCAAGGCCACCGATCATGATCGGACGGCCATCGAAGATGCGATTCGAGGACGTGCGCTGGTCGACAAGAAACTTGAGGAAGTGCTCTATTTGAACGTCGGAGAATTAGAGACAGTCGACCGTCAGTTTCTTGTGGAACGGCAACTGATCAGTCGGGAACACGCGGAAAGTGATGGAGCACGTAGCGTTGCTATTGATCATGGAGAAACCTATAGCCTGATGATCAATGAAGAAGATCACCTACGCATCCAAGTCATGCATAGTGGACTTGATCTTGAATCTGCTTGGAACAAAATCAGTGACATCGACGACGTTGTGGAATCTCACCTCACTTACGCTTTTCACGATCGTTTGGGATATCTGACCGCTTGCCCAACCAATGTGGGGACCGGAATGCGGGTGAGTGTCATGCTGCACTTGCCGGCACTGGTGATAACGCGACAAATCGAAAAAGTCTTTCGAAGCTTGCACAAGATTAGTTTGGCCGTTCGAGGATTGTATGGTGAAGGCTCGCAAGCGATGGGAGATTTTTATCAGATCAGTAACCAAATCACTTTGGGAAGGTCTGAATTGGATCTTATCGGTCAAGTAAGCGATGTGGTTCCCGTATTGATCGATTATGAGCGGCGGGCGCGTGAATTCTTAATGAAAGAAAGTCAAAAGGATCTGCATGATCGCGTCAGTCGGGCTTTTGGAATTCTCAGCTCGGCCAAAACAATAAGTAGCGAAGAGACCATGCACCTGTTGTCGAGTGTCCGCATGGGAGTCAATCTGGGACTCATTGATAATCTGTGCATTCCTGATGTGAATAAGTTATTTATTCACACTCAGCCAGCTCACCTGCAAAAGCTGCGTGGTATCGAATTGGACACGGCTGATCGTAATGTCGAACGCGCCAGTTACCTGCGAAGGTACCTTGGGGAACTAGGCCGTGGAGATAGCAGTGAGGTGAACTAGTCGGTAATCCTTTTTCGTAGTTCTCCGATGATCTCACGAGGTACGAAACGGGCCAACTTTTCGTCGCTCGCCAAAGGTGTGATTTGTTTGATCAGCGAGCTGGACACGTGTGCGAATTCTTCGTCCGCCATTAAGAATACGGTTTCGATGTCCGAGTCCAGGTGACGATTTGCCATCATCATCGTGAATTCGGCAGCGATGTCTGTCAATGGTCTCACGCCCCGTATCATCACGCGTGCCTCACACTCTCGTACAAACTCGACGGCAAGGCCAGAAAATGTCTTGACTTCCACATTGGGATAGGCCCGAGTGACTCGCCGCACAAGGTCGACTCGTTCCTCTGGCGAAAACAGAGATGGTTTCTCGACATTGATACCGACTCCTACGACCAGTTTGTCCAGTAGCCGGCTGCTGCGAACGATCACGCTCAAATGTCCAAGCGTAATCGGATCAAAAGATCCAGTGTAGACGGCGATACGTGGTTCGGAGTCAGCCATAGCAGGTTCTCCATTTTCCTTGTACCACAACTTGCTCCAGAATTACCAAGTCGATGCTTCCCCACAAAGTAAATTCGACCTTGAATGACCGTAGTCTAACATGAGAGACGGGTGTGTGTGCAGACTTCTTCGGCATGATCGCAAGTTGGGCCGTCAACACTGCTCTAAATTCTGTTGGTAGATTAGGTTAAATCGAGCGAAGAGATAAGCCGCTCGATGTCTTCTTCGTTATTATAGGCATGAGGACTAATACGCAAACGACCTGCTCGACAACTGAGGATCACTCCAGCGTCCAGACACCTCTTGCGAAGCACCTGTGGATCTTGTCCCGGGAATTCAAAGGAAATAATACCAGATTGATGAGATGGCTGTCGGTCACTGGCAATGGTTGCACCAGCTTTTGTTAGCTGCCGACACGCTTCTTCACTAATTTCTAAAATTCGATCTGCCAAGGGTGACTTGGACTTTGTTAAACCGTAACGAACCAAAGTATTTACGCTGGCTGCCAGGCCCAAGTATCCCACGACGTTTGCCGATCCGCCTTCATACCGAGATGCTTCTTCGCGCAGGTCGAGACGTATGTCCTGGTAGTCAAATCGCTGACGAACACTATTCCAGCCCACACGACTTGGTTTCAATAAGTCGAGATGGTTGTGGCGAATGTACAACAGCCCTGCACCTTCTGGGCCTAGTAGCCATTTGTGGCCATCGGCAGCAGCGAAATCAACGTTTTCGCGTTCTACATCGAGTGGAAACACGCCCAAGCCCTGGATCGCATCCAAAAAGAATAACGCTCCATGATCATGAGCGATTTGGGCTAGTTCTGCGATATTGCTGCGAAACCCTGTCGCGTATCCCACCCAGCTTACAGAAACGATACGGGTTCGTTTGTCACATGCCTTTGAAATACGGTTGGCATCTACCGTGACCCCCTCGGTCGGAACTTGCCGAGTTTCCACGCCGATCTGGCTGAGGTTCATCCAGGGATACAGATTCGACGGAAATTCATTTGAAAGCGTGACCACGTTGTCCCCAGGCTCCCAGGGGAAATTTTCCGCAACCAGGCTAATGCCTGACGTTGTGTTGGGAATAAAGGCGATTTCCCGGGTCTTGGCTCCCATTAGGGTTGCTGCCGCTTTTCGAAGCTGCTCTAGTTGACGCATCCAATGGGACCACTTGATGATTCCGTCACGGCAAGCTTCTGTGGACCATTCTTGGATGGCTTGCCGAGAAGTTTGAGGCAACGGAGCCACGGCAGCGTGGTCTAAGTAGACCCAACGGTCTGTGATAGGCATTTCCCGGCGAAAAATGGACCAGTCCGGCGGTCCTGCCTGAGAGGGTTTGGTGGTCATTGGAAGCTTGGTCGTATTGACTGTAACGCTTGGGAGGCGCTGATGTGGCTCTTCCATGTAGAGTCACCATCGGGCTACGGCACGCCGATGACAAGGCAAGGCTTTGAATTATACTAGAACTTCAGCTCACCGTTAGTACAACAGTTGGTAACATGTGGGCGAAACACCCTAAACGCGTGCCCCGATTAAGAATTCGAGGATGCCCAAGCTTTTAACGATAACTGGAATGGCCGTCTCATTGGTCATCCTACTGATTTTTTTGCTCGACCTGATTGGATTATTTGTCCCGGCAATCGCTCCATTTCAGGGTGCTAGCCCTCTCATGGATACGGCATTTGTCGTCTGTGCAGTTGTGTTGGCATACCTTAGTTGGTCGACTTATCAAGAAGTCAAATAAGCAATGCCCGCAAGAAACGTTTTAAGCTGCGCGACGAAGAATGGACTCGGTGGAGCGTGCTTTTCGTCCTAATGTCAACTCGTCGGCCAAAGACGACAAGGACTTATGGACCAGTTTGTTCATGGCGATCAAATTGGCAGCCTTCAGCAAAACGTTGTTCACGGCCCTGCATGTATCCCGTCCAGTGAGCTCGATCTGCAGGTGAATGGTCGCTTGATCCGCCAAAGGGCCAAACACATGACGCGCCGACGAATGACCTGCACGCAAAGGGAACCAAGTCGCACCGTTGCGAATGACTGACGTTGGTTGTAGCTTCCACAATCCCCAACGGATCGAATGAGCCGAAACTTCGGCGCGGCCGCCATTGTCGCCGCACGTCATGACTACCGAGATGCCCTTTTTTACCAATAGGTCGGCATGGCGTTGTGCGACGTTCGGTTCTGCGACGATTGAGGCCACTTGAACTTCGTGTGAGGCCGCCAGGGATCGTTCGGAACCAAGCCATTCTACGAACTTTGCCCGCGCCATTTCCTGTTGATCTTGCCCATCCGGTAACAGTGCCAGTTCGTTCCCCACAGATGGAGTGACCGAAAGGAAATCTTTGGTGGGAATTCCCCAAGTTGCGACAAACTTGTATGCATCTAGAAGTTTGGCGACCTGCATGGCTTGAGCTTCTAGCGTCCACAACGACCCCAGAGCACGTTGCTCGAGTGAGGGCACCACGGAAATGACAAAGTTTGATGCCGTACTTGAGACGGTCATAGGGGGCCTTTTTCGCGGGAGCGGTGGGAATGACGGCAACGACGACTAGTAACATCCATCGACGAGATCTTCTGATGGCCTGAAAAGTGTCCGCAGAGGCGTGATTTTCCGGACAATGCGTACGGTCATAGGGGTGGCTCTAGGGAAACTTGGCTGCTTTTTCTCAAAATCGGAATGGACGGAATCTGTCAAAATGCGAAAAATGAAAAAAGAATTCATATTGCAGCGATCATAGGAACCGTCGTACTTGCCTAAGGATGTCTTCCATGTCTTTCCAAATGTGCCGCCGAAATTGGCTCGGCATGGCTGCCGGCTCAGTAGCTGCAGGTACGGGGCTATTAGGTCCCTTGAATCCTCCTCTTCGTGCTGCTAACTACGAACCAGCATGGGACAAGTCGATTGACCAAGGTTTACAGTGGATCGCAAACACTCAGTCGCGGTTGGGGCACTGGACTGCTGGGAACTATCCTGCCGCGATGACGGCTCTAGCCGGAACCGCTTTGCTCTGCTCAGGATCTACGACGACGCAAGGACCATACGCCAAGTACATTCGTCGAGCTGTCGATTATTTGTCAAGTAAGGCTCGAAAGAATGGGTTGATCGGCAATCCATTGCGGGATAACCGATATACCTACGGGCACGGATTCTCCATGCTGTTTCTTTCGCAAGTTCTCGGTGAAGAGGAAGATTTGGAACGACGTCACGAACTGATTGACTTGCTCACCCAAGCAGTTCAATTCAGTGGGCAGGCCCAGACATCTTCGGGGGGTTGGGGTTATGTAAGCGCCAAAGACGGTAGTAATTTTGACGAAGGGTCAACCACCATTACTCAGGTGCAAGGATTAAGAGGTTGTCGTAATGCTGGGATACCTGTTTCGGCGGAGGTTATCGAGAAAGCTAGGAAATATATCTATCGCTGTAAGAACGCGGATGGAGGCATTTCTTACAGTTCTCGAAATCGTGGGACGTCGCGACCAGCCATCACGGCAGCTGCGTTGGCGACACTTTACAATGCAGGTGACTACGACAGCCAGCACGTGCCCGACATGTTCGCCTATTGCAAGAAAAACCTTTATCCCATCACGGATCAAAATCGGTCCTTCGGGCACTGGCATTATACTTACTTGTACTATTCCCAAGTAGTTTATCGTCAAGGAGCCAGTGAGTGGGAGGTTTTTCGGAATAAATTGTATAACCGGATTGTTAGTGAACAACAAACCAATGGATCCTGGTTGGGCAACATCGGTCCCATCTATGTGACCGCAATCAATTTGATCGTCTTACAGCTCGATCGTGCGTACCTGCCGATTTTTCAACGATGATCGATAGCGTAGATTCAATCTTCTGCTTGTAAAATTGCTTTTACCATACCATCAATGGTGTAGTCGGCTGCTTCGGCTGTCGGTTCGATGTGCAGTTCACGCAATGTATTGCTCGTCACTGGGCTGATGCTTGCCAGACGAGCCTTTTGCAGGTCTTCACCGAATAGTGCGACGAGGCTTCGTGCGATCGCGGAACTGGTAACCGTCACCCAGTCAAACCGACCAGCTGCTATGTGATCGGCAATCTGCCGGTCCGGCGTTTCAAGGTCCGTGCTGCAATAGACGACAACCTGCTTTACTTCGGCTGCAACCTGTTGGAGCCGCTCGGCCAATACTTCGCGACCTCGACTGGCACGCAACAACAAGACCCGTTTGTCTGAGACTTCCTTTGATAATGATTCTGCGAGAGCCTCGGCGCGGTATTCGTCAGGGATAAGATCGCAACGCAAATGAAATCGGCGTAATTCATTGGCAGTGCTGGGGCCAATGCAGGCGAGTTGTGTGTGTCCCAACCGTCGCAAATCGTGGCCTAAATCGGAGAGCCGTTGCAGGAAAAAACGAACGCCGTTGGCACTCGAAAATACAAGCCAGTCGAAATCACAAAGGCGTTCAATGACTTTGTCAACCTCGTCCCAATCATCAGGTGGATGGATGGCAATCGCTGGTTGGACGAATACGTTAGCACCCAATGAAGTAAGGCGTTGACGTAGCGGAGTGGCTTGGTCTGCGGGGCGAGTGATCAAGATTCGTTGGCCGAAAAGCGGTCGTTCCTCAAACCAGGATGTCGCCGAGGGGAGTTGAGCCACTTCGCCAATGATGACGATGATAGGGGGACGAAGTTTTCTCGGAGTCTGCAGGAGTTCTGCTAATTCAGACAATTGGCAACGAACGATTATTTGGTCCGGCCAACTGCAGCGGCGAATGATCGCGACAGGCGTGTCTGGAGATTTGCCTGCCTTCAGTAGTTCGCTTGTCCAATCTGGTGCAGTGGTAACTCCCATGTAGATGACCAACGTGCCTGGGAACTTGGCCAATGCAGCATAGTCGACCCGTGACGAAGGCTTCCCTGACTCTTCGTGCCCCGTGACTAGAGCGACGGCAGAAGCCAACTGGCGATGAGTTACCGGAATCCCCGCGAAGCTGCTGGCTGCCAGAGCAGCTGTAATTCCAGGTACGATCTCCAAGGGAATCCCAGCAGATTCGAGCGCCTCAATTTCTTCCGTCGCTCTTGCAAATACGGCAGGGTCCCCACCCTTCAAGCGAACCACCGTCCGGCCTGCCTGGGCGGCGTCGATCATTTGTTGATGGATTTCAGTTTGAGTCCAGATCCGGCCCTGACCGTGCCGCCCTAGACAGATTCGTTCAGCCTCACCCGCTGCGTGGACAAGAATCTCGGGATTGACCAAGTAGTCGTACAATATCACGTCGGCTTGGCGCAGGCATTCCACGGCCCGTAAAGTCACCAGTTCTGGGTCACCAGGACCCGCGCCAACCAAATAAACCGTTCCAGGTGGTCTTTTCGGGTGAGTAGCCATAAGGGTACGCTCATCGGCTCGGTAGTGTTAAATACCGTTGGCCTTGGAGGGTCAACATAAGTAGAATTCCAGTATCAGTGTAGCTAAAAACGAATGCCTCATGGGGGGCGTCACGTCGATACCTCAAAGAATTCATTAAGTTCGGTTTAGAAATTTTAACGATGTCAGACGAAGTTCCATTGAACGAAATTGACGGTCCTATAGTACCACCGGTCTCTCCGACTCTTCGCAAACGCTTGCAGAAGTGTTTTGACCATGGCCAAAATCTGATGCAGCAGGATAAGTATGACCACGACTACGCGAACACCATGTTTACCGAATGCGTGGCTAACGATCCCGGAAATCCTGTCTACTTGGACGCTTTTCTCGAAAACCTGCAGC
>JAKVBZ010000012.1:36871-98926 GCA_022448645.1 Pirellulaceae bacterium
CAGCGCAAATACAACAACAAAAAAAAAGGTGGGAAGCTGCTTGGATTCGGTGGGGGGAAGGGTAATCTGAAGAAACTGGCGGGCAAGGATGACTGGCAGGGAGTGATTGTAGCTGGCTTGGCGCTATTGAAGGGAAATCCTTGGGATGTTCCTGTGCTGCGAGCCATTGCAGAAGCTTGTGAGGCTTTGCATTTGAACGAAGTCGAACTGCGTTATCTGAAGAATGCCTTGGTGGCGAAACCCAAGGATCCCGAAGTCAATCGCCATTGTGCTCGGTCGCTGGGCCGGATGGGGCAATACGACATGGCCATTGCGTGTTGGCACCGCGTGGAAGAAGGTAAGCGGAATGATCGGGAGGCTGCTCAAGCCATTTCCGATTTGACTTTGGAAAAAAACCGCGCCAGTGCTGGATTCGGTACCGCGGTGGAATTGCCGTCCAGTCCGGTCAATCCTAAGGCCGTTGCGGACGGGGAAAATTCTGACGAGGCTACTCGTAAAAACATCGACTTGACGCCCCGCCAAAAACTCGAACAGTCCATTATCGAAGATGCAACGGTTGCCGAAAACTACATTGAATTGGCGAAGGTGTTGTTAGGTGAAAGTCGGTACGGCGAAGCAGAAAAGGTGCTGAATCGTGGCTTGAATGCGTCAGGTGGCGATGTCAAGTTGCGGGAAGCTTTGGAAGATGTACAGATGGTTCGAGCACGTCAGCAAGTAGCAATCGCCAAGAAACGTGCCACTGAGGGAGGCTCAGAAGAAGAGCAGCAGTTAGCAGCAAAAATGGAAAAGGATCTGGTGCAGCGGGAGTTGGAAATTTATCACGCCCGCTCCGAACGGTATCCAGATAATCAAAAACTTAAATATGAGTTCGCGATTCGCTTGAAACGGGTGGGCAAACTCGAACAGGCCATCAAGTCACTAGCTGAGGCTGCAGAAGATGCGCGTATTGCTTCTGCCGCTCAGGTTGAGATGGGAATGTGCCTGCAACAACAAAAAGAATACCAACAGGCCATGCAGGCTTATCGCAGTGCCCTCAAAGGCGATCACGAACCACCTGTCGAAATCAAGAAAAAGGCTCTCTATCTGGCAGGACGCCTAGCTATCGGCCTCAAGGACCACGAAAATGGTCGTAAATACCTGCAAGAAGTGCATGATCTGGATCCTCATTACCGTGACACCGGCGAATTGTTGGACAAACTCTGACCCCACTGGACAGGTGTCAAGAAATAAGTCATAAAAAGGGCTGTGCACCTGCAGCATGCCATGCCTGTGGATGCTGGAACAAGATAAACTTAGAAACTAGTCGTGATATAACCCAGTCAAAAGCTATGCCCAACACCAACAGTGCCAAGAAGAGACTTCGACAGAATGTGGCTCAGCGTATTCGCAACCGCGCGATCAAATCAGAAATCAAGACGCAATTGCGAAATCTGCGAGCGATATTGACTGCTGGCAATGTCGAGGAAACAGAAAATCTTTTTCGTGTGATGGCCCAGAAACTTGACCGCGCCGCCGCTCGCAACATCATTCACCCCAACCGTGCCGGGCGTATTAAGTCTCGGTTTCAGCGTCGTATTCGAATGGCCAAGCAAAGCGCTTAAGACCGCAGGATTTGCTGTTGTTTAAGATGGCCAATGTGGCACCACGACGACGTTCGACTGCAGGCACTCAGTTAGTCACCATTCTAGCTTCTCTGCATCAAAAACAGGCCCCTCGACACAGGTGCGCTTGTAGTCCCAGTTCCCGTTCTCTTCTCGAACCTTTGCGACACAGCTAAAGCAAACGCCAATCCCGCAAGCCATTGGTGCTTCTAGCGACACCTCACAAGAAACATTTCGTTCCGCAGCGATTTCACACACTCTGGCAAGCATTGGTTCGGGACCACAACTTACAATGTGAGTCGGTTCTTGTCTCTCGTCCAAAACTTGTTCTAAGACTTCCGTGACGAAACCTTGATGACCAGCTGTTCCGTCGTCGGTAGAGACACGCACGTCGACGTTGCGAGTGGCAAAATCTTCGAGTCCGGCGAGTAAATCCGCAGAGGCAGCGCCATAACACAACGTTGCGTGAGAAGTTTTTGTGGTTTGTCGGTGAGGTGTTCCGTACTGTGACGTGCCGAGATACTCACTGGCCACGGCGGGAAAAGGGGTGAAACCGACACCACCCGCTACCATCACTAGATGTTGGGTCGGGCGAGGCTTGAATCCGTTTCCGAGTGGGCCCCAGATATCCAATAACTCGCCGGGTTGCCGGGACCGCAGGCAGCTGGTCAGTTTTCCCATCACCAAGTAGACGATATCGAAACCCTCAGGACGTCCATCTTTGTCCTTCACGACGTCGTAGAGTGCGAATGCTCGCCCCAAAAGAGGATCCTGATATCCGTGCAAGCGAACCATGATGAACTGGCCAGGAAGGATTCGTGCAGCCATCTCGGGCCACATGATTCTTAAGCGGTATGTGTTTCTGGCGACACAAACGTTTTCGGTGATTGGTCTCGCGTCGAATAGCGCCTGGTCCGCATAAAAGTGTGCATGTAGCGGATTACTCATGAAGGCCCCGGACGAAAAGCTTGACGCGACGATCGAGACTTGGGACGAGTCGATTTGCCTCGTCCACCGCGCCGCGATTTGCCGGCCGTTTTGGGAGAGCCGACGTTTGCGGGACGCAACAGACGCGCAATTTCGTTTTTTGTGAGCAGGCGTGCGGCACCTACTGGCAAGTTACCAAGTCGCAAGGGACCGAAGGCGATGCGACGCAAACGTAAAACTTTATGTCCTACTCGAGCCAGCATGCGACGAATCTCACGGTTGCGACCTTCCTTGAGAACGATTTCCAGCTGAGTTATATGTTTCATTGTTTTCTTTACGGTAATCCGGCTGGCCTGGGCAAATGCTTCCGCCAATGGAATACCGCGACGTAATCGGGATAAGGACTGGTGCGTCAATTGCCCAGCAACTTCCACAGCATATGTCTTCTCAATACCGTATTTGGGATGCGCCAGCCGGTGCGAGAATTCGCCGTCATTGGTGACGATAATCAAGCCCTCGCTGGAACGATCGAGTCGTCCGACTGTGAACAATTGGTCCCCGTCAGGCACCATGTCAATTACACGCATTCGCCCCCCTGGGTCGCGGTGTGTACACACCACCCCAGATGGCTTGTTCACCAAATAGTAGACTAATTTGGGAGGAGACAGCAGTTCGCCATCGACACGAATCTCCTGTGAATGGATGTCGGCGCGCGATCCTAATTCGCAAACGACTTTGCGGTCCACCTCAACACGGCCGTCAACGATGAGTTCTTCGCACCGACGGCGGCTACCATACCCAGCGCCTGCTAGGACTTTCTGCAAACGCTCACCGGGTAACTGCGACCCAGCAGACAAAGATTGATCGGGTTGAGAAGAACGGAAGGAACGCTTCATAACAAACTGCCATGAGAATTGCAGGCCAAAACACCTCCTTCGAGCCTATTCGATAGCAGGGGGCGTTGGCAAGTGGTCCCAGCCAACAGAATCCCGCTGGCGCTACCCTTGGGACCCCTAAAGGAACGTTCTATTGCCCCAAACTCGAGGTTAATCACTATATGTTGGAGCCTAAGAGAATACTGTTGGTGTGGAGCCACCGAGTTCAATCGTCACGTCAATAAAGTGGTACGGTCGGAGAAGCTGCCGGAATTTGAGGATAAGGCTGGTTGCGCACCGCCTGAGGAATGGGGGCCTGGTAGTCACGGGGCCTACCACCAACCACCGATGGAGCTATCTCGTTGTCAGAATACGGGTCATGCCGCATGGCTCGAGACTGCTGGCGGACAATCGTTCCCGGATTGGACCAGTCAGAACGCATCGCACAGCCGCTGCACAGCATCAGGATCGCCAGGATCCGTGAAGTCCAATCCGATGTCTTACGAATAAGCATAAGTTGTTTGGCTCGCCCAAAATATGCGGTATATGATTGAGGTGGAATAGCCATGCGCTGTACACCTACAACAAGATATGGACATGATCCCAACGGCGCCAGGACTATGCCATCGACTTCGTAGAGTGACGACGCCAGCCGTCCAGCATGGGACGCTCTCAAAAATTGAGCAGCTTGCGCTGCTCCGTGCATTTCGCTCCAGGAGATCGAACGCCAATCTCTATGGCATTGAAAGCAAGGCTAAGCGATTCGCTACGATAACCGGCAACTCAAGACAGATACAACCCGAACAGCCGATTGGGAGACTGTTCAATTGCCTGCACGACAGCTGAACGGTGGTAGCCGAAGAAGAATTCCACCAGTTTCTAATCTGCAGGAGTTTCTATGGTCCATGCCAGCTAGCACCAGAAATGATTTCATCCTCTAAGTTTGCGGCCATCAGGGTAGCACGGATTGTGCCCACAACTGCTAGCTGGTAATATGAAGGGGCAGCGTTGGCCTAGCCCGCCTGGAAACTGGCTTCTCCCGCATCTCGGGATGTTTATCGCGTCATTTCACGCATTGACCAGGAGTCGTTGACGAGGAGTCCTTGACCTGGGTTTCGTGAATTGGCATCTGGAACGACTGGCGTGTCGGCCGTGCCGGGTCGCGTCCACTTCAAGTTGCATGGCACGGGTGTCTGTTGGTTGGAATAACGTGTTATCGTATCGCATGAATCCATCCAGTACCACACAACAAACAAATGCCGTTCAATCGGGATATGAAGAACATGGCTAAGCATCGAGAGGAAGATTTGTTCGCCGAGTCAACGATGACATTTGGTGAACATCTCGAGGAATTACGGCGTGCACTGATTCTTGCGCTGGGCGGGCTCATGATTGGCTTTTTGGTCGGATTGATCTTCGCCAACAATGTGGTGGATGCGATTAAATTCCCGCTGGAAAAAGCGTTAAAGCGGTTCTATGTCGAAAAAGCAGTTTTTACGTTGGAAGAAAAATACACCGAAAAAAAGATCAGTGAGACGGTACGCAAGTTTATCGAGGAGCAACAGTGTGTTCCTGACGAAATCTTTTGGGAAAAAGCGGAACTTCGAAGAGTACAAAAACGACTCGGAGAGGGAGTTGCCGAGGCTGGAGAAAGCGAGGGCAGTTCGATGGTTGAATTGCCTCTCGAAGAACTATTGCCCGTACCATCTTCCGACCTTATCAAAACTCGCGTTTGGCGACCATTGGACACGGCGATCACGACGTTGAATGCCCATGAAGCCTTTATGATATGGTTGAAGGCAGGTTTGGTTGCCGGAATCGTTCTTTCCAGCCCATGGATGTTCTGGCACGTTTGGACGTTCGTTGCTGCCGGCCTGTACCGGCATGAAAAACGTTACGTTTTCGTCTTCCTTCCGTTCAGCATTGGCTTGTTCCTGTCTGGTGTCTTACTAGCCTATTTCTTTGTGTTTGAACCGGTGTTGGAATTCCTGTTGAGCTTCAATCGATCGATGGATATTGAAGCCGAACCGCGTATTAGTGAATGGATCAGTTTCGTACTTTTTCTACCGCTTGGATTCGGTATCAGTTTTCAGTTGCCATTGGTGATGCTCTTTCTGGAGCGCATTGGCGTGTTTACGACAGAGACTTACCTCAGTAAGTGGCGAATTGCCATTCTGGTAATCTTTACTTTGGCGATGTTCCTTACGCCTGCTGACCCCGTGAGCATGCTCTTGATGGCGGTTCCCCTCACATTGTTGTACTTTAGCGGGGTAGCGCTTTGTAATTGGATGCCCAGAATGCGCAGTCCATTGGAGCCGCCGGAGTAGTCGTTAGATGGCTTCGTTGCCCCGTTCCCCAGTACGGATGCGAATGCATTCGTCCATTGGGAGTACGAAAATTTTGCCGTCACCGATTTCTCCTTTTTCTCCCGTACGTCCGCCTTGAATAATCGCATTGACTGTCGGCTCGACAAATTCCTCGTTTACTGCAATCTGCAGTTGTACCTTGCGCAGCAGGTTCACTGAAAACTCGTGTCCCCGGTAAACTTCGACGTGACCTTTTTGACGGCCAAAGCCTTGACAATCCATGACCGTCAGGCGGAATACTTCGACATTCGTAAGAGCCTTTTTGACGGCTTCCAAGCGGTTGGGTTGGATGATTGCAATGATCAGTTTCATCGCCGCGAATCCTTGTGTGTTTGAGCAGGTGACAGGTGTAAGATATCACACCGAAGGTGTCCTGTGCAGCGCCAAAAAAAAGCCACCCGAGTTGGTGGCTCGGGTGGCTAGGAACGGACGATTAAAAAGCCAGTTATCGTACTTCACCGGCTCCAATCTACACTAGAAAGAGAAGATCGTGTCAAAGCCTAAGACCGTCAGGTCGCTGTGGTTGTCTGGCAGGCCGGCACCAGCTGGGAAGTTCCAGTTGTACCGTACTTCAGGTCGCACTACGACGTTGGCATGAGGTTTGATATTTACGCCAAAGGTCGCTTGGTAAACGTCACCGAGACCATTACCTTGGAAGTCGTCGTTGAAGTATTCCACGCGAGCACCGAGTCCTACGCAATCGTTGACAGTGTAGAACAAGTACTGGGTGATGCTGGACGTGTCTTCATTGAACTCCTCCGTTTCAACGAGATCACTTTGGATCACGTAGTTGATCCTGTCGGTGACCGTGAGGTCTAGGACGAGGCTGTGGTTGTAGCCGTTGTCGCCACGCCAGCCGAGATCACCGGCCATGCAGAGATATGTGAACGTCATCGTCTCACAGCAGTTCGTGACACTGAAACCTCCCAGGAAGGAATTTCCGTCCTCGAATTGGTCGAAGCCCGTGTCCCAACCCAGTGTCCATCCGCCGTACAACGTCAGGTGATCGTTGGCCGAGTAGGTTGCCAAGACGCCCGTGTGTGTGCGCGGCTCGGCGTTGAACATGGTAAATCCGCGGCTGTAGAAGAAGTTCTCCGGAGCAGGAACGGCTTCGTAACCCATGATCTTGAAAAAGTGACCGGCGATGACCGAAAGGTTGCCGACTGCCAATTCACCGTAGATCTGAGGCAGGGCCCAACCGTAGCGTCCGTGGTCCCAATCATTGTCAAAGCCACGTGCCCCGTTTGCATCTTCCGTGTTACCGAAGGCCTGCATTTTGTGGGAGTCCGTACCGTACATGACGTCGGCGCGAAAACCCCAGTCCCAACAGCAACCATCTGTCTGAGCAGCCTTCTCGGCATACACCCACATAGAATGAAGATTCCAATTGCCCGTTGCGTCGTTGAAGGACGAGCCATCCCCCTTATCTACTGAAAATGGCTGCTCATTGGAGCTGTAGCCACCCTGAGACCAACCACCGATTTGGATGCAGGCAGCAGGATCGCTGAGGGTCCAGGCGTCGCCCAGGCAGCACCAGTTGAAGTTGAGTCCACAACCACAACTGGGAGCGCAACAACCGGTGTCGCAGGATGGAGCCGCATCGCATCCACCAGTGTCGCATTCGTCCGTTGTCTCTTCATCGCAACCGCAGGCCGTCACAGCCACGTCTACAGCACTCGGAGTGGTCTGTGTTCCTGTTGTAAAATAATTGAAAGAGTTTGGTTGAATCGACAGCGGTTGTCGCAGTTGTTGTGCGGCAGCTGCGTTTGCCATCACGGCGATGGCACTGAAAAGAACCAACGTCAGCTTTGCGGCCTTCATAGTCAGACACTCCATTTAAAAGGCAGGGACCGGACGATTTATAGTCTTTGCCGAAACGTTTCCGGTACCCAGTATGGGGGGAGAAATTAGGTGGGAAGATCTAGGCAGGCTTGAACGAGGTTTAGGCCGTCGTCCGTGTTTGAAATCGGTTATTGCTACCTGCTAATTTGATCAGTTTTACGAAATCCCCATCAGAAATGCGGCCTGCGAGATAAACAGAAACAGTTATAACGGTCGACAAAGACTTATCCGGTTAGTGAAAGAAAAGCGGTCGACCCTACGAATGGCATTACGGCGTGACGACGTCGGCAAACAGGGCTTCTACGAACTGGTCCACGTCGAAGAGTGCTATATCATCAGCACCTTCCCCAACTCCGACGTATTTCACGGGAAGATCAAACTGCCGCCGGATGGGGATCACTACCCCACCCTTGGCGGATCCGTCGAGTTTGGCTAGCACGATGCCGGTGCAATCGACGGCATCAGAAAAGCCTTTGGCTTGACTCAAACCGTTTTGCCCAGCGGTAGCGTCCAACACGAGTAAAACTTCATGTGGTGCCTCCGGGATATTCTTTTGCATCACACGTCGGATTTTGGACAGCTGTTGCATGAGATTTGATTGAGTTTGTAACCGTCCGGCTGTATCGACGATGCACACATCGGCTTCGAGTTCGACCGCCCGTGCCACGGCCGCAAAGGCGACACTTGCCGGATCCTGCCCAGAGTTGCCCTTGATGATTTCAGCGCCTACTCGATCAGCCCATATCGTCAGCTGTTCGACGGCAGCCGCTCGGAATGTGTCGCCTGCTCCCAAAACAACCTTTTTTCCTTCGTTGATGAACATTTTGGCCAATTTGGCAATCGATGTGGTTTTGCCCGAACCGTTGACACCCACGACCATGATGACCGTCGGTCCAGAGTCAACCAAAGTAATCGGTTGCTCGTCTTGTGCCAAAAACTCACGTAGCTTTAACTTGACGGTGGATAATAAGTCATCTAGCGACACAACCCGTCCACGGAACTCTGATTGGATTTCGTCGCGAATTTTTCCGGCTGGACTCCCTCCCATGTCCGTGCGGACCATCGCCGAGAACAATTCTTCTAGGAATTCTTCGTCAACAAGTCGTCCTTCTTGCTTGAACAGGTCACGGATGTCCGTATTCAGCACCTGGGTGGTTTTTTTGAGGCCTTGGCGGAAACGATCGAAAAGGGACATAGTTGAGAATAGTTGGTTCAGGGTTGTAAGATTTTGGCTCACTGGAAAGCACTGTCTTTTTTAGTTAGGTTTCCCAGCTTACCAGATAAAGATTGGATGACGTACTCGTCTGTATCCAAGCCGAAGGCGTCTGGAAAGTTGCGATGCCAGTGTCTTCTACTGGGTGCTTCACGGTTTCCTCGGGCGAGCTCGGGTCGCTCTCCCGTGAAACTAATCAACCAATAGTTTAGCCGATTGCCGGGAGAGGAAAAGTCGACTTGGGTGGGGCGTGCAGAAACGTAATGCTTTGTGAATCAGAAGGGGTTGTTGAAGAGAGTAGAAGTGTCAGCCCACAGGAAGCTGATGTCAGCGTTGGCTGAATTGCAGGGATGCATTAAGGAATCATGCGTTACGTCGATGAAGGAAACGATCCAAGATTCCATTGACAAACTGTGCTGATTGTTCAGTTCCAAATCTCTTTGCCAACTCGAGAGCCTCATTGATAGCAACACGTTCCGGGGTGTCCGCGTAAAGGATTTCATATGCGCCCAATCGCAATACGTTACGATCGGTTGCGGCCATTCGCTTAACAGTCCAGTTGTCAGCAGCGTCAGTTAACATTTGGTCGAGTTCATCGCGGTTGCGACGCACTCCGGATAATAGTGACTGAGCGAATTCGACGAGTTCCGGGTCACCGTGAAGGCGAGACACAACGAACTGTTGAGCCGCATCGGGGGCGGTATCTGGATTGAGATCGTCCTGATAAAGGACTTGCAATACTACCTCACGTGCACGACTACGGCGTGGCATGAGTGCGTCTCCGATTAACTGTCAGTTGACACCCTAGTATTCGACGATGTACGAGCGATTTAGAGCGTCAAAGTGGTGACGCCTCCCATCGGCGACGGGCCATCTGGGAGAACTTGAGCCTGTTGGAAAATGAATGTCCCGAATATAAAAATCAGCGAACATAGTGTTCCATCATACTTGCATTATGGTTTGTGGAATACGGCGTTAAACCAATTGTCTTTCACGATGGTCTACAAAGGTAACAGGGTAAATATATCATGTGCGGGATTGCTGTCTCATGGTTGGCTCAGGCTACCAGCTTGAGGCACGCCACAGGGCCCAGGAAGTCTGTGTGGCTCGATAAAAGAGTGATAAGTTCATTCACAGCGTGATCGTGATGGGAGCTTTGCGATGAGTTTAATCATTTGCAGGGCAGCTTCAGCACATTCGCTGCCCTTGTTACCGACTTGTCCCCCACTACGGTGGATGGCTTGTTCAAGAGATTGGCATGTCAAAATACCGAATAGGACCGGTATGTCAGCGTCCAGTACAATCTTACCTAAACTCTGACTGACCTGGTCGTTGATATATTGGTCATGTGTCGTTTCCCCTCGGATGACGGCCCCCAAAGCAACTACGGCGGCATAAGACTGGGTGCGAACAAGTTTTTGCACCACTAAAGGAATTTCCCAGGCTCCAGGGACCCATGCCACGTCAATAGCGTTGTCTTCCAGCCCGCCCTCGCAAAATGTTTCGACGGCACCTTCTAGAAGCTTGGACGTGATAGATCCGTTGTACTGAGAAACGACAATCGCCACTCGGCAATCCGGACAAGGGCCGTCACCCTCAAACATATTTGGCACGGAAGACTCCTAGGAAACACATCGCATAACGTGAAAACACAATAAGGTCATCGAGATACAAGGATTGGGATGTTTCACGACGGGCCATATGCTCACTTCATGTTCATGCTCATTAAAAATTCGGCATTCGACTTCGTCTTGCTCAGACGGGTCGCGAGCAGTTCCATAGCGTCCGGAGCATTCATGTCGTTCAGCACGCGACGCAAAATGCAGACTCGACGATGTTCTTCGGGGTCCATGAGCATTTCTTCACGTCGAGTGCCACTGCGATTGATGTCGATCGCCGGCCAGATACGTTTGGCGACAAGATGTTGATCGAGCACAATTTCTAAGTTTCCCGTGCCCTTAAATTCTTCAAAAATCACTTCATCCATCTTGCTGCCGGTGTCGATCAGGGCCGTGGCAACGATCGTCAATGAACCACCTTCTTCTACTTTGCGTGCGGATCCAAAGAAGCGTTTGGGCCGTTGCATGGCGTTGGCGTCCAATCCGCCGGAGAGTATTTTTCCCGATTGTGGGCATTCGGAATTCCAGGCGCGAGCTAATCGAGTGATCGAATCGAGAAAGATGATCACGTCGAAACCGTACTCCACCATGCGTTTGGATTTCTCCAGTACCATTTCCGCAACTTGGACATGACGAGACGAAGGTTCGTCGAATGTGGAACTGATCACTTCGCAGTTTTTGCCGCGAACTTCTCGTTCCATGTCTGTAACTTCTTCCGGGCGTTCATCGATCAACAGCATGATGACGTAAGCTTCCGGGAAATTCGTCAATACTGCTTTTGCCATTTTTTGCATGAGGATCGTTTTTCCCGCACGTGGGGGACTAACGATCAGACCTCGTTGCCCAAAGCCGATCGGAACGATCAGGTCCACCACACGCATGTCGACTTCTTTCGGGGTCGTTTCCATGGTCACCCTGGCTTTAGGATGAAGCGGTGTCAGGTCGTCAAAGAGAATTTTGTCTGAAAGAAGATTCGGATCCTGGTAGTTGATCGCTTCCACGCGGAGTAGCGCGAAATACTTTTCGTTCTCTTTCGGGGGACGAATTTGTCCCGACACCGTCGCGCCCGTCTTTAGTCCGAACCGGCGGATTTGGCTAGGCGATACGTAGATGTCGTCGGGGCATGACAAATAGTGATAGTCAGGACTGCGCAGGAATCCAAATCCGTCAGGTAGGATTTCCAAAGTCCCTTCACCGTACATCAGCCCGTTCATTTTGACACGTTCTTTCAGAATCTTGAAAATAAGATCCTGTTTCTTCATGCCAGTGACGTCTTTTAGATTCTCCTTACGGGCCTCATCGATGAGCTGCGTCATGCTCATCTTCTGCAACTCGGCGATATGCACTTCGCCTTGCTTGATACGTTCGTAATGGTCGTGCGTGTCGACGCCATGCTCTACCTCGTCAACGATTTCTTCTGCGAGCGACAATGGCTCGCCTTCAGCTTCCAAGTAGGTGGTGTCGATTTCAGGTGAAGCATGACTGCTGCTGCCTCCATTCGAGGCGTCGGAAGAAGCTGTTTGAGGTTTGTTCGGTAATATGGGATCTTTGGTGGAGGAACCGGTGGAGGATCCAGCGTGGGGTTCATGGGTATCGGTAACAATGTCTTCTGACACAGCAGACGCAGGTTCAGACTGTCGCCTCGTTAGTTTGGCCGTAGCACGTTGGGCTCGTGTAGATTCGTTCGAGTCGCGGCCATTTTCGTCCACCGTCTCCAGCTCTGCATCTGGGGCGCTCTTGGACTTCGACATGGTCAACACTCCTGAAAAGACATGAACAAGCCGGCGTGCTGAAGACACCAGCGGAGGGTGGGCAACGTCCTATGCTGCACCAGGGGGAAGGCAAAAGGGATTAGGGAAGATGAAAGAGAAGTCACCATCATTTGTACCAGAATTTATGGCGGGATACTACTTGGCTTCAACTTTTTGCACCAAACCACGGGTCAACGAGGCTGCTGCCAAGAAAATATTTTGGAAAGAGGCGTTTTCACAATTGCCGGTAGTCCCGTGTCGATCCTTCTTCTTCAGAATGTAGGATGTGAAATCGTTTGAAGTGGCAGGATAGGAGGACTTTGCGGAGGAGTCTCGCAGCTCGATTTGCGAAAATTAGCGATTTTCACGATCGCTCCGCAGCCGACGGAAATGTTTTAATCTCGACACACAAATGTACTTGCAGAGCCGCCATACGAGGAGTTTGGCATATCTCAAAAATACGCTTTGTAAACGTCCGTAATCAACAGGATGTCGAGAACAGGATGTCTAGGGATTCGAAGAGGGGAGCTTTGCAGCGACAAGGCGAGAGTCTATGCGGCATCATTCTCGCCAAGCCGCTGCCAGAATTGTTTCGTCTCGGCCTTAGTTTCGTTCAGAGTACCACTGTTGTCAATGATGTAATCTGCTCGAGTTCGCTTCATGTCCACAGAAGTTTGGGAGAATTCACGCGCGTGAAAATTTTCGTCCGACCAGCCTCGGCGCCGGGCACGTGCCAATCGCTGCTCCTCAGTCGCGTGGACGTATACAATCGTATCACATAAATGGTCCCATTTTGCTTTCAGTAGTACGGCTGCATCAACAACGACTACTGTGGTCCCCTGTGTTCTCAGGACATCTAACTCCTGCTCCAACGCGGCTTCGATACGCGGAAACAGAAACGTCTCCCAGTACTTCAGTTCTTTTCCTGAGTCGTCACTGAAAACGATCTGGCCGACGCGGCGTCGGTCAATTTCACCGTTTGGCAAAAAGACTTCTTTCCCCCATCTTGCCTTGGCATGGCGGTGTACTTCTTCTTGCCGCAGAAGGTGGTGGGCAAGTTTGTCAACGTCGATCGTCACCGCACCTAGCTCCTCCAGCAGAACGGTGATGGTGCTTTTGCCGCTCGCCACCCCACCGACAATTCCGATAATTTTCATGGTTGTGCCGATTATTCTAGTGAGTGATGTGCTGGTCCTGTGATGGCTTCTTTCCCAACAGAATCTGTGGATGCCACTGTCTTGTAGTGGTCAAGCTGAGGAAGATGCTTGCCGGCTATTAATAATATGCGTGCTGATCGACGACTGGTACGATCTGGGTACCTGCGATTCATTCCTCGCTAATCCAAGGTGGTTAGTCTTCTACGGAAAAATTTGACATCTTTTCTAACCGCTTGATAAAATAGTGTTTAGGTGGGTGTGTGGAGTTTTGCGTGGAAGGCAATTGCGAAGCGGATAAATCCTGTTTGGACGAGAACTGTTTCAAGCACAATTGTTCCAGCCCACCAACTCTCCGATCCCGTGCGATTTAATCTCATTCCAGACAGCTAGAAGATCTCGGAACATCGCGGTACTGGAATGAGTAGTCGTTATCAGAACATCTTTGATCACTTGATTCTACAGTAGTTGTTGGGCAGGAACCCTTGTTCAGTGGCTGCGATCCAACAAAAAAGAGGAGGCACCTTCTATGGCGACCCGCGAAAACCAGGGTTTACAGATTGGTCTGATCGTCTGTGTCATTGCGATTGTATTCCTGCTGGTCTTTTGGATCCTTACCTGGAAGAAGCTTGGGGAAATGGACACTGTTGTAGCAACCGCAAAAAAATCTACTCAGGATGCACAACGTGCGATGAGTGACGCAATCAATGACTCGACGACACTCAAGCAGTTCTTGGGTTATCCTCAGGAAGCCGAAATCGAAGAAATACAGAATCGGTTTAACGAGGATATGACCAAGTTTGCAGAGAATTATCCGGATGAAAAACGCAACTACCGAGAACTAGCCGAGTTCCTGGTGATCGAGTTGGTTAAACGCAGTAATCGTGTGACGACCGAAGTAGCCAACGTAGATCAAATGACAGAAAAACGAGATCAGGCACGGCAAGAAGCCAAAAATAGTTCCGACGAATATGAAAAAGATCAGCAGCAGCTGGCCAAAAAGGTGAGTGATCTGGATCGTGATTATGCCGAACGACGGAACGAGTTGAATCAGCGACGCACACGGCTCGCAGGCCAGCTAACGGCATCCCAGGAAGCCAAGAAAAAGGTGGAAACGGATTTGAATGCAAAAATCACTGAAGCCGAAGAAGAAATCTCTGACTACTCCCTGTCGAATAGTCTGCTGGAAGAAAAGGTGGCCCGAATCGAGTGGCAAGATCCCGGACAAGCCGATGCGATGATTACCTGGGTTGACCACCGGGGCGGTCAAGCTTTTCTGGACGTCGGTTCTGCTGATGGACTGCAGCCCCGTATGACTTTCACGGTTTTTGATGAAGAGGAAACAAATATTGATCCAGTACGCAAGAAGGGCATTCTCGAGGTGTTGCGGATCTTGGGGCCTCATCGTGCTGTTGCCAAGATTATCGATAAGGATGTGGCTCGATTGATCCTGCCCAAGGATGTTGTCTATTCGGCCGCTTGGGATCGTGGACGCCGTTTGCGATTTGGTTTGGCTCCCGGATTGCTCGACATCGACGACGACGGTGAAAGTGATCGACAGAAGATTCGAGATCTAATCGCCATGAACGGCGGGATCGTCGATTTCGATGTAGACGACGAAGGTCAACCTCAGGGTGAATTGAGCATCAACACTCGATACGTGATCATCGGAGAAATTCCTACGGAGATAAAATCGGGATCGGATGACGAAACGCTAGACAATCTTGCCAAAAAGGAGCAGGAACGAATGGCACGAGTGATCCAGCAATCTACCGAACTTTATGAACAAGCGAAGCGATTTAGTGTGGAACGAATTTCTGTCGATAAGTTTGTGGACTTGGTTGGCTGGGAAGAACGCGATAAATCAGTGCGTCTTGATGCCGTGAGCCGTTTTGACGAACTCATCGAAGGCGAAGAAGGTGAAGAGAAGAACGATGATTTTCGCGAACGGCGACCACCCGGAAACTAGTGGTTTGGAAAGAAAAGGATTACGAAAATAGCGACTCGCGCAGTTTGAGCAGATGGTTTCGTTGCGACTCGGGCCAGGTTGCTAACGCTTCGTCGCTTAGCAACTGTGGGTCGACAAAGAGCTGCGCTGGATGCTCTAGTCGCGACGAAAATGCGAAAATCCACAATTGAATCCGCAGTTTCCAATCGACGTGGTGTGCCTGACACAGTTCCAAGAATAACATTGTTGGATGGGAACCACGTAGTTTTGCGAGCAAGTTGACAGCTGTGATTCCGATCCACAGTACAAGTGCCAGAACGGCAAAGACGAGTGCAAACGTGGCCAGTTGACCACTGTCTATCCCGTCGACGCCTCCGCGGAATCGTTCGCCCATCCACATCATCCGTGACTGATCCGCCAGTGGTCCCCAAGGAAGTTGGAAAATCATCCCACTGGCTCCTGCATGGATGATTGTAGCCCTTTTCTTTGCAACGCTTCGCTGGCGGCTTCTTGAACGGCAACACTTCGATCCAGCAACGCCTGTTGCAATGCCATGTTAGCGTGAGAGCTGGTTGCCAGTGCCAGAGTGCGAGCGGCTTCCGTACGCACCATGTGATCGTCGTTCTGTAGAAGTTCTATGACTTCGTCTTCCACATGCTTCACCACTTCCATGGCTTGGGCCATTTGCAGGCCACGTAGACGTCGTGATCGGGTTGGCGCCGTCAACTCCTTGACGAGCTTGGGGTGAGCTTCGTGATCGACTTGATGTACGAGCTTTCCAGTGGTATTCCGGACTTCATCGTTCAGGATGTCAAAGGAAGCCAGGTAGCGGTCGAAGCGAAATTCCGGCAAACAATTGCGGGCAGCTTCACGGACGATTTCGTGAGGACTCTCGACAAACTCAAGTAGTCGGGAAAGTGCTCCAGGTATGCTTCGACACCGTATTTGCCGAACGCCATGTGCTTGGACTTCGGGAGAAGGATCCGATAAAGATCGTAGTGTTAGACGATTGGCGTCATTGCCATTGAATTCGGCTAAGACTTCTGCAGCGGCCGCCCTGCCTGCCGTCTTTCCGCGATCTAGCATTTGGCTCAAAAAGGCCAAGACTTCCGCCCGAGGCATCCCCGAGGTGTTTACCAACTGAATGGCCGCTGCCTGTAACGGGGCTTCCAGTTTTTCCAACAACTTGTGGTTGATTGTCCAATGAATGTTTTCCATTCGTTTGACATTCGCACGTAAGGACTCGGAGAACGTGCTTTGAACTTGTTCGAGCCACCGCGTCACGAAATGCTCGTCAGAGCGGCGTGCAATCACTTTTACTACGGACAAGGGTAGATGGTTGTTGTCTTGGAAGTCGAGAAGCAATTGAATGACGCTGGGCTGAAGGCTGGTTGTTAGTATATTTACCAGGCATAGGTACGCTGCGTCATGTGGATTAGTGAGCAGGCGAGTTAGCGTGCCGTTGTCCTGTGTTGCCAAAGCGATAAAAGCTTCTACGATCTCCTGGCGGTTGTGCTGACGAAAACGGTTGACTGATTTTTCCAGGCTTGCCAGGAGCCGGTAGCGAATCATTTGCGGGTCACTGTGCTTGCTGTAGTCTCGAAGGCCAGTTGTCTCTTCGAATAGCTGACGACTCAGGTGCAGTACGGTGTTCGCAGCCAAGTTGTTGTGAGTGTTTGTGGTGTCTTCTGCGATTTGAATTAGAGGGGCAATAAGATCGTACTCTCGCAGGTCACACGCGGCTTGGCACGCGTTCTGCACTATCTGATCGTCGTTGCTCATGACAGCATCGCGCAAGGCGCCCAAGAGCTGGCTGGAGCCAGATTGGACCAGTCGTTTCAAGGAGGCATCCAGCGTATGCCAGCGTCTCAGTAGTTCTCGTGGACCTGTTTGGCAACGACGTTGTAACAAAGCCTCCATGGCACCCTGCGCAATTGTTTGGTCCGTCGAATCGATCAACGTCAGCAGTAAGCCGTTCGCCGAGTCGTTTTGACTGCGGGCGAGCTGATTCCAAGTTATTTGCCAACCGGTGCTTGCCATGAGAATTCCGCTGTTTTTGCAATTGCCTGTTTAAATCTAGCCTTAGAGATGGAGGGAAGTGGTGGAAATTGCCGAGACAGGCTTCGTCTCGGCTTCTCAGTGTGGTCGGCCAGCCTGCAAAACCGCTCTAATCTGTGTGAACGGCCCGATCTGTGGTTGCATTGAGCACGTGCCAGATGGAAACTGGAGGAGTGTCCTGGTTTTGTAAAATGGTGGTGTGGGTACGCCCTGATGCCTGGACAGCAGTAATACTTAGACCGCTTTTTTCACACAGGTCGTTTGCTCACGCGACCTACCAGAAACTGCTTGTGGGTTTATTATGTGCCATTCCGAATCTGCTATCGAGATAATGGATCGCGAGTTCTTCGAAACGCGTGCCAAATTGTTGGAGTTGGCAGCGGCCCTCGATCGCTTAGACCGAGCCGAAGGCTCAGTCTCTAACGATGCTCGCACACAAGATATTCAACAAGCCTTATCCGTGTTGTCGGGAGATCAGCCAGACCGCGCTGAACGTATACAACTTATTTTCTCTTTGCCCTATGAAGAAAATTGGCGAGAGCAATTTGGATTGATGTGAAAAGATGTTGGCGAGCGATGTGTTTAAGGGCGTCGCTTGATCCTTGGTTCCATTTTGCATTTTGGCAGAACAGTAGAGACCCATGTATTATATTGATCCCCACATTCACATGATTTCTCGAACGACGGACGATTATGAAACCTTGGCCCGCATGGGCTGTGTTGGAGTGAGCGAACCTGCCTTCTGGGCCGGGTTCGACCGAGGAAGCGTCGAAAGTTTTCGAGATTACTTTTTTCAGCTTACCGATTTTGAGCCGAAACGCGCCTCGCAGTCCGGGATCGATCACTACACTTGGTTGTGCATTAATGCCAAGGAAGCAGAAAATGTCGAATTGTCTCGCGAAGTGTTGGCAATCATTCCGGAATTATTGGATCGACCGGGAGTACTGGGGATTGGCGAAATCGGGTTAAACAAAAACACCAAAAACGAATCGATTATTTTCCTCGAACATGTTGATTTGGCAATCGAGTACGGTCAGTCGATCTTGATCCATACTCCCCATCTCGCTGACAAACGTCCCGGTACCAAAATGATCTTGGACATGCTGTGTAGCGACCAGCGTATCGATCGGGATCGAGTGCTGGTGGACCACGTCGAAGAACATACAGTACGAGACGTATTGGAAGCTGGTTTTTGGGCAGGAATGACGTTGTATCCGGTGACGAAGTGTACGCCACAGCGAGCGGCTGATATTATCGAAATCTATGGGCCCGATCGTTTGTTGGTCAATTCGGCTGGTGACTGGGGACCGTCTAAGCCAACGGCCGTTCCGGATTTTATTATGGAAATGCGACGCCGCGGCCACTCAGAAAAGTTGATTCGCAGAATCGTTCTGGAAAATCCGATTGAGTTCTTTCGACAAAGCCCCAATTTTCAGCCGCCCAGTCGAACCGAACCTTGGGAATCGATCACCCACGATGGCGTTTAGCAGCGTGCTGCCGACTAATCTAAATACTGCAAGTGGGCCGGGCCGAGGTCGCCTTAGACGTTGTCGTGAAATACCCAAGCTAGGTGCTGGCGATCCAGCGCCCGAGCAAAACGTTGGGGATTAATAACGCCAGAATTCCCACCGAATATGCCGCGTTCGAAATGGCTAAGGCGATGGTGGCGTCCAGAATGATCAACGACATTAAGCAAGTTTTGACGGCCACTTGGACATTGGCCGGCTCCGGAGACGCGATGCAACGAAGGCAACGCCAGCCAATGATCGCACCTAGGCAATAGGTTAGCAATGGCATGCGTGGTGTGTAGACAGAAAACATGTCTGGCGGTAACCAGCGAGGGAAATTGGCCAACAGGATGATTCCTGTTCCCATAACGATGGTGGCGAATAACAGTCTTCCACGATGGCTCTCTTGAGCTTCTGTTTGAGCAAATAGAGTTACTCCGGCGATGTAGATTCCTATGGCGCCAGCTGCGGCCAACTGTGCCCTCGTGAACCAGTGATCCCCGGTACTACTTGCCGGTGCCGAGACCGTTGCCACGCTAACGCCCAGCAGGATATTCAGACAGCGGCAAGCTCCCATGCAGAGTGGGCCAGCGATGGTGACCTTTAGCCAACGATCGTATGCCACGATGCAAACGGCCAATATGGTTGCGACGATTCCGGTGCGCCACGCAAAGAAAAAAGGGACGTCCTCATTGGCCGAAAAGATCAATCCCGTTGGCCACGCCAGCAACACTCCAACACCCAGCAATAAGTAGCCCAAGCGTCCTGCCCAGGCTAAATCGATAGCACCGCTAGGCAGCGGGCGGTGCGGCCTTTCCCGGCGATCCTGTTCCAAATCGTAGTAGTCATTGAGCACCATTCCTGCGGTGTATAGAAGGCAGGAACACACGATCAAGGGTAGTAAGGCATACGAATGATTGAATGTTCCATGCGCCAGCAGAAACCCTGCCACGATGTCGGCAATGACCGAGGCCAGATTCGGAATGCGAAACAGTTGCAGGTAAGCTTTCAGCATGTCGAAATGAGCTCACTAAGAAACTGATGCGCTTCCCGTGCTGCATCGTCTGGGTTCTCGATGTAGGGATACAATTCCACGGTGAGCCAACCGTCGTAACCGGTTTTTGCAATGGCAGCAATGGTGGCCGCAAAATCGATGGCTCCATGACCGGGAATCAAGTGCTGATGCACACGAGACTCGGCGATGTCTTCGAAATGATAGTGCACGGTGTGTGCGGACATTCGCTCCACCCAATCTTGTGGATCTTCAGACACGCAATAAGCGTGACCAATATCAAAGTTGAGTCCGATCCATGGAGAATCGATGCGGCCAGCGAATTCCAAATATTGATCGAATCGCTCGATCATGAGTTCCGGTTCTGGTTCGATTAACAGTCGTACCTCTTGTTGCTCGGCGATTTCGACGCAAGGCATCAGCTCGTCGTAAAAGATGGCGGCAGCGCTTTCCCAGTCTTGTTCTGGCGTCAGTAGGCCTCCCGGTTCCGTCGTCACTGTAGGAGCTCCGATTTCTGCAGCCAATACGAGGGCCCGCTTGGTATGCTCCCGACGAATCGCTCGATAGTGAGGATCGGGATCTGTCCAGCCAGGGTGCCAATACGGTTGTCGCGGATCCGCCACCGCATTCATCATGAACGCGTTGACGTTGGAGATTTCAAGGTCGTGTTGTTCTAGATGAGAGCGAATGGATTCTTTGCGTTCCGGAAGCAGGTTCGCCGGCCATGCGTGAGGTACGTCGGCTAGGACTTCAATGCCACGGTACCCCAGTTGGGCGATTTTTTTAATCGTATCCTCGATCGAGAAGTGCATGTAGGCGTTGCTACTAAAAGCGAGCTTCATGGAGACACCTTTTTGTCGTGTTTGAAAATGCCAGTCAACTACTGGCGCTGCGATAGCTTAGTAATGCTTTCGAAAAAACGAATCGTGACAATAACAGACATGCTATGGTGGCCACTACCGCATAACCAGCCAATGGCCATTCCCACCAAGGTGATTCGTCTAACATTCTTAAAGGCTGAGCCAGCAAACGGGCCGGTACATTGATTACGATCAGGATGGGTACCACAAAGGTAAACAATCCCCACAGCGACCAGCCCCACGAGCCTTGCGCATAGATCTCCATCGGATATCGAGAAAAATTGGTGATGTAAAACCAGAAATCATATAAGCTTTGGTTTCTCCCCAGCCAAATGCTTGTCGCCGCCAACGCGATCATCAGGCTGTAAAGGATGGCGAGGCCACAGCAGATGTAAAATAGGTATAAGAATACCATGGTGGAACTCAGGTGTAGCGGATGTACTTCTTGACGACAAAGCTTCATCAAGCTGTATATCAATAAGATCACTCCCATGAAAAAGTTTGCCAACGCCGACCAGTCGACTTTGGCAAACGAAATCAAAAACTGGGTATCGATCGGTTTCAGTAAGGCAAAATCGAGATTGCCAGTACGAATCAATTCGCTGAATTCTTGAGCATTCGGCATGAAGAACGCTTGTACGAGACTAAACACGATCCAGGTGGTAGCCAAAAATACAAAGAACTCATACTGTTCCCAACCACTTTCCTTCGCCAGTGGCCGGCGCTGCAAGTGGTGGAAAATGATGAGATAAAAACCGAGATTCATCAACGTCCAAGAGATTGACGAAAGGCACTGGAGCGTAAAGTTGACACGAAACGTCATGTCCCGCACCAGGCTGTTGCGCGAAAACGTCAAAAACACTTGTAGGTAAGAAGGGTGGTCAGTCACGTGATCATTCGTTGTTGCGAAAATCCGAAGTGCTTAGCCTCCGAAACCGCTGTATCGTCGAGTCCCTCGGATCCATAGGATGCGGCTGAACACAATGAAGAACAACAGCCAACTAGCTTCGATGCAAAGTTCACGAACCAGTTCACTAGGGTCGATTTTCCCCAGAAATATGGCTGCTGGGAAGTATGCCAGGTATTTGAGTGGTAGTAAATCGACGGCTTGATGCCACGGTTCGGGTAACATGTCCAATGGGAACATGTGACCCGATAAGAAAAAACTAAACAGCATGTAGATAAACAATAGCGAGCTGACTTCCAGGAACCAAAATCCAATCAATCCAATGGAAATTTCCAAGAAGTATCCTAGCAAAAATCCCAGGATCAGTGAGCAGACAAAAGCGGCCATCACGTTGGCTGGTGGCCATCCATTGGCAAAAAAATCACGGCAGACGAAAAATACAAAAGCAAACGGTAAAAATGCTACGGAATAATACGCCAGTTTGTGAGCAATGCGGCTCAACAGAAGAAAGCCGATCATGTCCACCGGCTGGATGAGAAATTTTTTGACTTCTCCGTCTCGCACTTGCCGGGCAACTCCAGATGCCAGACCTGGCATACTCGAAAAGGCCCGCCCCATCATGGTTAGCAAATAGTATGCAACCATGTCAGCATACGTGTACTCAATGACGCCTCCCGATTCGGTATGGATCGTGACGTTCCTGCCCAGAGATTGAAATATCGCCTGCCACAAGAAAATCTGCGTGATGATCGGCAGGAATCGCATTAGCGTGCCCAGAGCGAAATCGCCGCGATATACCAACCGTTCTTCGAGTGCAATGCGAAGAATAATCCACCAGGTGACAATGCGTTCGTTCATGGCAAATGTCTTTACGTGGCTGACGCGGCCACGGTCAAGGAGGAAAAGACTTCGGCAATCACGTCTTCCAGCGGAGGATCCTCGACGCTCACGTCCTCCACGGCGTGATTCGCCAGAAGTTTCGCTAGCGCCTCGGTGACGTCGGCTCGAGCAATCTTCAGCTTGGCTTTTGGATCCATCACTTCGAGCACTTCACCGTAACTCGCCAAGTCTTCGGGCATCCGGTCTTCCGAAAAAGCCAACGTCACAATTTTGTGACCGCTAAATTGGTCCACAATGCCTGAAAGGGAACCGTCGTACTCGATGCGCCCTTGAGCGATGACGACCACTCGGTGACAAAGCGCCGCGACGTCCTTCATATAGTGGCTGGTCAGCAGAATGGTAACCTGTCTTTCCTGCTGATATTGTTTTAGGAATTTCTGGATGCTGTGTTGAGCCACCACGTCCAGACCGATCGTCGGTTCGTCGAGGAATAAGACGTCGGGCGAGTGCAAGAGGGCTGCGATCAATTCCATTTTCATGCGTTCGCCCAATGACAACTCGCGCACGGGTTGACCAAGCAGGTCGTGCACGCCCAGTAGCTGAGTCAGCTCGTCGAGAGTGCGATGGAAGTCAGGCAGCGGAATGCGGTAAATCTGTTGGTGCAGGCGGAAGGATTCGTTGGCGGGTAAATCCCACCACAGTTGGTTTTTCTGTCCCATCACCAGTGCAAAGCGACGACGGTAGTCGTTGTCCCGCTTCCACGGTACGTGGCCCAGTACCTTGGCCGTACCGTCCGTGGGATTAATGACGCCAGATAACAACTTCAATGTCGTTGTCTTTCCGGCTCCGTTTGGCCCCAGAAAAGCCACAAATTCTCCGCGCTCTACCTCCAGATTGATGGCTCGGACCGCTTCTACGTGCCGATATTTACGGTGAAAAAGACCGCGCAAGGACGCAAATAATCCTTCATTTTTCTGGTAGACACGGTAAGTCTTTGTGAGGTTTTGTATTTCAATGATGGGCATGACAGGCCGATTATAGTGTAGCCAGACGTTCACGATAGCCTGCTTACTCGATCGCCGCTGTCAATCGTTTGGGGATTTTTTCTTCTGCAACCTTCCTCAGGGGCCTGAATGCTCTGCAAACGAACATTTACATTGTCGCCTGGAGGGCGTTCAGATATAATCCTGCGCCTGTCATGACACCTAAGTTAACGGAGGATAATACCACGATTCGCGTAGGCATCGGTCACGACACCCATCGGCTTGACGACGGTGGTCCACTGTTGCTAGGCGGGGTAGAGATTCCGTACGACCGGCATTTGGTAGGACACTCCGATGCCGATGTCTTGCTCCACGCAGTTACGGATGCTCTGTTAGGCGCGGCTGCGCTGGGAGACATCGGAGACATGTTTCCTGATGACGACGAGTCCCACCGCGGACGGGATTCGGCGGACATGTTGCGGAAAGCATTGGAGCGTGTGAGGTCCAACGGATTTGAAATCGAGAACATTGACTGTATCGTGTTCGCTCAACGGCCAAAACTGAAGGACTTCAAACTGGCAATCCAACAACGGGTCGCCGAGATCTTGAAGGTAGCTACAACGTCCGTTGGATTGAAAGCGAAAACGGGTGAGAATTCTGGTCCGGTCGGTCGAGAAGAAGTCATGATGGCGCAGTGTGTGGTGCTGCTACGGAAATTGTGAAGCGGTTGAAGCGAGCACCGTATTCCAGGAAGGTCAGGGACGGAGTGGGGGATGATGTCGTCGTGGTGAGTATGCAGCGTCGTCATCAGGAGGCCATGCAAGTAAACATACTAGTAAATAAGAACGGTTCTTGAAACTTTTTAACTCTGGTACTCAGGCAAGAATCTCCAATGGCGACAACCATCGAACAACAACATTCGAAAACTATGGAACCTGTGACGTCCAATTTGCGAATCTACAACACGTTGACTCGGGAGAAAGAACCTTTCGAGCCAGTCATGCCCGGAAAAGTGGGCATCTATTTGTGTGGTCCCACAGTTTACAAGGAAGCACATATTGGCCACATGGTTGGTCCTGTCATCTTTGATTGTATCAAACGCTATCTGACCTATTGTGGATACGAGGTGAATTGGGTCGTCAACATTACGGATGTGGACGATAAATTAATTGCGCAGTCCAATGAGCGAAACATTCCGATGCCACAAATCGCCACAGAAATGACGATGGACTACTGTGCAAATCTGTTGGCTCTTGGCGTCGATCAGATCTCACATATGCCACGAGCCACAGATAACATGGACGAGATCGTCCAATTCATTCGTGATTTGATGGATCGCCAATTTGCATACGAAGTTGACGGAGATGTGTTTTTTGATGTGGCACGCGATCAAGAGTATGGCAAACTTAGCAACCGCCGAGCCGATGAACAGCAAGGCGAAGGTGGTGGGGCTGCTGTCAAAAAGCGTTCGCCCGGCGATTTTGCGCTATGGAAGTCGGCGAAACCAGGTGAGCCTAGTTGGTCGAGCCCATGGGGTGAAGGACGCCCCGGTTGGCATATCGAATGCTCGGCGATGAGTCACGGCATCTTGGGAGAAACGTTCGATATTCACGGGGGTGGATTGGATTTGATGTTTCCACATCATGAAAATGAGATCGCGCAGAGTGAATGTTATCATGGGAAGCCCATGGCTAAATATTGGGTGCACAACGGATTACTGAAGGCTGGCGAATCAGGAAAACTTGGTGGTCGTGCTGATCGGGAGCGTCAGCAGGCCGAATCAACGGCACCTGAGTCATCCGAAACGGCGGCCGCTGGCAAAATGAGTCGTTCCAAAGGGGCTGGCGGCTTGAGAAGCCTCATCGCACGCCACGGAGGTGACCGTATTCGTTTCTTCCTCTTGCGAACACATTATCGAAGCACCATTGTCTACAGCGAAGAAGCTATTGCTGAAGCAGGTACCGCCTTGGATAAATTCCTTACGTTTTTTGAACGGTATGAAAGGGTTGCAGGGAGAAGTTTTTATCTGGTCGCTGACGGTGATGATGATCCGCGGTCTCTGATTGCAAGCAGACCTGAGGGTAAGCTGGAGCCAGCTAAGGATAAATTGCTCATAGAAGTGCAGCGTCTGCGCGATGGATTCCTCGTCAAGATGGATGACGATTTCAATACGGGAGCCGCTACGAGTGATCTATTTCAGCTTCTGTCATTGTTGAATAAGTTTATCGATGATGAACAACTCGAAGATGCCAAACAACGAACACCGGCGGCCATTGCGTCGTTTACTCGAGGTGTGGAAACTTTGCGAGAGCTGTCTGCGATCTTAGGGCTCTTCCTGAAGCCGCAAAAATCGGCAGGGCAAGGTGCTGACGAAACGATTTTGGACGACCTGATGAATCTGCTCATCGACTTGCGGAAAAACGCACGAACTCAAAAGGACTTTGCCACCGCAGATCAGATTCGAGATCAACTGACGGCTGCAGGAATTACGTTGGAAGATCGTAAAGACGGTACCGGTTGGAAACTGGAAAAGTAACGGTTTGGTCGAAATGTGCGATGGCCGTCTAAGGCCGTCGTTGAAATGGAAGTTGGGCGATCGACGGTCTTGGATGACCAGCGTATTAAATTTTAGTGCCATGTCTTTGCGATCGTATGCAATGAGAATGTTGGGATGATGGATGTCCACCAACGAAAATGGTGATCAGACACGACGTATTCTTGGAATCGACCCAGGTTTGAATGTCACTGGTTATGGTGTCATTGAGTCGTGTCGAGGTCGTGTTCGGTTACGTGAGGCTGGCATTGTACGCGGTTCCAGCGGGGCTTCGTTGGCGACCCGGGTAAGTGAAATTCACACGGGAGTTGTGGATGTCATTGAGAATCTGCAGCCCGAAGTCGTGGCTATCGAAGAGTTGTTTTCTCACTACCAGCGTCCAAGAACGGCCATTCTTATGGGGCATGCGCGAGGCGTCATCTGTTTGGCCGCTGCACAGCGTGGCTTGCACGTAGAAAGCTATGCTGCCACCAAAGTGAAAAAACTGATCACTGGGAGTGGTCGAGCTCCCAAAACACAGGTGCAATTCGCTGTCACCCGTGAGTTACAGTTGACAGAGGTTCCTGAGCCGCATGACGTGACCGATGCACTTGCCATTGCGCTCTGCCATCATTATTCCATGTCGAATGCCGTGCGCTTGTAAGATCGACGGCAGTCCGTCAAGACAGAGATGTGAAGCAAGCTAGTTGCCGTTTTTTACAGGTAGGATGGGATACTGGACCATCCGGTTTGATTCGTGCTAGTGCCCAACGAACCAAGCAAGTGAACGCAACCCGCATCCTTTTCAGTGCCTTCATGGATGGCAGGCTCTTCACTGGTCGTCGTTTTGTCGTGATTGGCCTTTACTGACATGGCCTGGGCCTTTTTCCGGACGAATCGGTTCTAACCAGAGACCCCAATTGCGTACCGGAAGGCGGTGTCGGATTTTGTCGGCTGTTCGACGTCGTCCGAAACACCGCACGTCAGGTTGTTCGAAAAAGGCCTTTAACCAGAACCATCGAGTTGCTGTGCGCGGTATCCACCCGTGGCTCGGAAATAGCCGATGAGACAAATGTATCCAACCAACATGATCGTGGGAAAAAGTGCCATGTTGGCAAGAGCACCTTGATTGCTCTTGTCCCGTATCTTTTTTATTTCTGTGGCCGAAGTTTCTCGACGAGATTCGTCGAATGCCTCCAAATTGGCGTTTAGTTTTTCATCGTCTACCGTTGAATAGCGGATGATTTCGTAAATGGTTTTGTCCTTTACCGCCGTTAACGTGCCGTTGTCGACCAGGCCTGGTACTTCTTGGGCGACTTCGCTTTTGGCAACTGCCTGAATTTGGCACTGCTCCTGCAGCGAACCAATGTAGGGAAATCCAAGCGTGCCGCAGGCGAGCATGCCAATTCCACTGATCGCATTCAACGTCAAAGCACCACCTTTGGGGGTTTGCTCCGACACGACGCCCAACATGGTGGGCCAGAAGAATGTTTTGCCGACTCCGTACAATGTAGCGGCAATGAATAAAACTGTCCCTGTGCTGGATGAGAGCGTATACAGTCCGGCAATAGCCAAGACGGAACTGATGGCTAAGAGTCCTAATGGCGACAGGCTGTGGACGATGGGGCCAGCGAAGAAACGTAATACCATCATGATCGCGGAGGTGTAAACGAGTACCCAGCCTGGGTGAAGTCGGTACGCTTTGTCATTAATGACCAGCGGATTGTCTCCAGCAGCAGCGACTTCCTCCGTCGACATCTCAAAGACACCTTCCATGATGCCCGTGATCCAACCGTCTGTGCCGATTTCTGTGGTTGCCAATGGAATCATAATCAACACCAATACAAACATCAGCGGTCGGCCAACGGCGCGCGTGTAGATGCCAAATGAAAGAATGATGGTAAGGCCAATTCCCCAGAAGAGTATCTGTTGCCAATTAGCGAGCTGAATGGTGCTTCCGTTGGAAAAGAAATCCATCAACTGCAACGCCACTAAGAACCCAACAATCAAAGCACCGAGGATGCCGAACTCGGCGAGCATCTCCCTATAGCTGACGCCAGATTCGACACGCTCGTTGACTGGAAAGCGACACGGTAGCAGCATCAAAAGATAGACACACGCTGGAATGGCGATGATGCCAACTTTAATCCACCATGCCATGTCACCCATGAAGATAACAATGATTCCTGCAAGCACCAATCCACCAGGCCATCCTGCGTGAAGTATATTCAACCACTTCGTCTTCTCTCGGGGGAACATCGTGGCCACGACCGGATTGATGAACGCTTCGACACCTCCGTTGCCAATGGCTAAGATCAAACTACCCCAATACAACAGATTGAACGCGGCGTCTGTGTTACCGCCTTGAGATGCAAAGTACGCGCTAACTCCCATGACCGCCCAAATGATGTGGCCAAGGAAGGCAATGATCATGGCCGTTTTGTACCCGATGTAATCGATTGCCAGACTGATGATGATGATGCTGAAGGCGAATGGCCAAATTCCTATGCCGGCTAAGCGACCCATTTGGGCTGAATCCAAACCGAATTCAGCACCCCAAGTGTTGATCAGGAACATACGGCTGATAAAGCCAAAGGCCGTGGTAATGAGTGCAATGAAACAGCCCCAGAATAAGATCTGATCGCTGCCCGAAGTCATTTGTTGGGTATCTCCGCCACTGGCAGTTTTGGCCATCAAGGTCTCCTCCTGAAATGAGTGAATAAATGGTGCAAGGTATTATGCTTAGATTCCTTGCTACCACCAGACGGAATCAAGACGGCCACTTTCAGAGCAATCAGAGACCAGAAGATATCTGAGATGGACGGGGTGGCATTGAGGTCAAGTCGTTCGCCATGCGTTGGTTGGCTCGAGTTAGTTGGGCTAACAGGCCGGTGGGTTGTCTATAAGTTGTTGTTATATCATGGGTTGCGTTCCATGCTAGCAGGTTGCAGGTACTCTTGACCCGGTAGATTCGTGCCAACTACCATTTGACGACTCATGCCTCTTCAATTTGCAGGATTTGACAAACGGCCATTTGCCCGTGGAACACTCGGTCTGGCTCTGTTACTAGGCTTCGCGTTTGCCCTTCGACTGGCGGTCGCGGTCTGGTGGCAAGCCGGTTTGCCGCTGGACCAACCGTTTCGATTTAGCGATAGCGAAAGCTATTGGGTGCTGGGCCAAGCGATTGCCCGCGGCGAGCCGTATGAATACGAAAGCCCTCATGCGCGGATCTTTCGAACACCCGGTTATCCTTTGTTGTTGGCAGGTTTGTTTTCGTGTTGCGGAGAAAATGTATCCGTGGTGGTGGCGCGTGCCCTTGGCGCTTTCATGGGAACATTGGTCGTAGGAGAAATTTTTTGGTTGACGAGTTTGTTATTCAATCGTACTGCGGCCGTGGTGGCGGCCCTGTTGGCAGCATGTTATCCAGGTGTGGTGGGCGCCAGTATTCTTGTCTTGAGCGAATCGCTATTCTGTCCTCTGTTGCTTCTGCAACTCATCGTTTTTACCTATGCGTGGTGTGCGAAGTCTGCAGGACGGCAAGCCGTGTTCGGAGTTGGTTTCGGTGTCATAGCAGGATTGGCTGTGTTAGTGCGACCGAGTTGGCTGTTGTTCACACCGGCCGTTGTCTTGCTGACGGTCGTCTCGCCCACTGCCCGATCGCGTTCGTTAACGATTGGATTAGGAGCCATCATTGGATTGTGTGCTGCCATGATGCCCTGGTGGATACGCAACTATCAGGTCGTGAACCGTTTTGTGCCAACGACGCTACAAGTCGGAGCCAGCTTATACGATGGATGGAATCCAAAGGCGACCGGAGCCAGCGATATGGATTTTGTAGCAAGCTTCGAACAAAAAGTTCGAGCGGAATCCAAGGGGACGAAGGCGTTCGAGAGCGACAACTTGGAATGTCAGTTGAATCGTCGGTTTCGTCAGGAAGCTTGTCGCTGGGCTGTTCAACATCCCAGACGCGTTCTCGTATTGGCTGGGATCAAATGGTGGCGGATGTGGCACCCGGTGCCGAATGCCGACGAGTTTCAAAGTTTCTGGATGAAAGTGGCGATGGCGGTTACTTATGTTCCGTTGATGATATTGGCTGTCATCGGGATCTTGCGTTGGGGTGCTCGCAGTTGGCCCCTGGCGATGTGCTGGCTCCCGGCGGCATATGTAACACTTTTACACATGGTGTTCGTCGGCTCGATTCGGTACCGCCAACCTGCCCTTCTGCCATTGATGGTGTTGGCAGCCGGTGTGATTACCATGCTCATTCCAGCTTGTCAAAAACAATTTGTTCTACGGCGTGCCGAAGCACCACCGTAGGCACCACGGCGAAAGATGGTGGTTCAGAAGCCTGGTAAGTAAAAGGAAGTTGTGGCTAAGAGACGCCGTTTTTCCCAAGATGAATTGTCAATCCGGTTCGGATAGATTTTAGAGAAGAAAGAGTTCCTTGTCGTTGCGTCTAGCTGTTTCTTGTTGGCATTGTGTCAAAGCTGTCGTTGTCGCCAGTGTTTTATTGGCGATCGTCGGTGTGGTTTACGTCTATGTCTGCGCAGACAGCCACATACGTCACGTAGTCGAACGTCATTTAGATGACCACTATCAGCAACATCGAGTCTGCATCCGATCAGCACGCCGAGTATCAGCTAGACAGATCGCTTTACGAGGTTTAGAGATTCGAGATCGTTCGGCTCCTTCTTCTGATTCTCCATTGTTGGTCGTCGATGAAGTGTTGATTTGCTGCAACACCGGTATCGACGACCTAGTGCAGCTCCGTTTTAGTTTAGATCGGGTGACGTTGCGCGGAGTCGACCTGCAGATGGAGCATCGCGCTGATGGTTCGCTTAACATCGAAGATCTTTTCCCGCTTCCCCGGTTGGGTGACGACTCCCTGATCACCACGATCGAAGGTGGAAGGATTACCTATTTGGATCGCCGGCGCGCAGATGCTCGGCCGTTGAAACTGGCTGATGTCAGTCTGCAGGTTGAGTTTCCGCCCAAATCAATGCGAGCCGGGCAGCGCCAGAAGCCACTCAGATTTCAGGGAGGCGCACGGGGGACTCAGATTCAAGAACTGAACTTTGCGGGAGAATTTGACAAGGCTCAACGCCATTGGAACATCCAAGGCCGCTTGCGGGGATTGATGGTGGCTGCCGAATTGAAACGTTCCGTTCCCCTGACTTGGGTGAAGCCGTTTCAGCAGTTTGGGGATTATCGCACGCAGGCAGATTTGCAATTTGAACTATCTGGTCAGATGCCTCATCACGCAGCGACGGTCTCGGGAAGAGCGATGGTTTCCGCGTCTTCGATATCGGAGTCGGTTCAATTTGTGGTAGACGGAGAGTTGACCGAGGGGCACTTGGCGTTCGATTCCAGATTGCCGTTTCCGCTCACCGAAATCACTGCCAAAATTCATTGTGACAATGAACGATTCGATGTGCGTGCATTTGACGCTCGTTGTGGTCGAACAACCGTTAGTGGTGCTTTTCGGTGTGACGGTTATGGTTTACAGCATCCGTATTCGCTATCCGCAAAGGCCAATAATGTTCACTTGGTGGAATACGCACCTGTCTTGGATGTTTTGCCACGGACCGTCAAGCAGCACTGGGAAAAATACAATCCTGTTGGGGAAGTTAGTTTTCAGTTGAACCTTACCCATGACGCTCGGGGATTGCGTCCTGATATTTCTGTGACATGTCACGACCTGTCCTTTACCACTCCCAAAATCAACTATCGGCTACACCAAGGGCATGGCAGTATTTCGCTAAAACATAACGTTTTGGATGTAGACTTGGCGGCACAAGCCAGCGGCCAAGATGTGCACATCGGTGGCAGGATTCACCATCCAGGTCCATCGGCTTGGGGACGCGTGGAGTTGCAGTCCATTGACCCTGTTCCCATTAACCGTACGCTGTCAGAATCATTGTCCCCTAAGGCCCGTTCGATCCTGCAGGCGTTTCAGCCTCGAGGCAGTTTTATGCTGCGACATGCCCGATTCGAACGACAGGACGCTTCGGAACCATGGCATGATGATTTGTTGCTTTCTTTAGAACGTTGTTTCATACAGCACCAATTGTTTCCTTATCCATTGTCCAACGTTCAAGGCATGCTCCGTATGCAGGACGGTGAGTGGACTTTCTATGATTTACAAGGGCAGAATGACAGCGGCTATGTTGTCGGCCACGGACAATGGAGTCGCACGCCAGATGGAGGAATGTTGCAGCTGAATTTCTCTGCGTCCCAGATCAATCTAGAGGACGAATTGCAAAATGCGCTCTCGGCCAACGCACGCACTATCTGGACCGCCTTGCGGCCCCGTGGGACCCTTGATCGTGTAGACGTAAGTATCGTCAAACGAGGTCGTGACCCCTGTGAGCTACAAGTTGTGTTGGACAAGCAGCCTGCTGAACGTGGCACGGTTGGTCGGTCGGTGGCAATTCACCCAACCTGGTTTCCTTATCCTTTGGGTGATGTAACAGGGCAGTTGGTCTACGACAACGGACAGATGAGGCTGCACTCGTTGCGAGCTCGACATGGTGTGGTTCAGCTGGTAACAGGGGGAGTGTGCCAATGGGACCGACAAGGCGCTTGGCAGTTGCGTCTGGAAGGACTGTCAGTGGATCGCATGGTCTTCGATCGTGAATTGGCCACGGCGCTTCCCGAGAAACTTCGGGTCGCAGTGACCAAACTGCAACCTCAAGGGCGTGTAAACGTTTCCGGCGGGATTGCCTTTGCCGGCGCACCGAAGGAACCTCTGAACGCAAGTTGGAATGTCAAACTGACGATGGCCGGTGGACAGCTAAACCCAGGCATCCCTTGTGAACACGTCCATGGCGGAGTCGAATTAATCGGGTCTTGCAACGGTGATCACTTCCAGTCACAAGGACAGCTTGACGTCGACTCGCTCATCAGTCGCGGTGTACAGATTTCGGACATTCAAGGTCCTATTTGGTTGGATGATTCACGGGTTTTTCTTGGCAGCTGGTCGAGTCGCACACGTCAGCAACAGTTGCCTCCACACGTCCAGGCTCGAGTGTTCGGCGGAATAGTGTACGCAGATGGACAGGTGCCATTTGACTCGCAAAAGAAATTCGAAGTCAGCGCTTCGCTGGCGGACGCAGATTTGGAAAAAGCTAGTTTGCTATTTGGGACCCAACAGTCGGTGTCTGGTAAAGCATTAGGGTATGTCAAACTAACTGGCACAGGAACCGGCTGGCACTCACTGCGGGGTACCGGAGCGCTGCATTTGCGTGAAGCAGACATCTATCAATTGCCATTGATGGTGAGCTTGTTGAAATTAGTGAAAATTCGTGCTCCAGATCGAACAGCGTTTACAGAATGTGACATTCGTTTTAACGTTTCTGGAAAGCATCTCTATTTTGATCCTATCAAGTTCAAAGGGGACGCCATCAGTCTGGTGGGAAGTGGCGATATGGATTCAACCGGAGAACTCAATGTCGACTTTTATGCGATGGTTGGTCGAGAACAACTAAAGCTTCCTTTGGTCAGGCCAGTATTGGGAGAAGCTAGTCGGCAGTTCATGTTAATCAATGTGAGTGGTCCTTATGGTGACCCGGAAATGAATAGGCAGCCGTTTCCGGCACTTAACGAAACCATTCAGCAGATGTTTCCAGAAGCAACGCGACGACCTGAGGAAAGAACCTCTCGTTTTAGCAGAAGGCGTCACAGAGGAGATCGTCTGCGATAAGGTATAGGCTGTTGGCGCTGAGAGAATGGACCACGTCAAAGGAAATCGCCGCTTGATGTGAGGGAGAATCCATGAGTGTAGGCCCATCGGGAATGATCGGAAGCTTGGCCGGAACACCAGCGTCCCAAGCCAAAGGGACTGAGGCAGAGCGGGCACAACAGGAATCTGCTAACCAGGCTCGTCAGATTCAAGCGGATACAAATGCTGAGCGTGCCGAAGGGGTTGGCGAAACGTCCGAAGATGAAGAAGTGTCTGAGCGCGATGCGGATGGACGCAGGATGTGGGAACGTCCTCAAAACACAGGAGGAACGGGTTCAGCCATGTCCAACCGAGAAGGTCCTGTTAGTCGTGATGCATCCGGACAACGTGGCAATCAACTCGATTTGAGCGGGTAGTCATCTCATACTCCTGCACCGACCTTCAGGAGCGTCAACCGATCTTTACTCCATGAAGGCAAACTGACCAGTATGACCACCGTAGCTGGCTTGGGGGTGATGGCGGTTTGAGTGAAATGTGTCTGGTTGCCGTTACCGAAGGTCAGCCCAATTGGGAGTCGTCAAAGATTATTTGACGCGACGAATCCAATCCGGGACGGCTAGGGGAGCTCACGGTTTAACGGATTACCTGGCTATTGCCAGTGCTTCCACCTTGAACGATACACGGACGGCATGACCAACTTGGTTTGGTGTCAATGTGATCGAGAACGTATCTGTTTGGGTGGACAACCCATCTGAAAATCAGGGGGAGAAATTGATCAGTCAGTCGGAGGGAGCGTTGAAATCCATGCTTCGCTTTTGGTCTCGAGAAAACGTTGCATAGGAAAATCGGCCTCGACTCCATGTTGAATATGCTCTCATTCCTGAACCATCTGCATTCGAACTGCTTTCTTTGCTGGGGAGTCTTTTTTGTGTAGATCTGTGTCGCGTTAACTTAAGGAAAACGATGTGTCTCGCGACTTGATCGAGGGATCTGACAAGGATATCGGGGGTTGAGCGCCCCCATCTTGCAAAGGTAACATTTATTCTAGTGCGATTGGCTATCAAGCGTTGATGCTCAAGCTATTATGGGAGACATTTTGTACGATGTTGAGTTCACGTCGTAACTTCTTGACTGCGTCTTTCGGATTTGGAGCAGTTGCTGCCAGCGACTTCATTAGAGGCAGGTCACCTGTTTGGGGGCAGGAAGCGAATGACCGAATCGCTGTTGCAGCGATCGGGGTTGGAGGTAGCCGTGGGCGACATAGCCGCGGGACCGCGATTGCTGTCGAAGCGGCTAAGTTGGGTCAGCTGATTGCAGTCTGTGATGTGGATGATGTCCACAATGTCGAGTTCAATGGGCGATTCGATCATCAACTAAATACGTATACCGACTATCGCCAGCTATTCGAAAACGAGTCTCCTGATGTTGTCACAATTGGTACTCCAGATCACTGGCATGTCCCAATAGCTGAAACTGCACTCCGTGCAGGATGTGACGTGTATTGCGAAAAACCACTAACGCTAACTATTCAAGAAGGAGTGCACTTGAAAGGCGTTGTCGAGGAGACTGGGCGTGTTTTTCAGGTGGGGACTCAGCAGCGCAGTGGTTATGACAGTAAATTCTTGCAGGCTATCGCAATGGTTCAAAGCGGTCGATTGGGGAAAAGCGTTAACGCTTTTGTTGCGGTCGGAGGTGGTCCTGTGGGAGCGACGTTTAAAACTGGGTTACCTCCTAGCGATCTTGATTGGGATATGTGGTTGGGGCCGGCTCCTGATGCTGAATATTGTGAGGAACGTCGACAGCAGTTTCGCTGGTTTTCTGAGTATTCCGGTGGGAAAATGACCGATTGGGGCGCCCATCATATTGACATTGCGCAATGGGCGTTGGGGTGTGAAGATACGGGCCCGATACGGGTCTCTGCGAAGGGGACATTTCCGCCGGCGATTCCCGACGATTTTAATTGGCTTGCATATTTTTCCGGAGAAGCTACCCTGCCCAATACTTTTAATGCGGCCGTTAAATTTAGTATCGATCTCGAATTTGCAAATGGTTCTATTTTGAACGTTACGGATCGCTATCGCCGAGAACAAGATGGTATTGATTTCGGAAATGGGATTCTTTTTGAAGGGGACGCGGGTCGAATCTTTGTCAGCCGAGGGAACCTAAGTGGACGCCCGGTTGAAGAACTAACAGAAGTGGACAAGCAGGAGATCAGCGACCGTGTCCACGTTCTCTACCAGGGGCGTTCTCCGGGGAATCATATGGAGAATTTCTTTGAATGCGTCCGGGAACGAGTCCAACCTATATCCGATGTTGTCACGCATCATCGTACAATGACATCCTGCCATTTGTGCAACATTGCTCTCTGGCTAGGGCGAGATCTAGTCTGGAACCCAGACCTCGAAGAATTTGTAGGAGACGACCAAGCCAACTTGCTGCGAGCCCGTTCCAGTCGTGCTGGCTTTGTATGAAGCTTTGTTCGATTAGCAAACGGTTTCAGCCAAGTTTTGAAGCTGTTCAAGTCGTTTTGCGCCCACAATGCACGCTGTTAAACCTGAACGAACAACAATGGTGGCCGCGAATTGATTTTGTGCTTTCCCACTGTATGTTGTCTTTTGCTTGCTACAGCCCGACACAGTACAGTTTGTGCAGCGTCCGCACATAGAGTCGATTGTTGGCGATGGCAGGGGTGGCAGTGCAGCTGTCTCCCATATCGTTCTTTTTGAGCACCACCGGTTTGTCCTGAGTCGCATCCAGGACCACGATGTATCCATTCTCGCCAGTAATGTAGATTTTGTCGTCGCCACAAACTGGGGACGCATAGTAGTTACCAAAGTTCTTAATCCGTTTTTTAAGCCATACGGTCTCACCGTCTGTCACTTGAAAGGCTGCAGAGATGCCTCCCTTCTTGACCACCAGTAGTCGGTCATTTACCACCAAGGGCGAGGAAATATTCGAGGGAGCATTGTTTTCGATGTTCCAAATCACATGCGTGTCCGTCACGTTCCCTTCGCCACCTCCGCGTACGGCCTGAATCGTGGTACCTCCGCCAATCAAATTGTCAGGAGATTGAAAGGCAGCATCAATTTCTTCACCAGCAAGAAACCCATCACCGTTGTGATCACCGCTGTCAAATTTTTCCCAAAAGGCTTCGTTTACCTCTGTTTTATCCAGTCTTTCATCCTGGTTTGTATCTCGCCATTGAAGCAAAGCGTATTTCAGTACACGATTCGTGTCACCGTAACTCTGAATCGAGATAAAGATTCGATCTTGCGACACGACAGGAGAGGTCATGATGGTTCGCAGCAGAGTATTGCATGTCCAACGTTCTTCGCCAGTTTCTGGATCGTAGCCTTTTAGTTTTCCTGATCCCGCTACAACCACATCCGAGCGCCCGTTCGCAGTACAGACAACAGGTGTGGCATATCCACCGAGCATTTCGGGCCGAGGAGTCTTCCAGAGGACTTCGCCACTGAATTTGTCAAAGGCGATCAAATAGGGGGCCAGGTCGTCGTCCAGGTTAAAGATGACTTTGTCTTTAAACACGATTGGCGAATTGGCTGCTCCCCAACCAAGCAGATAAAAGGGCATCGGCAGATCCTGTTGCCACAATACTTTTCCGTCTGCAGCCGACAGGGCCAACATGCCTAAGGTAGAAAAGTGTACGTAGACTCGTGCGCCGTCAGAGGCTGGTGTCGAAGAAGCTTGTTCGTTGGGGGCAGTAATGGCAGGGACTTCTCCGGCGTCAAACTCTCGACGCCATAGCAGGTCCCCGCTCATGGCGTCAAAGGAGAAAACGGCAAACGTTTGCTCGTCAACCATGGCGGTTGTAAAAGCACGTTTGTTTGCGACGATCGGGCAGGCGACTCCTTTACCGACTTCGGCAGACCATTTGACGTTGTGATCGTGGCCGAATTCAATCGGTAGATTCTTGCTTTCCGTTGAAACACCACTGGCGTTGTGTCCGCGAAACTGTGGCCAATCTTCGGCATGCGTTGATGTTTTCAGCGAACCAGTCCATGCCGTGAACGAACAGATCAGCCAACAAACGTTGAACATTGAGCGAATCATGGTGCATCCCTTGTTTTACTCTGCTTCCTCCGTCACTGGCTGCTGCAATCGGCAGTAATAGAGTACATCGTATCAAAATACTGTTGTGCTTCGTCTAATGGCATTACCAGTGGAGGTGCGATACGAATCACCTTGCCAGCCAGAGGTCCTAACAAATGGATCGCTCGTCCATCGCTGTCTCCGAGATAACAAGCTTTGACGATGTCATTCGCGACCTGGTCTGCGGAACGATCGCCTATGGAAGAGCATTCCACGCCCCAGACGGTTCCTTCGCCACGTATAGCGTCAACAGCAGGTAACTCGGTCAGGCGTAACAGTCCTGCTTCGATGACCTGCGATAATTCTGCCGCATGCTCCATGATATTTTCTTGCTCAAATGCATCTAGCGTTGCCAATACTGCGGCGCAACCGAGCGGGTGAGCACTCCAGGTGTCTGAGGTTTCGCCGTAGTTCATGTTGGCGAACAACTCAGCTCGTCCTACGGCGGCGTCGACGGGTATGCCGTTGGCCATGCCTTTACCGAGGACGACGATATCAGGTTCGACTCCGTAGGTCGTGAAAGCATAAAGATTGCCTGTGCGGCCAAAGTTGGCTTGGACTTCATCTAAGATGAAGGCCATATCATGTTGACGGCAAAACTGTTCCAGCAATTGCATGTACTCATATTGAGGGTGGTATGAGCCACCTCCGCCGAGATACGGCTCCGTGATCAAACAACAAAGTCTGTCACCCAACTCGTCTGCCAATTGAGCTAGTTCATTTTGGTAGGGTTCTAGGTTGAGGGGTTCTTTCCGTCGCTGTACTGAGTAGCATTCCTCCATCGGAAACGAGATAAAACGAACACGCGGATCTCGTTCCTTGTCGGTCTCACTGCCCGTGGCCGCACCAGCCAATCCTTTTTTTCCATGAAATCCGTTGCGAGTAGCAAGGATCACATCTGATTCTTTTCGTCGAGATAAGCAAGCCCAAAGTGATTTTTGGATAGCTTCGCTGCCGCTGGCTGCCCAGACAACCTTTTCCATCCGACCACCGCCTGGTTGCGCATTGAGACTGGCAAGTAGTCGCTCGGTGGCGCTCGCTTCAAGTTCGGTAACCGCATTGTAGGACGACAGGGTAACCGCACGTGTGAATCGCTGGCCTTCATTCAATGATTCCAGCCCCAAATAGCTTTGGACTTGTTGCCACCAACCTGTGGGGTGGTGGCCGAGGTTAGTGACAAGCACACCCGATGCGAAATCTGCCAACTTGCGGCCTTCGGGCGTGTAATGGTAGCAACCTTCGCTTTGAGCCAACACAGCCAGCGTCGGCGTGTAGGTTCTCAGCGACTTTGGCTCGTTCCTCTGAATGACTTCACGAATAGCATTACTTTGTGCTTCGTTAGGAAATTCGATCGTTTGTCCCTCGGCTGGTTTTAGGGTTGGCATGATTCTTTCACTTTTCAAATCAATGTCGATAATGTGGTGAATTGAACGCGGTGCGTGCGTTCTCATATTCGCTTGCGATTAATGACAATCATATCCTCTCTGCACCCTATATTCCATTGGACCATTGAAAAGGACCTCCTTGCCGTCTCAGGATTCCGATGGCAAGGGGTGGTTTTTTGTCTACCGAAGCGGAGCGTATTGTGTATCGACGCCAAATCATGTTAGCTGATGCGGTACCGTGTACCCCATTTAGCACCTCTTCTCTGAACGTTCAAATACAGGCAGCCACTTAGGGCCTCCCGTTGAACGAGTCCACATGATATTCTACCGGTAAACGACGAGACTAATCAGTAAGGAACCGACAGATGTCTGAACAAACAATCGTTGCCAATGGACCTGTAATAGACGTGGCGCGAGAAATTCTGAAACCACACGGTGAGATTGTCATCGCGCCGGACAGTTCTGATGAGCAAGTCTTCCCCCTGCTCCCAGAGGCCAAGGGTGTGATTTTACGAGGTGACGGTCGATTTTCAGCCGAAGCCCTGGAGAAATCAGCTCAGTTACAAGTCATCGCCCGGAGTGGCGTGGGATACGACAACGTTGACGTAGCGGCGGCCACGGCACGAAAGATTCCCGTGGTCTTTACGCCGGGAGCTGGAGCGAGGGCAGTGGCCGAAGCCGCTATGGCGTGGATGCTGTCGCTATGCAAGCGTGTCAGTCATTGGGATCACCAATTCAAGTTGGGAGATTGGGAGAGCCGGTATGCGTTGCAGAGTGGCGACCTCGAAGATGCTACTTTGGGTATTGTTGGGTTGGGGCGCATCGGCCAGCAGTTGGTGCGCTTGGCAACTCCTTTTGACATGAAAATTCTGGCCTACGATCCTTATATCGATCAAGATGCCGCAGCAAATCTAGGGGTCGAACTCGTTGCACTAGATGAATTATTTCAACAATCAGACTTTATTTCACTCCATTGCGCCACGACCAAAGAAAACCGTGGAATGGTTAACCGCGAATTACTTCAAAAAGTGAAACCGGGGGCGTTCTTTGTAAATCTGGCAAGGGGACCGTTGGTGGATAATTTGGATGACTTGCACGAAGCTCTGCAAGATGGTCGTTTAGCTGGTGTGGGGCTCGACGTCTTTGTGGTTGAACCGCCGCCAGCTGATTTCTACAAGCACCCCTTATTTCAGCATCCGAATTGTCTCACCGCACCGCATGCACTGGCTGGAACGCGTGGTGCTACAAGAAAAATCTTTACATCTATGGCGAATGACATGGCAGCTGTATTTCGAGGAGAACGTCCGAAGTTCGTGGTAAATCCCGAAGTCTTTGATTAGTGCTGGACAACACAGCTAAAATGAAAATGCCGATCTGTTTCATGACACGTTTTCCTCTCGTGTCCTAAGTAGCTTTCGTTGAAAACACCTGGAAGAAATATCCAAAACTGATAAACCTGAACTCTGTTCTCTATGTTTATTGGACAGAGCACAGACAGAAATACAGGTTCTTTTCAGAGTTGTGAAGCATTCTCGCCCATAGGATCATTGACATTCCATTCGGTGGATTGTCGCCAGAGGTTTTTTTTGCGAATATTGTTTCGAAATACGAATTGTGGAATCGTTTCTCCAGGTACTGCCTAGCGCCATGAAGCTTCACTTGCAAACCGTTGTCGATCAGTTCTTCTCCGAAAATACCTATATCGCTTTCCTCGAGGGGCGGGATGACTGCTTGGTCATCGACCCTGGCTTGGAACCTGACCGAATCATTGCGACCATCGAGGAAATTGGCAAAACTCCAGCTGCGATTCTGAATACACACGGCCATTCTGATCACATTGCCGGGAATGCGAGTTTGAAGGAGCGTTGGCCTGAATCGCCTCTGGTCATTGGCGAATCGGAAGCCTTTAAGTTGCTCGATCCAAACGCAAATTTATCCGCCCAATATGGTCTGCCCATCGTCAGTCCTGCCGCTGATGTGTTGCTCAACGAACCAGATCGTTACGAAATCGCAGGGTTAGAACTGGAGGTTCGTTTTACGCCAGGACATTCACCTGGTCATATTGTCTTCGTCTGGCATGATCACGACCCTAAAATGGTTTTTGGGGGCGACGTGTTGTTCCAGGGAAGTATTGGTAGGACCGATTTCGTCGACGGTAGCTTCGAGGATTTGGAGGCTTCTATCCGTGAAAAGCTGTATGTTCTGCCGGACAAGACCGTCATTCTTCCGGGGCACGGACCGTCCACGACGGTCGGAGATGAGAAGCGAACGAATCCGTTCGTTCCGGGATGAAACGGCGAGTGAAGTTGAGGCGCTGATTGGAGCTTGGCCTGAGGACGCGTTAGTCCTTCGTCATTTCTCAGTCATTCGTAAGAACTGCTGTCCTATGTTGTGGTTTTGAACCAAACCATCATCGCTGCTGAAATAGTTCCGACATTACCAATGCGCGAATCAAACTTTGCAAACCGTAGTTGTGGGCCTTGGTAGAAGCAACGATCGAGCGGATCTGTTCCAAGTCGTCGACGGTCATGACTCGCCTCAGGCCATACGTTGCTAACTGTTCAATGAATGCTTCGGCCAGCTTCTGATCATTTTCGGCCAGTAGCTTCTTGAATTCTGCGGGGCCGGCAAAGGATCTGCCATCGGGTAGGATACCTGATGCGTCCACGGGAGGGTTCTTGCCGATTCCCCCTTCGACGTGTTCCGTTTGACGCCACCGGCCGATGGCGTCAAAATTCTCAAAAGCCAAGCCCAGCGGATCGATCTTAGCGTGGCACGAAACACAGTTGGGGGTTGTTGCGTGAGCCTCCAACTGTGACCGAATGGTCGTTTTCGGTTGGTCGGTTTTCACAGGTTCTAGTGGTTCAACGTTCGGGGGTGGCGGAGGGGGCGTGGTGCCAAAGATTGCTTCGGAGACCCAAGCACCTCGGTGGACCGGTCGATGACGCGTGCCGTCGGAACTCAGTGAAAGGATGGAGGCATGAGTGAGTATGCCGCCTCGCAGTGACTGCGGACTCAGCTGCACACGTGCAAGTTCCGTTTGTGGTGGTTTTGGCAAACCGTAGTGGATAGCTAACCGCGAGTTGAGCATCGTCCAGTTCGAGTCCACCGCTTCACGTAGTGGCAGGTTCTTTCTGAACATTTCGGCGAAGTAGGCCGTTGTTTCCATCACCATGCTTTCTTCCAGCCAGGGGTCGTAGTCTGGGTAGAGGTTGGGATCGGGCTGGAACATGCCAACTCGGTGAAGCTGCAACCACTGACGCGGAAACGAATCGAGAAAGCGGTCGATCTTTGGAGCGGCAATCATCCTGTCAAATTCCGTCGCCAACTTCTCGGAGGTCGTCAGCTCACCGCTGCGTGCCGCGGCGAACAGTTGCTCGTCTGGCATCGAACTCCACAAAAAATAGGAAAGACGGTTGGCAAGTTCGAAATCATTGACCTGTTTGCGATTCTCGTTTGGGGAGCCCTCTTCCAGGTTGAAAAAGCTGCGGGCGACCAGCATGCTGGAAAGGGCCGACTTGTATGCCGAACGAAACTCGACGCCCGCTTCTTGTTCGCCGGCAATGAATAGTACATAGGGTTCGATTTCGGCGTCGGACACCGGTCGACGCCACGCCCGTTCGGCAAATCGCTTTACGTACTCGCGAGACTCTTGAAGCAGATTTTCAACCTGCTGTGGATCGGACGCCAGGTTAGAAACCTGTCCCACAGGAATAAGCCCCTCGCGTTTCTTCTGATCGGTATTGGTCGTGATAGGTCCCTCGACCTCGACCCTGTCAATGAGTAACAAAGGCATTACCGGCCGCCCCTGTTCGTCGACCACCTTTGTCTGATACGCATGAACGCCACCTTTCAGGGATGATAAGGGCTGGCTGGCATCAATCGACTTATTGCTGAACAACCTATAGGCACCGTTGGGATGCTTTTGCGTGCGGGCGTGATTGCGAATTTCATACCCGCCCGCAGGGAGCAACAGGGTGAATTCGATCGTCGCGGAATTTTCCACGGTAGTTTCCAGGTCGATGCCGGCCATCGATCGGTTGCTGCTGTGCCACAGCGACAATCGTGGTGTTCTGCCTGTGAATGCCGGCAGGCCGCTGGCGTGGATCTTGACTCGATAGTTGCCAGGCTTTCGCAGGGTAAACGCAGGCCAACCTTCTCCCAACTGTAGAAGTTGTCGCTTTCCTTCGCCGGCGGACTTTTGGATGGTTTCGGAAGACGTTTCTGCATCGGGTAGCGCGAGATCCACCACCGCATTAGCGGCGTTGAAATAGCGATCGATGTGTGATGGGGCGGTGGACAGCAAGGCGCCAATGCGTTCGAAACCATGCCAGCGTGGATCCTCGTTGAACGCGCCCGGAGCCTCGACGTCGAAAACAACGCCGAGCAGATCGTATACGGTGTGGGCGTACTCCTGCCGGCTGAGGCGGTAATGTTCCACTAATCCACGTTGCGCCATACGCGCCGCAGCCCCTGCCCGAATTCTTGTCGTGATCGCGTCGACAACTCCTTCAATCTCCTTGGCCGTTGGCTGGGGTTCCTCCGGAGGCGGCATTTCACCGGCGTTAATTCGGAAACGTACTTCTTCCCACTTTCGGGCGACGATCGAATTGGCGAAGTCGGTCGCGAGATTGTCCAGTCGGAATTGAGTCTCGTCTGACGAACCGTCGTGACAATGGAGGCAATGTGTTTTTAAGAATCCGACAGATGTTTCGTCCAACGTCTCCTGTGCTGTGAGGTTAACAGCCAGCAGCCAGATTGCAGCGGAAAGTAAAAACGTCTGTGTAACGTTTTTAACGGCAAGCGACAGGTGACTACTTTTGTGGCGACTCGAGGACCCAGGCCGTAGGACGGACCAAGGAGCGCAGCGAAGACATTCCAGCGTCAAGGACGCTAGAAAAATTCCTGCAATGCCGGAGCTGTGTTTTGCTTGCTCTGGCGTACTGATGTTCGGTGAAATAGTTCTGAAAAGAATCATGGCAGGATCATCTTCTTGGAGCGTTCCAGGCCTTTGAGCGACATTACCGTTTCGTCTTTCGGCACTAATACATAGGTCCAGGGACCTTTGACGCGTACGATCCAACCGGGCCGGAATCCATCCAGCATCTGCTTGACTTTCAGTCGCACTTGAAAACCACTGCTGCCAGCGGGTGGGTTTTCCGTTTCATTCCATTCAAGTATCTCTCCGGGGGAAGCATTTTCCTGGTGGTAACTCCAAGTACGCAATGTGGTGAACGCAATGGCTATCTTCAGATTTTCTTTTCTTTTCTTCATGTCACGAATGTCCGCATACAACTCAGGGTCCATACCCCCGAACAATGTGACTGTGATCTCGCCACCTCCGTTGTCGTAGTTTTTCACCGTGTCGACCCAGCCGGGTAAAAAGCGTGAGCGTATGAGTCGCAAATGCCGGTGCCGCTGTATCTCTTTGCAGGCTGCGAAGCTGGTGTCGTCCAGCCAGACATCGGTGGTGGCCAGGCTGTCGAAAGGACCCCATGTTAGATTCAGCTGGACAGTCTGTCCGGGCGCAATTTGGTTTCTTGCCACTAGCTGGCGGTCTTTCCATATCCGGGTGGAATCATCGATGTCGAACAGTACGGGCTTGTTGATGCCTCCCTCGATCTCCGGGCCGACGGGCTCGACGGAAAGCTTCAACCGTGGCGCAGGGCCTCCGCCCTGTTCGAACCCGAGGACTTTCCAGGATCGGCCCTGGCGGGAATAGAAGGTAGCATCGTCTTCCAGCAAGATGGCGTGGTTGTGTTTTCCTGTGGGATTGCTTTGGAGTTGTTCTTCCGACAGCGACGGGATGGTTTCTTCTTCACCTTCTAGCGGCAACAGGAATCGCCCGTGCATGTGCGTTCCCACGGGAATATCTCGAACATCAGCCGGTGCCCCGTGATACCAAACCATACCGTAGGGGAGCATGGCAAAATAGTGTCGCCGTTTGCGCCATCCTTTTCGAATGGCACCGCGGCGATTGATGGGATCGCTGACCACCAGATCACCATCCAGGTGGATGCCCGCCCCGGCGGGAGGAAAAACTCCTTTCCTGGGAACATGATCCCGTAACGGATTGTGGTTTTCGTCGGCGAGGGCCTCCACGTTCCACGCTAAAAAGATCAGGGCAAAGTGGAGCAGGATATGGGACAGCTTTTGAAGCCGTCCTACAGAAATCGAACGCATCATTAGAGGATCTCCGAGATCACGCCATTAGAATCTGCAAATGTCTCGGTTTCGACGCCCATCTTTTGTGCAATCGTCAGCAGCAAGTTACTGAAATGCGCTTTGCTGTTGACTGGGCTATGATAGACACGTACTCCATTACCATAACCCTGGAACTCTTTGACGTGTTGGTTGTAGTCGACGTGCGAGCCGTGCTTGAGGCCCAGGCCATTGCCACCAGCCAGAACCAGGGGCAGGCTCGTGGTTCCGTGGCTGTTGCCGTAGGAAAGACCACTGCCGTATAGGGAGACCGTTGTGTCAAGCAGCGGACCGTCACCATCCGTTACTTCGGCGAGACGATCCAGGAAATAAGCGAATTGGGTTACATTGAACTCGTCGCTGCGCGTGAGTTGTTTAAGTGCCTCCTTATTGCCGTTGTGATGCGAAAGTGCGTGTCGGTCACGTTTGACGCCGATTTCAGGTACGGCAGGACCCGTTCCCTCGTTTCCCGTATTGAAGGTCACGACGCGAGTCATGTCAGTTTGGAAGGCCAGCACAATGATGTCGTACATGGTGCGCAGGTACTCGCCTAGTCGTTCCAGTGGGATGCCGCGATTGAGCCGCCCGGCGGTACCGGGGTCGACCTTGGGCCTAGGGATATCCAGCCAAGACTCTGCCCTTTTTGTGCGAATCTCCATTTCGCGAACCGACATCAGGTACTGATCGATCCTGCCACGGTCGTTTTGCCCCAACTTGTTGGTCAAGGACTTTGCGTCTTCCAAAACCAAGTCCAGCATACTCTGCTTGCGATTTATCCTGCGGCGTTGTTGTTCGACACCACCAGTGGGTTCCGTAAAAAACTGACTAAACACGACAGCTGGGTTCTTTTCCGCTCCAATGGCGATCCCATCGGCGGTGACTGCCAGCGGTTGTCCCTGATTGCTTAATTCAAGCGACGGGAACCGAGTCTTCGGTCCGGTCACCTGCGCGATCAATTGATCAACAGAGATCGTATTCCGGTTGGTGGGGCCATGCTTGGCACCCGTCAGCCAGGTTTGGGTGGCATCGTGAGCGATGCCAAAGGCGTTGGGATGATAGAGGCCGCAGATCGGTGTGACGTTTGTCCGATGTTTTTCCAGCGGTTTAAGGATTCGGCACAGGTCGTATTCGGAGCCCACCTTGAGCATCTCGTAATCATACGTATTCACGCCGTTAGGCAAGTAGATGAAGATGCTGCGACGGGGCCGAGCATCCTTTTCGACGGCATGTAGTGGTCGCATGCAATCGAGTAACGGTAATGCGAGTGAGACTCCCATTCCTCGTAAGGCATGGCGTCGGTTTAATAGCCAATTCTGAGAAAGAAAATGTGCCATGTTGAGTGTCCCTGTTTGGGGGAATTTTGTCAGGCGAAGGAGTTCGATACTGGCTTGCCGTTTAACAAGTTACCCATGTGTCTCGATAAAAAACATAGCTTTAATACTAATGCGTTGGTGGACTGTAGATGTTCACTTCACACGGTTGTTTTGGGTGACGTACCATCCATGAGTGCTTTTTAGATTTCGATCTCATAACCTTGGCGACTTTCGCGTGCAAGAAACGAATTTGCTTGTTCGTCGCCAACGATCTCGCGTTTGACAGGGTCCCAGTTTACCTCTCGGTCCAGTCGCATCGCGATGTTGGCAAGGTGGCAAATCTCCAACATTCGGTTGTGCGACCACACATCGGAGATGGGTTGCTTTCGAGACTGTATCGATTCGATGAAGTTTGCGGAGTGGTCTTTGCTGACTTCTCCTCCATAAACTTCCTCGATCGCTCCGTCTGGAAGTGGGTTGTCCTTAAGCTCTTCGACAGGTTGCCCGGAGATGCGACCGCGATTGACGAAAAAACGTCCCTTGGTTCCCTCGAAGAGAATGCCGTTGTCTCCTGCGCTGGTCATCATGATTTCAACATCGTTGGGCATGTCGGCACGCACATTGAACTGAGTCGCGGAGTTGTACTGGTCATCAATGACTGGATAACCGTCCTGGTGAGCGACGGCCATCGTGAAATCGATTGGTGTCACTTTGCTAGGGCCCGTGTCGCTGGCCCCGATGGCCCAGCAGGCGATGTCGACATGGTGGGCGCCCCAATCGGTGAGTTTTCCGCCGGAGTATGCGTGCCAAAAGCGGAACGCGTAGTGAGCGTTGCTGTAAAGGGGGACTCCGCCACCGTAGCCTTCTCGTAATTCCGGGAGAGCTCGGTAGGGCACTTGGGGTGCCGGGCCGAGCCAAAAATCCCAATCGAGTCCTGCGGGGACAGCAACCGCAGGGATGACGGGAGAAGGTTTAATTTCACCGAGTCCACACGTCACTTTCTTGACGGTACCAATACGACCATTCCTGACCAGGGCGATGGCTTGCAGGAAACGCTGACCAGATTCAGTCCTCTGCATGGTGCCCACCTGACAGACTTGCCCCGTTTGTTTAACCGTTTTTTCAATCAACTTGCCTTCTTCAATGGTCAGTGTGAGCGGTTTTTCACAATAGACGTCCTTGCCGGCGTGCATCGCCTCGACGACGATTTTTGTATGCCAGTGGTCAGGTGTAGCGATCATGACGGCATCGATGTCTTTGCGGTCCAAGATTCTACGATAGTCGCTGTACGCGTCTGGTTTTTGACCTAGCTCTGCTTCGGTTTTCTCGACATGGACTCCGAGTACATTCGAATCAACGTCGGCGAGGGCCACGCAGTCAGCATAGCGAAAGGTCTTTTTGGTGATATGCCAACCTTGATTGCGAAGGCCGATTGTGGCAAACGTCGGGCGGTTGTTGGCTGACTTAAATCCGAAGGCTCGGTTGGTAGAAGGAATAAAAGCAGTCGTGGCTCCTGCTGCGGCGACCTCCTGGAGAAAACGACGGCGTGTGGTTTGGAGATGAAGAGGTTGGCTCAAGAGAATGTCCTTTTTCGCAATAAGTCTTTGTGGGAAACTCACAACGACATTATAGTCCGAGATGTATTCGGTTGGTAATCGAGGATCCCGAATGTTCCGTCTGTGGTCACGTTTTGTAATAGAAACGTGAACGGTGGGACTGTGTGTTCTGGTGTGCCTAGAGCTTGTCTGGGCTGTGGGACATCGTATGCCCTTGGCTTTCCGGGAAAACTGCTGGAAGCTCCAGGGTGAAACGACTACCGACTTGAGGAGTACTGTCGACGAGTATTCCTCCACCATGTTCCAGTAATATTTTTTTACTGACGGGAAGTCCCAGCCCAGTTCCTCGCCCACCTTTGCGAGACTCGAACATGGTAAACATTTTGTTTAAGTCCGATTCAGCGATGCCAATACCGTTGTCCTCCACGATGACCTGCGCCAAGTCTTTTTCGTTGAAATATTTGGTTGACACCTTAACGGTGGCGTCTGGGCGGTCATCACACGCATCAATGGCATTGGTCACGACGTTCAGGATAGCTCGGTGTAGACCTTCGGGGTCGAAAGTCATGTCTGGCATATCATCGTCCGAGTTCCATTCGAGCTTCACGTTGGCGTCAGCAACGCGCACCTGCATTAATTCGATAACATCGGATGTGACTTGATTCAGATTTGCGGTGGCCAGTTCCGGTTCGCGTTCCTTGCTGAATGTCAGCATGTCGAGTACTAAGTTGGAAATCTTTTCTTGGTTCTTGTCGACGATATTCCAACCTTTTCGTACGATCTCGGCCTCATCGCTTTTTAGGCCTTCTTCGATTAAATAGCTGCCTCCGCGAATTCCTTGGAGGATATTCTTGATGTGGTGCGATAGTGTTGTGATTGCTTGTCCTACCGCTGCCAGTCGTTCGGCTTGAACCATGGCTGAATAATACGAAGTATCTTCAATGGCCAGAGCGGCTTGGTGAGCGATGGCAACCATCAATTTGAGATGTTCATCGGTGAACTTTTCGGTGCGCCCGGTACCTTGTCGCAAAATGTTTGCGGGTGGTGTAAATGTATCAATGTAGATGATGCCGACGATACCATATCGACCTTGCATCGGAACGCAAATGGCTTCACGCACTCCAGTCTGTACGATACTTCCCCCTGGATCCCAGCGTTGGTCTTCGCTGGCATCACTCGTCAGAACTCCTTCCTTGTGTTGCATCACATAGTCCAGGATCCGTCGGCTGATGTGAATGGTGTCGTTCTGAGCTCCTTGGCGGTCGCGATGGACTTTGGGTTCCAAGGCTTCAGTGGCCTGATCGACGATCATGATACAACCACGGTCAACTTCTACCCATTCAAAGATTAGTTCCAGGATTCGGTGTAGTAGCTGATCAATATCGAGTGTGTGACTCACGGCCAAGGCCGTGCGATACATGATTTGCAGATTGCTTCGCGCTCGTGCCAGCCAAGGACTGTTGGAATGCTCGACTTCTGTGAAGAGCGAGCTGCCTTCTTGTTGGCTGATGGATTGAACGATCCTCGAATCGTCGTTGGGAAATGGATCCGTGACGATGTGGATCAGGTCACCGAGATCACTCCGTCCCGTTTCTTCTTTGCCGGTAAAGATCATTAGTGTCCGACCGAGGCGGACTCGATCGCCACTACGCAGTTCCGAAGTTTGAACTTGTTGGTCGTTGACGTAGGTTCCGTTGGAACTGTGAAGATCGACGATCGAAAAGAGGTCATCAACGATGTGCAGCTCGGCGTGCCTTCGTGAGACTTCAGTGTCCTGCAGCTGGATAGCATTGGAAATATCTCGTCCCAATCCTGCGGTGGACTGGTCGATTTCGAAACGCTTGCCTTGATCCCGACCACGAATAACAAACAGAGAAGCCATAATTGGCCCCCGCATGGGGGAAAAGGAGGAGACTAATTTGCCGTCACTATCTCCTCAATTTTACGGATCAATGGACCGTAATGGTAGGGCTTCCTAACGATCGAACAATGAGGCAAGAGGGCTTCGTTCTTGTGGATATTTCCTAAGATAACAATTGGGGTCTGTCTGGTTTCGGTTTCCAGGTCGATTTCAACCCGTAGGGAGGGGGCATCCGGTGGAATGGCTTCCAGATCCAGCACGACAAGTTGCGGTTGACCCGAACGTACGACCTCCAATCCGGCCCCGGCTGTACCTGTTTCGAGAATACGAAATCCTCGTCGCTCAAGAGCCGTTTTCAGTACTTGCCGAGAGTCTTCAGACTGATCAATGATCAATACGGTTTGTGGTTGGTCCTGTGTCGGTGTCACGTCATGTCGTTGAGGAAAATACACTACGCACCTCCATGTGCGTGCCTTCCGTTTGAACCAAATCGTTGTTCAGGAGGCGTGTCGAGCACTGGTTAGTCGAACGGCGGTATGGCAAGGTTTCGGCGTTGACGTCGTGCGAAAGACGTCGACCAAAGCGAGAGCCAGAAGTCATAGTGGGAGGGTTGTGTGACGGACCCCAAAGGTTTTTGTCCGTGGGAGGAAGTTGTTGAACGGTGGCGACAGACGTCCTTGTCTGCAAGCCGTTAACAACTTGGGGCAGGAGGATAGACATAACACCATGAATTGTCAAACCGGTTTACTGATTTTCCTGACGTATCTGGTTCCATGCTGACAGGTGTAGGGTCAAACGTACCCTGGGATGGCCATATGTGCGGGAAATGCCAACCAGTGGTAGCACGTAGCCTTGGGCCGTCATTGCTTGGCGACGGACTCGAATAATGGATATATTTATTCCGCCAATACATGTTTTTAGATCTGGTGATTCATTAGGTGGTGATAAAAACTTGCTAAGATAAATCATTTTTTTACGGCAATTCATGATGCTATCACTGCATCAATAGAATGAAAATTTCTGGTCTTTACGCCAAGCAGACTTGACGCCAAAATACCCCCCCCTCGCGAAGGCGAATGTGAGGAACAAGGGTTTGTTCTTCGCAACACACTAATTCTATTTATGGGTCAAGGAAGACCAAAACCCAGCAAGGAGAGCTGAAAGTGACCATCTTATCTTTTCGCGCCAAATCTGTCAGCTGTTTTGCACTTGTTGCGTTGATTGCAGTGAACGCTTTTGGGCAGCAGAATAATCGTGTGCCTGGCAACACGACCGTAGCTCGATCTCAACCTCGTGCGGTGGTACCTGCGCAGGGTGGCGATCGAATTGCTGTGATCGATGTCAACTACATCTTTAAGAACCATGCTGGATTCAACAAGCTAGTTGAAGGCTGGAAGCAGAAGGTGCAGTCTGCTGAAGGGCAAATTAAAAACAAGAGTGGTCAGATAGAACAGCAAGTCAAGCAGTTGCGATTGCTTAAGCCTGGTAACCCCCAATTCCGTGAAATGGAGGCATCGCTTGCCAAGCAAAGAGCGGATTTGCAAGTTGAGGTTCAGCTGAACAAGAAGGAGTTAATGTTAGAAGAAGCCAAGATGTACTTGACAGTCTATGAGCAGGTTAAGAATGAGGTAAGCTATTTCGCGCGGCAAAATGGCATTACGCTTGTCCTTCGCTACAACAGCGGAGAGATTGACAAGGAGGATCCTCGCCAGATTCAGTCTTTGATGTTGCGTCCTGTTCTTTATCAAAATCGCATCGACATCACGAAACAAGTTCTGGATCGACTTAACGGAACAGCAGCTACGCTCGGCAATCGTCCGCCCGCACAAGGTGCGGCGCCTTCGCGATCTCGTCGTTAGTAAGTCACTGTCCCGTTTCCATTCTCTTGTGAGATTGCATTGCCGGTATGAGTCTGCGGTCTGAATCAAATTCATTCTTCCGTCGTCAAGCAACGATTGAAAAATCAGTTGCTCTACAAGGATTTGGTTTTTGGAGTGGGCGCGATGTTCGCGTGGAATTTCAGCCGGCAGCTGCGGACACCGGGATCGTATTTGTTAGAACCGACCTAGAGCGAAACCCGGACATCCCAGTCTCCATTGAGTATCGCACGGAGGCTCCTCGACGAACGGCGTTGACATGCAACGGTGCGTCGGTGGAAATGGTGGAGCACATTTTGGCTGCTTTGGCTGGATTGCAAATCGACAACTGTCGGATTCTCGTCACCGCAGCCGAGATGCCTGGTTTTGACGGGTCTAGCCGAGACTGGGTTCGTATCTTGAAGTCGGCTGGTAGAACAGAATTGGACTCGGATCGTGACTGTCTGATCGTAACAGAACGGATACGCGTAGGAAGTGACGAAGTTTGGGTCGAAGCGACTCCTTCCACAGACGGGAAGATGTCCGCTCGGGTTCGGATTGACTATGGTTCCGATGGCCCCATCGGTCGGCAAACGTATGAATTGGAGATAACGCCGGCTGCATTTTGTCAAGAACTGGCTGATGCTCGGACGTTTATTTTAAAGGAAGAAGCCGAGTGGCTGGTACAACAAGGTCTTTGTCAGAGGTTGACCGCTGCTGACGTGCTGGTTTTCGATGATGAAGGGCCTATCGAGAACGAATTGCGTTTTTCGAACGAATGCGTGCGACATAAAATGCTCGACTTGGTCGGTGACCTGTTCTTGTCGCAATGTGATTTTGTCGGACATTTTGTGGCGCATTGCAGCGGACATCGGCTTAACGCCGAGTTGGTCAAGACATTACTTGCAGAAATGAATGTTGTTCGTGGAACTCGATTGTCTGCTTGATTCTACGATAGAAGAAAACGACACGGCTCCCCTTGTGATGCAAAGATGCATAAAACTCCCGCCCTCTCGACCATCGTTCGATAACCGTTTTTGTTGCGTTGGAATCTCGAGAAATAAGCTTTTTTAGTTATTACCGACGTTATGACCGTTCACATTTCTCCACATGCTGTCGTAGATTCTCGGGCAGAGATTGACGAGGATGTCGTCATCGGTCCTTTCAGTGTGATTGGCCCCAGGGTTCGTGTGGGACGAGGTACACGCTTGGAGAACCACGTGACCATCATGGGGAATGTGACACTGGGATGCGAAAATCATATCTTCCCGCACGCGGTCATTGGTGGTGCTCCACAAGATCTAAACTATGCCGGCAGTGACACGCGGCTGATCATTGGCGATCACAACGTAATCCGTGAGAACGTGACGATCAATCGAGGTTCAGAAAAAGAGTTGGGTGTCACAACACTCGGAGATCGCTGTTTCCTTATGGCGGGAACGCACGTAGCGCATGACTGTTGCATCGGAAGTCACGTTGTGATGGCAAACGGAACGATGTTAGGTGGCCACGTTCACATTCAAGACCATGCGACCCTGTCGGGGGATGTAGCAGTTCATCACTTTGCCACGATCGGACGTTATTGTTTTGTTGGAGGAAAAAGTAGCGTACGCCAGGATGTGGCCCCTTACATGCTTGTTGAAGGTTGTCCAGCCAGACCTCGTTGTGTAAACGTTGTCGCACTCAAGCGAAACGATTTCTCGGGGAAGGTGATTGATGTTCTTTCAGAAGCTCACCGTCTTTTGTATCGTGCAAAAGTTGGACTGGATCAGGCACGGCAGCTGTTAAGAAGCGAAGGTAAATTGACTCCACAAGTCAATGAACTCTTCGAGTTTCTAGAAACTCAGCAAGAAGGCCGGCATGGCCGAGGGCGTGAACTGAGGAGAGCCGCGTGAGTCGTCTACGACTGGCAGTCATCGGCGCCGGACATTTGGGTCGGCTCCATGCGAAATTGGCTACGCAGACAGAGCTTTTTCAGCTAGTAGGTATCGTCGATCCGTCTGAGGAATCTCGTCGCCAAGTTGCCCAGCAACTAGATGTTCCTGTGTTCGAGCAGATTGGGTCGTTGGCGTCCAGCATTGACGCTGCTGTGGTGGCAACTCCTTCTGTTCATCACCATGTTGTTGCCAAGGAGCTGTTGGATCACGGCATTCATCTTTTGGTGGAAAAGCCATTGGCCGTTACCAGCGAACAGGCCCAAGACTTGGTAGAGTTCGCGACCGAACGCGGAGTGATCTTGCAAGTCGGGCATATCGAGCAATTCAACCCTGCAGTACGTGCCGCTCGGTTGGCGGTGGAACGGCCGCTCTACATTGAGTCGGTGCGCACCAGTGGTTTCACGTTTCGGTCCACTGACATTGGTGCAGTACTTGACCTGATGATTCATGACCTGGACATTATCTTGTCCTTTGTCAAAGCACCCATTCGCGAGATTCATGCTCTGGGAACGTCGGTCATGGGCGGTCATGAGGATATGGCGCAGGCGCGATTGCACTTTGAAAATGGTTGTGTCGCTAATTTGACCGCATCACGTACTAGTTTTAAAGCTCAGCGAACCATGCAGATTTTTGGTCAGGATGTGTTCGGTGATCTTGATTTTGCTGAACCAGCGTTGAGGCTGATACATCGCTCGGATCAACTGTCAGAAGGGCGATTCGATGTTGCAGAATTGTTGCCTGAGCAACGACAGCACTTTCAGCAACACTTGTTCGATGAGTTGTTGCCAATCGAAGAGGTCGACTTAGAGTCCACCAACCCTTTGCTTGATGAGTTGAAGGATTTTGGCCATGCTATCCTGTCGGGCCATCCCGTTCAGGTAACCGGGCTGCAGGGATATCATGCCGTGGAGGTTGCAGAGCGAGTATTGGCGGCTATTGATGAACACGCATCCGATGTTCTTCGCCATGGGTTTCGCGTTGCGGGAAATCATGTACGGACGTCGGCTGATCTGCCGATCACAAGGCCTGTTCGTCCTATCGGTCAAGCAGACCAGCGGCGGAAAGCTGGATAACAGCCGTTCGGAAACCACCCACAGCAGATGTCGCGAGCTGAATGCGCTAACCTGGTCATAGGCACGCGTGTATTGTCCCTCACATGGTAGCGGATTGCTACACAAGTCTGCGGCAGGGATTCTGAAGTGAATAATCCTGGGCTAGCGCCGTTGGCTCACGCACGTTCGCGGCCGTTCTCGTGCCATCGGTTTGTCTGCTAGATTTCATATTAATTGTGTGTTTCCGAAAGCAAGCGTTCCAACAGGGGTTGGGCTGCAGAGACCGGAATCGCAAGTGTTGACGTTCGGCTCACCCGGGCGATATTTATCCCGACCACGGCGCCAGTTACGTCAACGACGGGGCCTCCACACAGGTGCGGCGGTACGATGGAGTCATGATCGAAGACGTGTGGGAATCCAGCACGTTGTGTGCTGACCCCTGGCGGTTCACGCTGGCCCTCCGAGTGGGGTATTTCAGATCTGTGGGGCAGGCTGTGCGGGACACGGCTCAAGATTCCGATGGCGATTGGTAGCTGGTCGAAACCGCATGGCGTGGCGAGTAGTGTTCCGGGGCTCAATGGTCTGTTTGATTTTTTCCAAGAGACAGGTACGAGACGCTCTTTGGTTTTGATTTTCAGTAAGGCGACATCGTAAGCACGGTCCCCGGTGACGAATCTTGCGGAAACCAGAGGGCCTGTACCGAATCGGCACAACGGGGCTGTGGGTAACTTGCTCCACTTAGTCAGCACATGTCCAGTTTGATCGACAGCGATTCCCAGTGACGTCATGTTGTTCTTGGCATTATAGATTCTTGCCGTACTTTGATTCACCTTGGAGACTAACTCAATAAAGGCAGCGCGGACCAGTTCATGGTTTCTGCCGATCTCAGAGGGGGCTCCTCGGTAAAATCGCCGTACGCGTTCTTGTCGATTGGCATCGTGAGCATTCGTAGACTTGGATTCTGTCGTTGGCGGAATCGTCCGATCGACAAACAATTCAACGGGTATGTGAATGCTATCGGCAACACGAGGTCCAATGCGACTGTGGATGCCAATGAGCTTGCCATTCATGTCAAACAGAGGACCACCTGAGTCGCCGTGGGTCAGGACTGTGTCCGTGGCGATCCTGTCCTTCACAGCTCCTAGGATTCGGCCCGCACGGATTAGTGGTGACGTGCTAGGAGCGTTTGTCTTGGGATGGCCTGTGGCGATGCACCAGGTCCCTGGTCGAACATTTGATGAGCGCGCCAGCTTCGCATGCGGCCACTCCTGGTCACGTTGGATTTTGAGCATTGCGGTATCGAGCGTGGTATCGAGCCAGAGGACTTGGGCTTTTAGTTGAATTCCGTCAAACGTCGTAAGCGTGATGTCACGATTTATGTCACGAATGACGTGTGCTGCTGTAAGCACGCGGCCGTCGGTGCTAACAATGACCCCACTTCCTCGGCCTTCTGACTGCCTCACGGCAACAGTACGCTGGGCCGTGTACGGTGCGAGCCGTACGAGGCGGTCGCTCAACTGGACCAAATCCGAGAGATTGCGAGGAGGTTGTCCGAGATCAAAAAATGCTTTCTCATTGGCCAGCAGAGGCAAATGAGAGAAGCAACCCAGGATGCCCATTAAGGCGATATGTTTCACACGCAAGCTCATCGTTCTAGCTTGCGCAGACGTCGACGTGTTGTGATCTCGTCCCAGACAAAGAGATGATCGTTAGCGTCCCAATTCGCGAACGATCGGTCCACGCGAGCTAGTGTTGCGGTTGTCGCATCAGAACGGACGGTCTGAAATGGAGCAGCAACTCCGTCATTCTTTGCGATGACGGTTGGTTCGGAAACGTGGGATGAAAGCGATGGCAGCGATGCGTAGCCCAACGGTGAGAAATTACGTACCAGGGAGTTGAAGTCGGCAATGTCCACATCGCCATCACCGTCGAAATCGGCATTTTCCCAGCCGATGGTACCACCCATTCTGTTGGGATCATAATTTTGGCCTAACGTATTGAAATCACTGATGTCGACGTCTCCATCCATGTCGGTGTCGCCCCTTGCTGCTATCAGAAACAGATGGGCGTGGTCATCGCCAGGAGTCGTATCTTGGTTGCCATCCAACGCCAATCCACTGGTGTCGGAAACTTTCGTGGCGTCCAGCGTAGCGGTGTACCAGGCAGGAGGTAAAGCAGGTGCGTGGATAAAATCCCAAGTAGCAGTCAGGCTGGCAGTATCATAAGCGAATCCAACTTGTGCCAGGTCGACCGCAACGCCTCCCATTGACGTGTTATGTAATTGCAACGCGTCGGAGGTGACTGTCACGTCCTCGTGAAAGGTATAGGCCAGTGAGTCTAACAGGTCTTGTGTATCGTTTCCGGAATTTCGCTGAACATTGGTCACTTGAGGCGGAATCGAGGGAGCTACTGCCGTGATAAGTCCCACGCCTCCAATTGCCAAATAGCTTATCGACTCAGGAGAATAATGATTAATTTCAGTGTCCAAGGTTGTTTCTTCAGAAACTTTAAATTGAACTCCGGTCTGGGTGATGTTGTTAAACCGTACATTACTGCTGTTCGTGCCGTTATACGTCGCCAGACTACTTAGGAGAGCTGGCGGATCAGTGAACCCGATGTTGAATGCATGATCGTACCAATCATGGGTGACTGCGACGGGAGTTCGGTCTGCTTCAAATGGCAATCCGGACCACGCGCTACTGCCGGCCGTCATGGCCACGTAACCGATTGTTTCAGCCATGTGTTCAGTGGTAACCACTTCTTCGGGCTCCAGGGCCAAACTTACACCCTCCGTAGACTCGGCACTGTGCCGGACGTTGAGATAGCGGTCTCCCTGTGCTGAGGCAGTTTGGATTTGGCTAAGGATGGCGGGCGTTTGTGTAAAGGGAGAGGAAAAACTTACCGGTTCCCAAGTGTTATCCATGTTGTGTCCGACAGTTGCTGTTGTGGTGACCGTACCAACTTCCACGTGCACGCCGTTATGCAGTTGGTGGGTACCTGCTTCCAGCACAAGATAGCTCACCGATTCGGCACCGTGTGAGCCATCTTCGTTGGATGGCTCTGCCAAATAGATTTCAAAACGGTCTGATTGGATATTTTTGACACGGACAGTAATAGGTTGTCCACCATTCGCAGAAGCGGACTGTGCGAAGACGACAGGGTTGATGTATTGTCCGATCAGAGAGACGGATTGAGGTGAATCAGTTAGATTAGGAATCTGTCCGATTTCTCCGATATCTCGGAACGGCCGAGAGGCAAACAGGGACCCCTGACCACCGAGTGTCAGATAATTGACGACTTCGTTGGAATGTGCGATTTCCGTGTCGAATGTCGTGTCTTCCTCTATTTTTACTTCGACACTATTCCCACTGAGATTTGTATAGCGAACATGAGCGTTATCTTGGCCAGCGTAAGTGCCCATCGACGAAAGGAATGCCGGTGGTGCAGAATAGAACGTGCCAAATGAATGACTTGTAAACTGATCTGTCACATTGGTAACGGTACCCGCTTCGTACGTCAATTTACCCCATGTTCCCGTTCCGGCCTGAATGGCGAAGTAGCCGATGGATTCTTCCTTGGAGTGCTGATTAGAGATTTGCTCTTCCGATTCAAGGGCAACAGAAAATCCAGTGTTAGCCGCGGCGTCGTGTCGTGTTTTGAGGAAACCTGCGTTGCCATCGTTGGTGGTTTGAATTTGTGTGAATAGAACAGGCGCATCCGAGAAGGGTGCCGAGAAAGAGACTGGCTCCCACTGATTCGCGACCAGACGACCTACAGTCGCAGAAGAATCGACAGTTCCCACTTCCAGACGCGTCCCGTCGATTAACTGATGTGTGCCAGCCTCAAGCACGACAAAACTAACTGTTTCTTCCCGATGACTTCCATCGTCGTTGGATGCTTCTGCCAGGAAGATAGTGAAGCGATCTGGCTGGACATTGCTCACGCGCACGACGACCGGTGACTGTCCCTCTGTGCTCGCTGATTGGGCAAACACTACTGGATTGTCATAGGATTGCCCGAGCAGAATAACCTGAGGCAGATTGGTTAAGTTGGTGACTGCGCCTACCTTGCCAATATTCATCTGTGGTTCCAAGCCGGTAAGCAGTCCTGCGCCGTCGATTGCCAAGAATGCGACCCGTTCAGCCGTATGATTTAACTCCTCGTCAAATGTGGTGTCTTCTTCTACCTTTACGAGCACACTGGTTGTTGTGGGGCTTGCGTAGCGGAGATGTGCGTTGTCGCTTCCAAGGTACGAGCTTAACGACGTGAGGACATTGGGAGCATTCGAGAATGTAGTCCCGAAGTTGATCTGTATGAGGTCTTGCCCGACGTTTACTTGAGAATATCCTATTTCGAAAGGCAAGCCATTCCATGACCCTGAACTCTTGTCCATGGCCAGGTAGCCAATGGTTTCCGAATGGTGCGGTGTGGTAATTGCTTCTTCTTGTTCCAGGGAGATTTCGAATCCAGTCGCAGTGATCATCGACTGTCGCGTCTGCAAGTAGTCCTCTCCGCTAGGGGACCGTGTTTGCACTTGTGACATAAGGACGGGAACGGTGTCGAAGGAGTCTTGAAAAGTAACAGTATGCCATAGATTGTTGAGTAGGGTTCCTACGGTAGCGGAAGTATCGATGGTCCCTACTTCCAACTGTTCTCCGCTGGCCAGCGTATGATTGCCCTTTTCAAGAACCACATACGAAACAGCTTCGCTACCATGGATCCCATCTTCGTTGGAAGGTTCGGCAAGATAGATGGTGAATTGATCGGCCATGACGTCCGTAACACGTACAACAACCGGTTGTTGGCCATTTGCAGTCGCAGACTGGGCAAATACGACTGGGTCTGAGTAGGTGTTCGAAAGTGAGATCGTCTGGGGGATATTGGAAAGTGTTGCGATGTGCCCGGTTTCTCCGATCGGGATTTCAGCGAATCCTGGAAGGTCTGAGTAAGGGATCGTGATTGTTTGATTGGGGTCGACGGTCACATTCCGAAGGGTGCCATCGCGCCAGGTGATTTCGAGAGGAACCGGTCCTGAGTGTGATCCGAGACCGAAATGCAACGTTTGCTCGTTTTGATTGGATCCTCGTCCGGAAGCACCTTCGACGTGGCGTGAGAGGATCACTCCATTACCCAGATTGGCTCGGACCACGGTCCCGAATGCCATCGCGTTGACATTAATACCGTTTCCCACAAGCTTAACACGCAGCCAGTTGTTGGAAGTGGTTTGGCTGGTGTCATTGACATACACCGTTCCATTGTTAGTGACAAAGTCTAAATCGCCGTCGTTGTCCATGTCGCCGAAAGCGCCTTGAGTGGTGACTCCGACTCCGCTTAGTCCATAGGCACCAGTTGCCTCCGAAACACTGAACGATCCAGTGGACAATCCCAGGTTGCTCACGTAAAGCCGAGCTGATTCGCCGTAGACTGCAGAAAGCCAAACGTCCAGATCTCCGTCATTGTCGACGTCGCCAGTGGCTGAGTTCAGATACGATTCCACAAATGCAACGCCGTTGGTCCCCCAATCTTCAAACGCGTAGTTGCCTGCGGGACCTTTGTTAATCAGAAATCGAGATTCTGGTTGGCCTGGATGTGCAAAATTCTGAGCGAAGATGTCAATGTGACCATCGTTGTTGTAATCGCCGACTGACGATCCACCACCATGTCCGTGGCCACCGGTGGCTCCCATAGACGAAGCCACGTCGGAGAACGTTGAAAAGCTACTCGATCCCGAGTTTTCCCAAAGATTGTTTGCCTGTAGACGGTAATTCGTGACATACACGTCGTCAAGCAAGTCCTCGTTGTAATCCAGTACGGCGAGACCACGACCGTTCCGTCCCCCGGGGGACGCATTGTAGAGAAAGGTACCCGTGTCACTGTCATATTCATAAATGACGTCGGCGACTGGAGCGAAACCTTGAGCTTCGTTTTCATATCCCGCGATGTAAACATCTAGGTCACCATCGCCACCCAAATCGAAAAACGTAGAAGCTTCTTTGGGTCCGTTGGGGAAATTTTCACCAAATTCGATGCCAGTAAATGAATTGCCGTTTACGTTTTTGTATACCATGCCAGCATCTTTGAGGGCATAGTCAAGCCATCCGTCATTGTCATAATCGCCCCAAGATCCTGTCCCGAAGCTATTGACCTGAGTGAATCCGTTGCCACCGTTGTTTTGATACAAAGATCCCGCATGCAGATCTGTGAACCCATCGTTGTTAAAATCAGCCCATGCTACCGATGAACCGCTAACGTTCACATTCGGCATGGCAGTAAACGCCAGCAGTTCTCGTGCTTCGAGCTGCTCGTAGCGTCGAACATCATGGCGAGTCCGTGTGCGACTTAACAGCGCCTTATCGTATTGTCTAAAGGACGACAGCTTGCAATTCAAAAGACACCTCTATTCCGCTCCCATCAATCCTCGTTGTTATTGCTTTTGACATCGGATTCATCGCCAAGTGGCACACCGTTAACAATGTTCCCCCAAAAAAATGTCGCCCGTTTCCAGCAATCGAGAAGCTGATATGATTTTGTGCCAAGCGACCCAGGCTATCTAATTTTGCGACATGTAGATGTCCTGTGAATGGTTCTACATAAGTTATTTCATTTTAACTGTTTACTGAAATACTGTCAAAAAAACAGTTTTGTCTGTGGCTTTAGTTTTTCCACAAGAACACAGCTTGGAAATCCTGGTTTGGACTTGGAGGGCGGCAGAAAAGCGGGCACATTCATCAGGGGAACTACCTTGTTGGTTTTGTCTTCAGGTCACACCCAGGGTGGTGGTTTTGCGAGAAAATGGCGTCGGAAACAGCTCGACAAACGGCCGGCAGGTCAAGTCGCCATACAGCTGGATCGTTTGGTTCATCGTACGTTTTATTTCAAATTCACGATGTTGAAGCAGGACGTCACAGGGATTCCACCTGACTCATGGAGGTATCAACTCAGTGTCGATTGTCGATCCTTCAGAGGTTATAATCGATCCCGTGGAATTCTAGGCATAACCGCCTGATAGGGAGACAGTTATGATTGATTTGGTGGGTCGTGGAGTGGCACAGACGTGCGACGGAGTCAATCGGCGTGACTTTCTGAAAGTCGGTACGTTGGGAGCT